>NZ_JBITJQ010000006.1:0-448924 GCF_044460125.1 Nonomuraea sp. NPDC050153
CCCAGCTTGTTCACGGCCGGGATCAGCGAGGACGACGCGCAGGCGCGGGCCACCTCCTCGATCACGATCACCGTGGCCAGCGCGTCCGCCCCCGCACCCCCGTACTGCTCCGGGATGTGAACCGCGTGGAAGTCCGCGGCGACGAGCGCCTTGTAGACCTCCCAGGAGAACTCCTCGTTCTCGTCGGCCGCCGCGGCCTGCGGGGCGATCTTCTCGTCGGCCAGGGCTCGGATCGTCTCCCTGAGCATGTCGTGCTCTTCGGCGGGGGCGTACAGGGGGAAGCTCATACGTCAGATATTAGGAGGTCCGACCATCTTGTTACCAGTCAGTACCGTTTGCGAACAAGTGCAGGTGGCACGTACGAGGTAGCGAGTCCCGGTAACATGCCTGCGCGATCGAAAGGAGCTCACTCGTGCCATATCGCCTCACGGTGATCGGGACCGGATACCTGGGCATCACCCATGCGGCGTGCATGGCTGATCTCGGATTCGACGTCCTGGGCCTGGATATCGACGCCGACAAGGTCCGCCGCCTCAACCAAGGGGAGCTCCCGATCCACGAGCCCGGGCTCGAACCCGTGCTCCGCCGTGGGCTCGAATCCGGCCGCCTTCGCTTCACCACCTCGTACGAGGAAGCCGCCGCCTTCGGCGACGTGCACTTCGTCTGCGTGGGTACTCCCCAGAAACGCGGCGAGTATGCCGCGGACGTCACGTACATAGACAACGCGATCGAGTCCCTCGCCCCGTTCCTCGACCGCCAGTGCCTGGTCGTGGGCAAGTCCACCGTGCCCGTCGGCACCGCTGGGCGGCTCGCGGACAAGCTCGCCCGCCTCGCGCCCGCCGGAGGGCAGGCCGAGCTGGCCTGGAACCCCGAGTTCCTGCGGGAGGGGTTCGCGGTCGAGGACACATTGCACCCGGATCGCATCGTGCTCGGCGTTCGCACCGAGCGAGCGGAGAAGGTGCTGCGCGAGGTGTACGAGCCGCTCGGCGAGGTTCCGTTCGTGGTGACCGATTTCGCCACGTCCGAGCTGGTCAAGACGGCTGCCAACGCGTTCCTGGCCACCAAGATCTCGTTCATCAACGCGATGGCCGAGGTCTGCGAGGCCGCGCACGCCGACGTCAAGCAGCTGTCCGAGGCGCTGTCGTACGACGACCGGATCGGCGGGCGGTTCCTGAACGCGGGCCTCGGGTTCGGCGGCGGCTGCCTGCCCAAGGACATCAGGGCGTTCATGGCGCGGGCCGGCGAGCTGGGAGCGGACCAGGCGCTGACGTTCCTGCGCGAGGTGGACGCCATCAACATGCGGCGGCGCGCCCGCATGGTCGATCTGGCCAGGGAGCTGGCCGGCGGCTCGTTCCACGGCTGCACGGTGGGCGTGCTGGGCGCCGCGTTCAAGCCCAACTCGGACGACATTCGCGACTCCCCCGCGCTGGACGTCGCCGTGACCATCGGCCACCAGGGCGGACAGGTCACCGTGTACGACCCGATCGCCCTCGTCAACGCCCGTAAGGCCCACCCCGAGCTGAACTACGGCGAATCAGCCCTCGACGCGGTACGGGGAGCGCACGTGGTGCTGCTGCTCACGGAGTGGCAGGAGTTCGTGGAGCTCGATCCCGAGGAGCTGGGGGCCGTGGTGGCGACCCGGCGCATCGTGGACGGGCGCAATGCCCTGAACGCCGAGACGTGGCGGTCCGCCGGATGGCACTACCGCGCCCTCGGCCGCCCCTGAACCCCTGAGCCCCCGCCTGGTTCAGCATCCCCAAGGCCCATAGCCTCGGCACCCCCCGTCACAACCCGAGGTCCGCGGCCTCCGCACGAAGCTTCTCGCCCTTGGCGTACGCCTGCTCCTTCAACCGCGCCTGGAACTCCTCCATCCGCTCCCTCAACCCGGGATCGGACGCGGCGAGGATGCGTACGGCCAGCAGCCCCGCGTTACGGGCCCCGCCGACCGCCACCGTGGCCACCGGCACCCCGGCGGGCATCTGGACGATCGACAGCAGCGAGTCCATCCCGTCGAGGTACTTCAGCGGCACCGGCACCCCGATCACCGGCAGCGGCGTGACGGAGGCCAGCATGCCGGGCAGGTGCGCCGCTCCCCCGGCCCCGGCGATGATCACCTGGAGGCCCCGGGAGGCGGCCTGGCGGCCGTACTCGATCATCTCGGTCGGCATGCGGTGCGCGGAGACCACATCCGCCTCGAAAGGCACGCCGAACTCGGCGACCGCCTCCGCGGCGGCCCTCATGACCGGCCAGTCGGAGTCACTCCCCATGACAATGCCGATGGTCACGATGCCGCCTTCGTCGGCATCGTGACCATGGAGACGGTGCCGTGTCCCATTGTTCGTTCGCTTCGCTCTCTCACGTGTACTCCCCGGTGGTGAGGTAGACGGCGGCGTGGCGGGCGCGGGCGCGGACCTCGTCGAGGTTGGAGCCAAGGGCCGTCACGTGGCCGATCTTGCGGCCGGGGCGCACCTCCTTGCCGTAGAAGTGCAGCTTGATGCCCGGATCGTGGGCCAGCACGTGCTCGTAGCGCTTGAACAGGTCCGGCTCCTCGCCCCCGAGCAGGTTGGCCATGACGACGACCTGGGCGGTCATCTTGGGCGAGCCGAGCGGCAGGTCCAGCACCGCCCGCAGATGCTGCTCGAACTGCGACGTCGTCGAGCCCTCGATGGTCCAGTGGCCGCTGTTGTGAGGACGCATGGCCAGCTCGTTGACCACGAGCCCGTGCGGCGTGTCGAAGAGCTCGACCGCGAGCAGCCCGGTCACGCCGAGCTCGTCGGCGATCTTCAGGCCGATGCGCTGCGCCTGCGCGGATTGTTCGGGGTCCAGCCTTGGGGCGGGCGCGATGACCTCCACGCAGATGCCGTCCTGCTGCACGGTCTCCACGACCGGGTAGCTGACGCCCTGCCCGTGCGGCGAGCGGGCGACCAGCACCGCGAGCTCCCGCTCGAACGGCACGAACGCCTCCGCCAGCAGCTCGACCCCGGTCGCGAACGCCTCGGCGACCTCCTCGGCCGACCGGCACACCCACACGCCCCGGCCGTCGTAGCCGCCGCGCACCGACTTCAGGACCATCGGCCAGCCGTGCTGCTCCGCGAAGCGCGTGGCCTCTTCGGGCGACGACACGCGTGCCCAAGCCGGGCACGGCACGCCGATCGCGGTCAGCCGCTCGCGCATGACGGCCTTGTCCTGGGCGTGCACGAGGGCGTCGGCCCCGGGGTGCACGGCGTGGCCGGCCTCGGTCAGGGCCCGGATGTGCTCGGTGGGGACGTGTTCGTGGTCGAACGTGATCGCGTCGCAGCCCTTAGCGAACTCGCGCAAATCGTCAAGATCGCGATAGTCTCCGAGGCGCGTGTCGACGATCACGCGGGCGGCGCTCTCCTCCGGCGTGTTGGCCAGCACCCGCAGCTCGACGCCGAGCGCGATGGCGGGTGGCTGCGACATCCTGGCCAGCTGGCCTGCGCCGACGATGCCGACGACCGGCCCGATGGGGCTGTAGGAACTCACGCCAGGTGAGCTTACCGGGACGGAACGACTTTCCCGGACTCCCCTGGGCTGGGCGGCCGTTCCGGGTCGCCTTCGCAGGCACGACCGCCCAGCGTTCCGCTCCGCCCGCGTATGCCGGGTCACGGGCGATGTGCAAGGCAGCGTAATGCCCAGCTGTCTTAAATGTCGGGCATAGCACGATATTTCTAAGTGGTAAGTTCACCAGCCTGACGTCGGCCCTACATGGCGGCCGGTACGCTGAGTTGGGTCAGGCTCGACGAAGGAAGGGACCGAGCAGAGACGTGGACTTCGCAAAACGCCTCTACGAGCGGTTCTCCTCCCTTGTGTACGAGCTGGCCAAGTTCGGCAGCATCGGGGCCGTCGCCTTCCTGATCGACACCGGCCTCCTCAACCTCTGCAACGTGGTCCTGGGATGGGGCCCGCTGACGTCCAAGGTCGTGGCGACGACGATCTCCACCACCTTCGCCTACGTCGGCAACCGCTTCTGGACCTTCCGGCACCGCGACCAGAGCGGGCTGAGGCGCGAATACTTCCTGTTCTTCCTGCTCAACGGCATCGCGCTGCTGTTCGGCATGCTGACGATCGGCTTCACCACCTACACGCTCGGCCTGGAGGACCCGCTCAGCTTCAACATCGCCAACATCGTGGGCGTCGGGCTGGGCACGCTGTTCCGCTACTGGTCGTACAAGAAATGGGTGTTCCTGGAGGCCACCGAGCCGATCCCGATGGAGCTGCCCGAGACCGGGGTCAAGCAGGACCGCTGACCACCCGGGTCCTGGCGCCGTCGTCCTCCGCCGGGCGCAGGAAGATGGCGAACGTCGCCGGGCGGCGCCGTACCAGCTCGAGTCTGCCGCCGTCGGCGGCGGCCAGCGCGCGGGCCAGCGTCAGCCCGAGGCCGGTGCCCCCGCCGCCGCTGACGTTCCGCTCGAAGATCTTGGGGGCGATCTCGTCGGCGATGCCCGGGCCCTGGTCGGCGACCTCGATCACCACGTAGTTGTCGCCGCTGGTCGAGGTGACGGTGACCTCGCCGCCGCCGTGGCGCAGGGAGTTCTCCAGCAGGGACGCGATCACCTGGCCGAAGCCGCCGGTGGTCGCCATCGCCTTCAAGCCGCGGGAGCCTTCGAGCCGCAGGACGCGGCTCGCCTCCCGGAACACCGGCTCCCACTCCCTGATCTGCTGGATGATCACGTCGTCGATGGCGACCGGCTCGGCCTGGGCGTGGCGCTGGCGCCGGGCCGCCGCCAGCAGCTCGTCGATCACGGCGGTGAGCCGCTCCGCCTGCACGATCGCCGCCTCGCCCTCCTCGCGTACGACCTCCGGCTCGTGCGCGGCGGACACGATCTCCTCCAGGCGCATGGTGAGACCGGTCAAGGGGGTGCGAAGCTGGTGGGAGGCGTCGGTGGCGAACTCGCGCTCGCGGGTGAGCAGGTCGGAGATGCGGGTCGCGCTGCGGTCGAGCACCTGCGCCACCCGGTCGAGTTCGGGGATGCCGTAGCGGTGTTTGCTCGGCCGGGCGTCTCCGGAGCCCAGCCGCTCGGCGATCTTCGCCAGGTCCTGCAGGGGCAGCGTCAGCCGCCGGGACTGTACGACGGCCAGGCTCACGGCCACCGCCAGGGCGGCGACGGCCAGCGCCACGATGAGCAGAAGCCGAGCCCGTACGTCCTGCTCAACCTGGTCACGATCACGACTTATACGGACATAGACGCCGGTGTTGGTCTGCGCGTCCTCGGTCATCAGATGACCTGACGCCGGCGCGGTGCCGACCACGGTCACCCGCAGGGGGGTTCCGCGTTCCCAGATCTGGATGTACCTGCCGGGATACTTCTGCTCCAGTTGCTGGGGGTCGAGCGGAGTCTCCTGGACGCGGGCGTACTCGACCTCTCCCACGAGACGCTTGGCCTCCGCCCCGAGCTCCTGAGCCGCCTCGTCGACGATCAGGCGGCTGACGACGACGCCCAGGGGGACCCCCAGCAGCAGAACCGCGATGACCGCGACGACCAAGGTTGAAGAGAGCAGTCGGCGGCGCATCTCCTACTCGCGTTCGAATCGGAAGCCGACTCCCCGGACGGTCGTGATGTAGCGCGGCTTCGCGGCGTCGTCGCCGAGTTTGCGGCGTAGCCAGGAGATGTGCATGTCGAGGGTCTTGGTCGAACCCCACCAGTTCGTGTCCCAGACCTCACGCATGATCTGCTCCCGCGTCACCACCTTTCCGGCGTCGCGAACGAGCACACGCAGCAGGTCGAATTCCTTCGTGGTCAGATGCAGCTCCTTTTCCCCCATCCACGCGCGGCGGGAGTCGGCGTCTATACGCACGCCCTGGACGACCGGAGTCTCGGAGGTGCCGCGCCGGAGCAGCGCCCGTACCCGGGCGAGCAGCTCGGCCAGCCTGAACGGCTTGGTCACGTAGTCGTCCGCCCCGGCGTCGAGGCCGACGACGGTGTCCACCTCGTCGACGCGAGCGGTGAGTATCAGGACCGGAGTGCCGTGGCCCTCGGCCCGAATGCGACGGGCCACTTCCAGACCGTCCATTTCGGGCAGTCCAAGGTCAAGAACGATGAGATCGATGCCGCCCGACAGAGCCCTTTCAAGGGCCTGCGGGCCGTCGGGGCTCACCTCGACCTGATAGCCCTCACGGCGCAATGCACGCGCGAGCGGCTCGGAGATCGAGGTGTCATCCTCGGCGAGAAGTACGCAGGTCATGAAGCGATCGTAGGACCTTAAGCGATCGTTTCCCGGGCACAGCGCGCGGTTTGACTCGCAGTTGACCTATCCATTGACCTGGGCAAACGCGGCTAAATATCGGTTAGTCGGGATTAAATTACCGCGATTGCCGGGAATCAAAAGCAATGGAAGTCCTCGGCCCCCGCCGGTCGCGAAAACAAACAATGTTGTTAACGTTGTCCGCTGTGACTGATCTGACCCTCTGGTACGACCGGCCGGCCACCGACTGGGAGACCCAGGCGTTACCCATCGGGAACGGCACGCTGGGGGCGATGGTGTTCGGCGGGACGGGCACCGAGCGGCTCCAGTTCAACGAGAAGAGCCTGTGGACGGGCGGCCCGGGGTCGCGCGAGGGATACGACTTCGGCGACTGGACCTCTCCCCGGCCGGGCGCGATCACCGGGGTCCAGGAGGTGCTGGACCGGGACGGGAACATGGCCCCGGAGGCGGTGGCGGCCGCGCTGGGGCAGCCGAAGTCGGGCTTCGGCGCGTACCAGCCCTTCGGCGATCTCTGGCTGGACCTGGCCACGCAGCAGGACTCCCCCGCCGACTACCGGCGGGAGCTGAGCCTGGGCGAGGCCGCCGCCAGGGTGACGTACACGGCGGACGGGGTGCGGCACTCGCGCGAATACTTCGCCGGCCATCCCGCGAACGTGATCGCCGGGCGCCTCTCGGCTGATCGGGCGGGCCAGGTGTCGTTCACGCTCCGGGTCTCCACGCCCCACGGCGACGGGCGGGTCAGCGTCTCGGACGGGCGGCTGACGATCCGCGGGCGGCTCGCGGACAACGGGATGACGTTCGAGGCCCAGGTGCGGGTGGTCACGGAGGGCGGCAGCCGTACGGACGGGGTCGACCGGGTCACGGTCACCGGGGCCGACAGCGCCGTGTTCGTGCTGTCCGCCGGCACCGACTACGCCGCCGTCCATCCGCACTACCGCGGGGAGGACCCGCACGCCGCCGTCACCGCCGCCGTGGACCGGGCGGTGGCTCAGGGGTACGAGGCCCTGCGCCGCGCCCACCAGGCCGACCACCGGGCCCTGTTCGACCGGGTACGGCTGGACCTCGGCCAGCGGGAGCCGTCGATCCCGACGGATCGGCTCCTGGCGGCCTACACCGGAGGCGCCTCCGCCGACGATCGCGCGCTCGAAGCCCTCTTCTTCGCCTATGGCCGCTACCTGCTGATCGCCTCCTCGCGGGCCGGATCGCTGCCCGCGAACCTGCAGGGCGTCTGGAACGACTCCACCGCCCCGCCCTGGTCCGGCGACTACCACGTCAACATCAACCTGCAGATGAACTACTGGCTCGCCGACCAGACGAACCTGGCCGAGACCGCTCAGCCGTACGTCGACTACGTCGCGGGCCTGGTGCGGCCGGGCGAGATCACGGCGCGGGAGATGTTCGGGGCGCGCGGGTGGCTGGTGCACAACGAGACGAACCCGTTCGGCTTCACCGGCGTGCACGACTGGGCCACGTCGTTCTGGTTCCCGGAGGCCGGGGCCTGGCTCACGCAGCAGCTCTACGACCGCTACCGCTTCAACGCGGACGCCGGATATCTCCGCGACACCGCCTATCCGGTGATGAAGGGGGCGGCCGAGTTCTGGCTGGACACCCTGCGGACCGACCCCCATGACGGGACGCTGGTCGTCTCGCCCAGTTACTCCCCCGAGCACGGGGACTTCTCGGCCGGGGCGTCGATGTCGCAGCAGATCGTCCGGGACCTGTTCGCGAACGTGGCCGAGGCCGCGGACGTCCTGGGGGACGCGGAGTTCTGCGGCCGGGTCCGGGACGCGCTGGCGAAGCTGGACCCGGGGCTGCGGATCGGGTCCTGGGGGCAGCTCCAGGAGTGGAAGGCCGACCTGGACGACCCGGAGAACGGGCATCGGCACGTCTCGCACCTGTTCGCCCTGCACCCCGGGCGGCAGATCGCCGCCGGGAGCCGCGAGGGCGAGGCGGCCAGGGTCTCGCTGACCGCCCGCGGGGACGGCGGCACCGGGTGGAGCAAGGCATGGAAGATCAACTTCTGGGCGCGGCTGCTGGACGGGGACCACGCGCACCGGATGCTCAGCGAGCAGCTGCGGACGTCCACGCTGGACAACCTGTGGGACACGCACCCGCCGTTCCAGATCGACGGAAATTTCGGGGCTTCCGCCGGTATGGCGGAGATGCTGGTGCAGAGCCAGCACGACGAGATCCACGTGCTGCCCGCGCTGCCCTCCGCCTGGCCCACGGGGTCGGTGCGCGGGCTGCGGGCCCGGGGCGACGTGACGGTGGACGTCTCCTGGCGGGACGGCGCCGCCGAACGGATCACGCTGCATGTGGGGCGCACCGGGCCGATCACGGTGCGCACGACCCTCGCCGGCGGCTGCCGGGTGTCCGGCGGCGTGCATCCGCGGCGCTCCGGGGACACGCTGAGCTGGGACGCCCAGGCCGGGACGGCGTACACCGTCAGCGGGGTGAGCCCGTAGGCCGCACAACCGCCGTACGTATCCTGGTCAGCATGTCATCGCAGATCAGCATCGGCCGACTCGCCGAGCTCACCGGGCTGAGCGTGCACACGCTGCGCTTCTACGAGCGTGAGGGCCTCCTGCTCAACCCCGTACGCCGCGGGCCGGGCGGGCGGCGGGTCTACAGCGACGCGGACGCGCACTGGCTGAACACGTGCGTCATCCTGCGCGCCTCGGGGATGCCGCTGCCCGCGATCCGGGAGTACACCGACCTCGTCAGGAACGGGACCGGGAACGAGGCGGAGCGCCTCACCATCATGCTCGCGCACCGGGAGCGCGTGCTGCGCCAGATGAGCGATCTCAACCGCTGCCTGGACCTCATCAACTACAAGGTCGGCGTGTACGAGGACGTCATCTCCGAGGACACCGTCACCGACTGCTCACCCCAGAGCTGAAGCCTAGAACCCCCCGTGGCACGCGGAAGGCGCCCCGTCCGGGGACGGAGCGCTCTGCGGGCCGGCGGGCCGGTCAGTCGTCGGACGAGGGCGGTTCGGCGTAGCGAGCCAGGTAGAGCTGCTCGCCCAGGCTGCGGATGAGGCTGAGCTCCGTCTCCAGGTAGTCGATGTGCTCCTCCTCGTCCTCCAGGATCTCCTCGAAGATCCGGGCCGAGGTGATGTCGCCCTTCTCGCGCATGAGCGCGATCCCCGGGCGCAGGCGCTGCACGACAGAGAGCTCGACCTCGAGGTCCGCCCTGAGCTGCTCCTCGACGGTCTGGCCGATGTGCAGGGTGCCCAGGCGCTGGTAGTTGGGCAGCCCCTCCAGGAAGAGGATGCGATCGGTCAGGCGCTCCGCGTGGCGCATCTCGTCGATCGACTCCGCGCGGGTGTGCTCGGCCAGTTTCGTGTATCCCCAGTTTTCCTGCATCTTGGCGTGCAGGAAGTACTGGTTGATCGCGGTGAGCTCGGCGGTCAGCTGCTCGTTGAGCAGCTCGATGATCTGCTTGTCGCCCTGCATGGAACGGGCCCCTTGCTATGCGGTCGTCAGTTCTTCAGACCGTTTCAGGATCGCACAGATCTTCCGCACACATCGGGCACAGTCACCACCGGCACCAGTGGTGTCGCGAATCTGCTTCGCGCTGGTCGCCCCGGAAGCGATGCAGTCGTGGACCTCATTTTCGGTCACAGCACGACATATGCACACGTACATCCGGTAGCAGGCCTCTCGCAAGCGAAGTTGGGGCGCCTTTAGGTTAGGCACACCTAAGGTACCTCACTTCGGTAAGGCTTGCCTATGTTAGGTCGGACACACCTGGCTATCCACCTCGGGCGATCCACTCGTCCAGGTGCGGCGCCTCGGCGCCGATCGTGGTCGAGTCGCCGTGACCCGTGTGCACGACGGTCTCCGGAGGCAGGGTCAGCAGCCGCTCCCCGATCGAGCCGATGATCGTGTCGAACGAGCTGTAGGACCGGCCGGTCGCCCCGGGGCCGCCCTTGAAGAGGGTATCGCCGCTGAACAGGGCGCCCAGGTCAGGGGCGTACAGGCAGACCGCGCCCGGCGAGTGCCCGGGGGTGTGGAGCACCTCCAGCGCGATGCCGCCGACCTCGATCTTCTCGCCGTCGGCCAGCGGCTCGTACGCCACCGCGTCCCCGTACTGCTGCTCCCACAGCACCTGGTCGGCGGGGTGCAGCCGGATGGGCGCCCCGGTGCGGTCGGCGAGGGGCTTGGCGGCGTTGATGTGGTCGTTGTGGGCGTGCGTGCAGACGACGGCCCTGACCGTGCGCCCGCCCACCCGCTCGGCGATCGGCGCGGCGTCGTGGGCCGCGTCGATGACGACGACCTCGCGGGCGTCGCCGATCAGCCAGATGTTGTTGTCGACGTCCCAGGTGCCGCCGTCCAGCGAGAACGTGCCCGAGGTGATGACCCGGTCGATCATCTAGAACGTCACCACCGAACGCAGCACCTCGCCGCGGTGCATCTTCGCGAACGCCTCCTCGACCTGCCCGATCCCGATCGTCTCCGAGACGAACTTGTCGAGCGGCAGCCGGTTCCGCAGGAACAGGTCGATGAGCATCGGGAAGTCGCGGGAGGGCAGGCAGTCGCCGTACCAGGAGGACTTCAGCGCGCCGCCGCGGCCGAAGACGTCGAGGAGCGGCAGTTCCAGCGTCATGTCAGGCGTGGGGACGCCGACCAGGACGACCGTGCCGGCCAGGTCGCGGGCGTAGAAGGCCTGCTTGTACGTCTCGGGGCGGCCCACCGCCTCGATGACCACGTCGGCGCCGAAGCCGCCGGTCAGGTCGCGGATGGCCTCGACCGGGTCGCTCTCGCGGGAGTTGACGGTGTGGGTGGCGCCGAAGTCGCGCGCCCAGGCGAGCTTGCGGTCGTCCACGTCGACCGCGATGACCTTCGAGGCCCCGGCCAGCGAGGAGCCCAGGATCGCGGCGTCCCCGACGCCGCCGCAGCCGATGACGGCGACCGAGTCGCCGCGCGTCACGCCGCCGGTGTTGATCGCGGCGCCGATGCCCGCCATGACGCCGCAGCCCAGCAGGCCCGCGACCTGCGCGGGCGCCTCGGCGGAGACCTTGGTGCACTGCCCCGCGGCCACCAGCGTCTTCTCCAGGAACGCGCCGATGCCCAGCGCGGGCGAGAGCACCGTGCCGTCCTTGAGCGTCATCTTCTGCTTGGCGTTGTGGGTGGCGAAGCAGTACCACGGGCGGCCGCGCAGGCACGCGCGGCACTGGCCGCACACCGCGCGCCAGTTGAGGATCACGAAGTCGCCGGGCTCGACCTCGGTGACGCCGGGGCCCACCGCCTCGACGACGCCCGCCGCCTCGTGGCCGAGCAGGAACGGGAAGTCGTCGTTGATCCCGCCCTCGCGATAGTGCAGGTCGGTGTGGCAAACCCCGCAGGCCTGCACGTTGACGACCGCCTCGCCGGGACCGGGGTCCGGCACCACGACCGTCTCGAGCGAAACTTCCTTACCCTTGGCCCGGGCGACGACGCCCTGCACTTCGTACGGCATGCCAGCCATCTTGTGTCAGGAGGATGATCTCCGCAAGACATAGGGCTGGACCACGCCAGCCCTCTGGCGGGCCGCCGCCTGATCCTGTGCGGATCGAACCCCTCAAGCCCTTCGGCCGGCGCGGAATCGGGGCCCGCCAGACGTGGACCAGCACGTGCTCGAAGTCGGGGATCAGCTCCTGCGCCGCCCCGAGCACCTTGGCGACGAGCACCGGCCGGACTGCGAGCGCTGCGAGTTGAACTGGCCGATGCGCAGCCGCGCCCAGGCCACGGGGATCGGCAGGTCCACTTCCAGGCCCTTGTCGGGGAACTGCAGGACCCCCGTGTCCACCGGACGGTGGACGGCAGGTACGACCGGACGGTGCTGTCGCCCGCACACCCTGCCGGACCAGGCTTGACGCATGAGCGAACTACCCGTGCGGGCTGCGTTGTGGAGCGCCCGGCACCCCTGGCGCGCGATTGCCGGCTGGCTGATGTTCGTGGTCCTCTGCCTGGGCGCCGGCATGGCGCTCGGCACCCGCGCCGCCGCCACCGAGGATTACCGGGTCGGCGAGGCCGGCCGCGCCGAGACCATGGCCGCCGAAGGAGGGCTGCAACGCAGGCCCGAGGAACAGGTGCTGATCACCGGCCGCGACGGGGCCCGGCTCGACGCCGCCGCGCGGGAGGTCAGGGCCAGGATGGAGCGGCTGCCCCAGGTGGAGGGCGTGGCGGCGCCCGCACGCTCCGCGGACGGCGGGTCGGTCATGGTTCGGGTGACGATGAGGGGCGCCGAGCTGGACGCCCAGAAACACGTCGATCCGCTGGCCGCGCAGACGGCGGCGGTCCAGGCCGCCTTCCCGGACCTGCGCGTCGAGGAGACCGGCGCCCCCTCCATCAGCAAGGGCGTCAACGCCCAGCGCGGCGCCGACCTGGCGTTGTCCGAGGCGATCACCTTCCCGGTGACGCTGGTCGTCCTGCTGCTGGTGTTCGGCTCGGTGGTCGCCGCGTCGGTGCCGCTGCTGCTCGCGCTCTCTTCGATCGCCGCGGCGATGGGGTTGTCGATGGCGGCCTCGCACGTCTTCCCCGACGCCGGCGTGGGCAACAACGTGATCATCCTGATCGGCATGGCCGTCGGCGTCGACTACTCGCTGTTCTACCTCAAACGGGAGCAGGAGGAACGCGCCCGCTCCGGTGGCGGGCTCGCCCCCGAGGCGCTGGTGAAGCTGGCGGCGGCCACCTCGGGACGGGCCGTCGTCGGCTCCGGGCTGGCCGTGATCGTGTGCGGCGCGACCCTCTACCTGGCCGGGGACGTCATCTTCTCCTCCCTGGCGACCGGCACGATCGTGGTCACGCTGGTGGCCGTGGCCAGCTCGCTGACCGTGTTGCCCGCGCTGGTGGTGGCCATCGGACGGTGGCGGGAGCGGCGGCGGGAACGTCGCCGCGGGCCGGACCGCTCCCGGGCGCGGCAGGGCCGTGTCCGGGGCGTGCTGCTGGGGTCCGCGAGCAGGCGTCCAGCGATCACGCTGGCCGTGTCGGCCGGGGCGCTGCTCGCCCTCGCTGCCCCGCTGCTGGGCCTGAGACTGTCGGACATCAGCCTGGAATCGCACTCGCGGGAGATCCCGGCCATGCGGGTGCGCGACCGGCTCGTCGCCGCGTTCCCCGAGACGAGGGTCACGCACCAGGTCGTCGTGCGCGCCGGCACCGAGCAGGCCGCGCAGGTGCGCCAGGCGCTCGGCGAGGTGACGCGGCGGACGCGGGCCGACCGGCTGTTCGCCGGCGAGCCCCGGCTGCGCGTCTCGGCCGATCGCCGCGTCAGCGTGCTCGCCCTGTCCGTCCCGTATCGCAACGACTCGCCGCAGGGGCGCGCGTCGCTGGCGCAGCTCAGGGACGGCTACCTGCCCGCCGCCCTCGGGCGGGTGTCCGGTGCGCAATGGGCGGTCTCGGGCGACGTGGCGCGGCTCACGGACTACGCCGCGCACCAGAAGAGCAAGCTGCCGCTGGTGCTCGTGGCGCTGCTGCTGGTCACGTTCGCGATGACCGTGGTCCTGTTCCGGTCGTTGGTGCTCGGCCTGCTCGGCATCGTGCTGAACCTGCTGTCGGCGGGTTCCGCGCTCGGGCTGCTCGTCCTGGTCTTCCAGGGGGCGTGGGCCGAGGGTCTGCTGGGGTTCGAGTCCACCGGGACGATCGGTTCGCGCGTGCCGCTGTTCCTGCTGGTGATCCTCTTCGGGCTGTCGATGGACTACCAGGTGTTCGTGCTGAGCCGGATCAGGGAGGCCGCGCTGCGCGGCGTGCCCGCGCGGACAGCGGTCCTCGACGGGGTCGCGGGCTCGGCGGGCGTGGTGACCAGCGCCGCCGCGGTGATGGTGACGGTGTTCGCCAGCTTCGTCTTCCTGCACCTGATCGAGATGAAGCAGATCGGGTTCGTGCTGGCGGCCGGCGTGCTGCTGGACGCCTTCGTCATCCGCGTGCTGGTACTGCCGTCGGCGATGCTGCTGCTGGGCGAGGCGAGCTGGTGGCCGTCGCGGCGGGTCCGCTCCGCGGCTGGGGACGTGCGGGGGAGCGCGCCCGCCCACGTAGGTTGAACCCTATGCCGCCTTCCTTGACGGGCCCGTTCTGGGAGAGGACCCTACAGCGCTGGAACGCCGTCTGCTGGGCGCTGTACGGCCTACTCGCCGCAGC
Organism: Nonomuraea sp. NPDC050153; assembly: GCF_044460125.1. NCBI lineage: Bacteria > Bacillati > Actinomycetota > Actinomycetes > Streptosporangiales > Streptosporangiaceae > Nonomuraea > Nonomuraea sp. NPDC050153. Next base: position 14,346 of record NZ_JBITJQ010000006.1, read on the forward strand.
CATCGTGGCGCTCGACCCGCCCGGAGAGGCCAAGATCTGGTCGCTGGTGCTGATGGGCGCGGTCGCCGGCTCGTACGCGGTGGTGGTGCGCTTCCCGAGGGTGCTGCGTCCGCACGCGTACCTGGGGGTGCTGGTCGTGGCCCTGAGCGGGCTGGCCTACCTGCGCTCCGGGTACGCGGCGCTGTTCATGGTGACGCTGCCGCACTTCTGGATCTTCGCCGGGTCGTGGCGCGCTCCGGTCATCTTCAGCGGCGCGGGCGCCGTGGGCACGCTGGCCACCAGCGCCCTGCGGGCCGGGTGGAGCGCGGAGTTCTTCACCTCCAACGTGGTCTCCACGCTGATCGTGTACGCGGCGAGCGTCCTGATCGGCACCTGGGTGCACCGGGTGGTCGAGGAGAGCCACGAGCGCGCCCGGCTGCTCGCCGAGTTGGAGCGCGCCCAGGCCGAGCTGTCGCGGGCGCACCAGCGCCAGGGTGCGGCCGACGAGCGCGAGCGGATGGCGCGCGAGATCCACGACACGCTCGCGCAGGGCTTCGCCTCGATCATCGTGCTGGCCGAGGCCGCGCGCTCCGGGCTCGGCCGGGCCGACGGCCGCAGCGCCCAGCAGTTGCGCTCCATCGAGTCGACGGCGCGCGAGAACCTGGCCGAGGCCCGCGACCTCGTCGGCTCGGCGCGGCAGTACGGCGGGGCGGCCGCCGGGTCCGTGGCGGCGACGTTGCGCCGCACCCTCGACCGCTTCACCGAGGACACCGGGCTCGCCGTCACCGCGGAGCTGGCCGAGATCGACTGCGACCAGCAAACCCGCATCGCGCTCCTGCGGTGCACCCAGGAGTCCCTGGCCAACGTGCGCAAGCACGCGCGGGCGTCCACGGTGAGCGTCGTGCTGGCGCAGCAGCCGTACGGGGTCGAGCTGGAGATCACCGACGACGGCGTCGGCTTCGAGACCGGGCGGTCGCGCGGCTTCGGCCTGGACGGGATGCGCAAGCGGCTGGCCGAGCTGGGCGGCGAGCTGGCCGTGACGAGCTCGCTCGGCGACGGCACGCGCGTCTGGGCGATGATTCCCCAAGAGAGCGAGCCCCTGACATGACAGCCCGTGACGTGACAAGGACATCTGTGGTGCGCGTCGTCGTGGTGGACGACCACGCGGTCATGCGGGCCGGGGTCGTCGCCCTGCTGGCCGCCGAGCCGAGCATCAAGATCGTCGGCGAGGCTGGCGACGGGCGGGCCGCTCTGGAGCTGGTGGAACGGCACGACCCGGACGTGGCGCTGCTCGACCTGCGCATGCCGGTCCTGGATGGCGTGGCGACCACGACGGAGATCGTCGCCGGACATGCGAGCACCCGTGTGCTGATCCTCACCACGTACGACACCGATGAGGAGATCGAGCGCGCCGTGGAGGCCGGCGCCATCGGCTACCTGCTCAAGGACACCACCCGTCAGCAGCTCGTGGACGCCATCCACGCGGCGGCCCGCGGCGAGACGGTGCTGGCGCCGAGGGTCGCCGAGAAGCTGATCGCCAAGCTGCGCAGACCCGCGCACGTCGCGCTGACCTCCCGCGAGGCTGAGGTGCTCAACGGGGTCGCCGACGGCCTGACCAACGCCGAGATCGGCGACCGGCTGGTGATCGCGGAGGCGACGGTGAAGACGCACCTGCTGCGGCTGTTCGCCAAGCTGGACGTCAACGACCGCACCCGGGCCGTGGTCGTCGCGCTGGAACGCGGCCTGCTGCGCCGCCCCCCGCACTGAGGGCGGCGGCCCGTTCGTGTACGGCCTTCATGACGTCGCCCATGACGACCGCAGACCCGAACCACGAGTTGACAGGGCGCGGTGTGGGAGTAGGGCCCCGACCGATGCCCGGCCCGCCACGGTGGTGCGCGCCCCGCTGCAGGACCGGCTGGCCCGCGTGCCGGCCGCCCAGCGCGCCGCCGGCGACGCTGGAAGCGCCGCAGCAGCCCACCACGACCGCCCGGGGCGGCACGCCGACGAGCAGGCGCTCGATCTCCTCGGCGCTCGGCCGGCTGGGGCGGCGCACGCGTCAGTGGCCGTCGAGCTCGCCGTCGGAGGCGTCCTCGACGAGCCTGAACAGGTCGGTGCGGACGTCCTGGATCTTGGGGATGTCGCGCAACACGATCTCGCCCCGGTCCCCCGCGGACTCCACGGTCAGCGTGCCGCAGCCGAGCAGGCGCTCGGGGAACGTCTGGTCGGAGCTGACCGTGTTGACCTTGGTGATCGGGATCTCGTCGGTCGACTTGTTGAGCACGCCGGTGCTGATCGTGAAGCGGTGGGTGGTCAGCACGTAGCCGGTGTTGACCCACCGCAGGTAGGGGACGAGCGACCAGATCGTCAGCAGGACGAGGCCGATGACGACGACGGCGATCCTGGCGTAGAACGCGTATTCCCAGCTGCCCGGGATGAAGAACATCGCCGCGCCCGCGGCCGCGACGACGAGGACCAGCGCGAGGAAAGGGACCACGAGCCGCTTCCAATGGGGATGGAAGGACCGGATGCGCCGCTCACCCTGCGTCAGATGATGGTCGGGAAGGGTCATGGCAAAATCGTGCCACCATCGCGGCGCGGCGGCTACGCTCCCGCCGGATCGGGTCAGTCCGCCGGGCGGACGTGCACCACGTCACCCGCGCTCAGCGTGTAGCGCTCCCCCTCCGACTCCACCTGCAGGTGCCCGAACCGGTCGACCCCCGTCGCCGTCCCGCTGACCGCCTGCCGGCCCGGCAGCTCGACCCTGACCCGCCGCCCGACCGTGGCGCTGGCCGCCAGGTACGCCGGGCGCAGCCCGCACGCCTCGGCGTCGCCCTCGGCGTCGGTCCACTCCCTGTAGTGGCCCTCGACCTCCCTGAGCACGGCCCGGAGCAGCGGATCCCGGTCAAGGCAGGCCGCCTGCTCGACGGCCAGCGACGTGGCCGTCTCGACGGGCAGCTCGTCCTGCCTGAGCGACACGTTCAGCCCCATGCCGACGACGACGCCGTCCTCCACCCGCTCGGCCAGGATCCCGGCCAGCTTGCGCTCGCCGATCAGCAGGTCGTTGGGCCACTTGACGCGGACGTCCACCTCGGCCAGGCGGCGCACGGCCGAGGCGGCGGCGACGCCGTACAGGAGGGTCAGCCAGCCCTGCGCGGCGGCCGGCACGTCCGGCTTGAGGAGGATCGAGAACGTCAGGCCCGAGCGCGGCGGCGCCGTCCAGGTGCGGCCCAGCCGGCCGCGGCCCGCCAGCTGCGCCTCCGCCACCAGCACCGTCCCCTCCGGGGCTCCGGCGTGGGCGGCCTCGGCCAGGTCGGCGTTGGTGGAGCCGGTGCTCTCCACGACGGTGATGCCGGTCCACAGGGAGCCGGGGCGGACGAGCGCGCGGTTGAGCGCCGCCTCGGAGAGCGGCGGACGGTCGAGGTCGGAGTAACGCGAGTCGGGCATCCCTCTATCTTTGCAGCCAGGAGGAAATAGAGAGATGAGCAAGGCTGTGACCACGCGTCCTGGGCCCACCACGCGCATCAGGGTCATGGAGCTGTCCGGCTCCACGACCAGGGAGCGGCGCGACGACCTGACCACCGAGGAGCCGCTGGAGATCCGGCTCACCGCGCACGACGGCACCCGCAAGACCGTGGCCATCACCATGCGCACCCCCGGGCACGACTTCGAGCTGGCCACCGGGTTCCTGCACGGCGAGGGCCTGGCCGGTGCCGGCGACATCGCCGCCATCGCGTACTGCACCGACGAGGACCTCCCGCCCGAGGCCCGCTACAACACGGTGACCGTGCGCCTGCGCGGCCCCATCCCCGACCTGCCCGCGCTGGAGCGCCACTTCCTCACGTCGAGCGCGTGCGGCGTCTGCGGCTCGGCCAGCCTCGACGCGCTGCACGACCGCTGCAAGCCGGTCCCCAGGGGCCGGCTGGCCCTCACCCCCGAGTTCCTGTACAGGCTGCCGGACGCGCTGCGCGCGGCCCAGGGCCTGTTCGGCAAGACCGGCGGCCTGCACGCCGCCGGGCTGTTCTCGGCCGCGGGCACGCTGGTGGCGCTGCGCGAGGACGTGGGGCGCCACAACGCGGTGGACAAGCTGGTCGGCTGGGCGGGGCTGACCGAGCGGCTGCCGCTGGCCGAGCACCTGCTCATGGTCAGCGGGCGGACCAGCTACGAGATCATGCAGAAGGCGCTGGCCGCCGGGATCCCGGCGGTGTGCTCGGTCTCTGCGCCGTCGTCGCTCGCGGTGGAGCTGGCCAGGGAGTTCGGCATCACGCTCGTGGGGTTCCTGCGCGGCGAGCGCTGCAACGTCTACGCGGGGTCGGAGCGGATCGTTGTGGAATAAAGCATTCCGTTCTGATATTCTGGAACAGAACAAACCGTTCCGCTTGTTCCGGGAGCCTTTCATGAGCATCAGCCCGTTCCGCGTCGAGATCCCCCAGGCCGACCTCGACGACCTCCAGGCCCGCCTCGCCCTGACCCGCTTCACCCACGAGATCCCCGGCGCCGACCAGGGCGTCAGCGTCGAGCGGGTCAAGCGTCTGATCGGCCACTGGCGGACCGGCTTCGACTGGCGCGCGCAGGAGGCCAGGCTCAACGCCCACCCGCAGTTCACCACCGAGATCGACGGGCAGAACATCCACTTCATCCACGTGCGCAACGACGACCCCGACGCCCTGGCGCTGATCCTCACCCACGGCTGGCCCGGCTCGATCGCCGAGTACCTCGACGCCATCGAGCCCCTGTCGCGCCACTTCCACCTGGTCATCCCGTCGATCCCCGGCTACGGCTTCTCCGGCCCCACCGACGAGCTGGGCTGGAACAACCGGCGCATCGCCAGGGCGTGGGCCGAGCTGATGTCCCGCCTCGGCCACACCCGCTACGGCGCGGTCGGCAACGACGCCGGCTCGATGATCTCGCCCGAGGTCGGCAGGATCGACCCTGACCACGTCGTGGGCGTGCACGTCACCCAGCTGTTCGCCTTCCCCTCCGGCGACCCGGCCGAGTTCGCCGGGCTGAGCGAGGAGGATCAGGCGGGGCTGGCCGTGCTCGACTGGTTCTGGAAGGAGAAGGGCGCGTTCAACGTGCTGCACTCGCAGCAGCCGCAGACGCTCGCCCACGCCCTCGCCGACTCCCCCGCCGGGCTCGTGGGCTGGCTCGCCCAGCTCTTCGACGAGGACCTGGACGACGACTTCGTGCTCACCAACGCCGCGATCCACTGGTTCACCGGCACCGCCGGGTCGGCGATCCGGCTGTACCGGGAGAACGCCGGCATGGAGCAGCCCGAGGAGCCCACCACCGCGCCGACCGCGCTGGCGATGGCCGAGGGCGACTTCAAGTCGATCCGCCGCTTCGCCGAGCGCGACCACGCGAACATCGTCTCCTGGAAGACGCTGCCGGCCCCGGCGCACGGCCACTACACCGCGCACACCGCGACGGAGGCCCTCACCTCCGACGTCATCGCCTTCTTCGAGGGCCTCCGCTAGACCGCCCGCGCTCAGCCGGTGTTCTGCAGGCCCGCCGCGACGCCGTTGACCGACAGGAGCAGGAGCGTGGACAGGCGTTCGCGCTCCTGCTCCGACGGGTTGCCGGTGCGCAGCGCGCGCAGTGCCCGCAGCTGGAGGTGCGACAGCGCGTCCACGTACGGGTCGCGGAGCTGGACGGCGCGCGAGAGCACCTTGCGGTTCTCCAGCAGCCGCGTGTGGCCGGTGACCCGCAGCACCAGGTCGCGGGTCCGGTCGTACTCCTCCAGCACCTGCCGGGCGAAGTCCTCCCGGCCGCCCAGCGCCAGGTAGCGCTTGGCGATCGAGCGGTCGGTCTTGGCCAGCGACATCTCGGCGTTGTCCAGCATCGCGTTGAACAGCGGCCACTCCGCGTACGCCGCCCGCAGCTCGTCCAGGGAGCCGACCGAGGCCAGACCGGTGCCGAGGCCGTACCAGCCGGGCAGGTTGACCCGCGTCTGCGCCCACGCGAACACCCACGGGATCGCCCGCAGGTCGTCGAGCGAGCGCGGCGCGCCGAGCCCGCGGCGCGCCGGGCGCGAGCCCAGGCGCAGCGTGCCGATCTCCTCCAGCGGGCTTACCAGGCCGAACCACTCGGGGAACCCCGGCGCCTCGGTCAGCGCGCGGTAGGCCTGCTCCGAGGCCGTGGCCACCTGCTCGGCCAGGCCGCGGAAGCGCTCGGCGGCGGCCGCGGTGCGGGCGCCGACCGTGGGCGAGGAGGCCATCAGCACGGCGTTGGCCACCTGCTCCAGGTGGCGGCGGGCGATGGCGATGTGGCCGTAGCGGGCGAAGATGACCTCGCCCTGCTCGGTGACCTTGAACCGGCCGGCGACCGAGCCGGGCGCCTGGGCCAGCACCGCGCGGTTGGCCGGGCCGCCGCCGCGGCCCAGCGCGCCGCCGCGGCCGTGGAACATGCGCAGCTTCACGTCGTGCTTGGCCGCCCAGGCCGTCAGCTCCTCCTGGGCCTCGTAGAGCCGGAGCGTGGCGGCCGCGGGGCCGAGCTCCTTGGCCGAGTCGGAGTAGCCGAGCATGATCTCCATACGCCGGCCGGTGGCCTCCAGGCGCTCCCGCATCTCCGGGATCTCCAGCATGCCGGTCAGCACGCCCGGCGAATTGGCCAGGTCCTGGCCCGACTCGAACAGCGGCACGACGTCGAGCACCGGCGCCCGCTCGCCGAGCGCGTGCCTGGCCAGCTCGTAGACGGCCGCGATGTCATCGGACGAGCGGGTGAAGGAGACCACGTAGCGGGAGCAGGCCGCGACGCCGAACCGCTCCTGGATCCAGGCGATCACCCGGATCGTGGCCAGCACCTCCTCGGTGCGCTCCGACAGCTCGCCGCCGGCCCTGACCTCCTCCAGGGCGGCCGCGTGCACCTGGGAGTGCTGGCGCACCTCCAGCTCGGCCAGGTGGAAGCCGAACGTCTCGACCTGCCAGATGAGGTGCTGCAGCTCCCCGTACGCCTGCCGCGGCGCCGAGGCGGCCAGCGACTCCTGCGCCAGCCGGAGGTCGTCCAGCAGCTCGGCCGGCGAGCGGTAGGCCAGGTCGAGGTCGCGACGGTGGGTCGCGGCGATGCGCGCGGCCACGAACAGCAGCCACTGCCGATGCGGCTCGCGCGGCGAGCGGGTGGCCAGCTCGCCGACCACGTCGGGGTAGGCGTCCACGGCCTCGGCCAGCGCGGACTTGAGCGCGGGCGACGGCGAGGCGAACTGGACGGAGGCGGTCAGCGTGCGGGCGATGCGCGTGCAGGCGGTCTCCAGGGCCGTCAGCACGTGCTCGGACTGGATCTGGATGGTCTCGCGGGTGACCCTGGCCGTGACGTTCGGGTTGCCGTCGCGGTCGCCGCCGATCCAGCTGCCGTACCGGATGAACGGCCGGGCCTGCGGCGGGCGGGTGCCGGTGCTCTCGTCGAGCGCGGCGTCCAGCGAGCGGTAGACCTGCGGCACCATGCGGAACAGCGTCTCGTCGAAGGCGGCCATCGCCGTGCGCACCTCGTCGAGCGGATCGAGCTTGGTCGAGCGGAGCTGGGCCGTGCGCCACAGGAGGTCGATCTCCTCCAGCATGCGGCGCTTGTTCTCGGCGCGCTCGGTGGCGCCGCGGCCGGGCGTGTTGTACTCGGTGAGCTGGCCGCTGACGCGCTGGATGGCGGTGACGACCGCGCGCCTGCGTGCCTCGGTGGGGTGCGCGGTGAGCACCGGGTGCAGCTCAAGGCCCTCCAGCAGCTCGGCGACCCGCTCGTGGCCCAGCTCCTGTACGGCCTGGGCCAGCGACTCGCGCTGGACCCTGCCCTCGGCGTCCCGCTCGCGTAGTGTGCGGATCCGGTAGTGTTCCTCGGCCAGGTTGGCCAGGTGGAAATAGCAGGTGAACGCGCGGGCGACCGCCACGGCCCGCTCGATCTCCCATTCGGCGACCATGGCGGTGATCTCGTCGGCCGAGACCTCGCCCCTGCGTGCTGCGATGACGGCCTTGCGCAGCCGTTCGACGTCGGCCAGCAGGTCTTCGCCACCCTGTTCGGCGAGCACCTGGCCGAGCAGTTTGCCGAGCAGGCGCACATCGTGGCGTAGCTCGTCCGGCATCTCGGTAACGGCAGCGCTGCGACGCTCGAGCCCCTGGTCAATCATGTTTCGAAGGGTATCGAGTCGCTCAGGGGAGCCGTAGACCGGTCTCGCCCATTGGACTAGACCATTCAACTACCTTTGGAAACGGCCCCCAGCAGCTCGGGCATCCGGGCGAATCCGATCCTGGCGGCCAGGCGCCTGCCGAGCACCTCCACGAGCAACCCGTAGAAGGGCGCCACCGCGCACACCCAGAGCCAGCCGAACGCCAGCGGCACCACGAACGGCAGCGACAGCAGCGCGATGCCGACCGTGGCCCCCATGGCGGAGGCGAACGCCTGGCCGCCCTGCCCCGGCGCGGCGCCGCTGAAGGCGTTCATCCGCTCGGGCACGGTGTACGGCACCACCACGCTGGTCACAGACCCGACGCCGAGCCCGATGCCGAGCGCGCCCCACCCGGCCAGCGCCGCCAGCGCGATCACGCCGGGATGGCCGGTGAACAGGCCGGTGGCCACGGCGATCACGGCGAGCAGCGGCAGGGCGATCAGCGCGTTGGCCAGGTGCCGCCCGGCCAGGTCGGTGGCCACCCCGCGCTCGGAGCCGAACACCACGGCGTTCATCCAGAGCGAGCGGCCGTCGATGCCGAACGCATTGCCCGACTGCAGCGCGATCATCAGGGCGCCGACGCAGGTGAGCAGGATCGGCAGGCCCTCCGCGCCGTCAGACCTGCCGCCCATGGAGAACGCCAGCACGGCGGTGACCACCACCGCGCTGAACCAGCCGACGCGGAACCTGGGCTCGCGCCTGATGTACTTCAGCTCCTTCGTCACCACGGCCGCCAGCGGCCCGTCCGGCAGGAACCGGTCGGCCAGGCCGCTCTCCTTGCGTACGGACGAGGCCTGCGTGGAGACGTCGGGCGTCACCAGGGCCCGCCCCAGCGCCTTGATCCACAACCAGCCGAGCACCACCACGATCACGGCCACCAGCGCGAGCTCGGCCAGCCCGGCCAGGCCGCCGTCGGCCATCGCGTGCGCCGCCATGCCCGGAGGGGTCCACCTGAGCACCCCCGCCAACTGGCGCAGCATGGCCTCCGGGTCGCCGAGGCCGCGGTTCATCACGAGGTTGGGCAGCTGCGCGAGCACCACCACGAGCAGCGCGGCCACGGCCAGCACGTCACGGCCCCGCCGGGTGCGCAGCGCGCTGGAGAGCGAGGTGGTGATCAGCCTGGACGTCACCACGCACAGCGCGAACTGCAGCAGCACGGCCGGCACCCCGAGCAGCACGCCGCCGACGCCCGTCGCCAGCCCCACCAGCGCGCCGGCCGTGACGATCAGCATGGCGAGCGGCCACACCCCGGTCACGGACGCGGTGAACATGCCGACCGCGAGCTGCCTCGTACGCAGCGGAAGGAGCGACAGCTTCGCCGGATCGAGCGTGTCGTCCAGGCCGAAGGCCAGCAGCGGCACGATCATCCAGCCGAAGAGGAAGGACGTGAACGCGACGATCACCAGGTCGGCGGCGATGTCGTGGGGCGCCAGCCGGAGCAGGCTCATCAGGAAGAAGCCGAGCACGGCCAGGCCGGTGGCGATGACCAGGGTGAAGACGAAGCCGAGCTTGCGCTGGAGGTCTCCGCGCAGGTTTCCGGCCAGCAGCCGGAGCTTGAGCTGCGCGAATAGTGCCACGGTACTCATCACGGCGGTCAACGGCGCTCCTCGGACGCGGCGGGGCTCATGGATGTCACCTGGGGTTGGCGCCGAGCCACGTGAGGCCCTCGCCGTTGTCGCGCGAGCCGCCGACCAGGTCCAGGAACGCCTGGTTGAGGCTGCGCCCGCCGCGTACGTCCGCCAGCGTCCCCTGCGCCACGATGTGGCCCGCACTCATCACCGACACCCAGTCGCACAGCCGCTCGACCAGGTCCATGACATGGCTGGAGAAGATCACCGTCGAGCCGGACGCCGTGAAGCGCCGGAGCACGTCGGTGAGCGTGTTGGCGCTGACCGGGTCGACACCCTCGAACGGCTCGTCCAGGAAGAGCACGGACGGGTTGTGCAGCAGCGCGGCGGCCAGGCCGATCTTCTTGCGCATGCCGGTGGAGTAGTCGACGACGAGCTTGTCGGCGGCGGCGGTCAGGTCCATCACGGCCAGCAGCTCGCCCGCGCGCTGCTCGACGTCGGCCTTGGGGATGCCGCGCAGCCGGCCGTTGTACAGGAGCAGCTCGCGGCCCGACAGCCGCTCGAACAGCCGCAGCCCCTCCGGCAGCACGCCGATGCGCGCCTTGACCTCCACGGGGTCGCGCCACACGTGAAACCCGTCGACCTCGGCCGTGCCGCCGTCGGGGCGCAGCAGCCCGGTGATCATGCTGAGCGTGGTGGTCTTGCCCGCGCCGTTGGGTCCGACGAGGCCCGCGAAGCTCCCCGACGGCACCACGAGGTCGACGCCCGCGACCGCGACCTGCGGCCCGTAGCGCTTGAAGAGCCCGTGCGTGCGAACCGCATCCGTCATGAATCCACTCTAGGAGGAGGACTAACCTTGCGAGCATGAGCACTGCTGCCGAGGAGTCGCCGGACCGGCCGGACATCCACACCACCGCCGGGAAGATCGCCGACCTGGAGCGGCGGCTCGACGAGGCCGCGCACGCGGGCTCCGCGGCGGCCGTGGAGAAGCAGCACGCCAAGGGCAAGATGACCGCCAGGGAGCGGGTGCTCGCGCTGCTGGACGAGGGCTCGTTCGTGGAGTTCGACGAGTTCGCCAGGCACCGGTCGACGATGTTCGGGCTGGAGAGCCGGCGGCCGTACGGCGACGGCGTCATCACCGGGCACGGCACGGTCGACGGCCGGCAGGTGTGCGTGTTCTCGCAGGACGTGACGGTCTTCGGCGGCTCGCTCGGCGAGGTGTACGGCGAGAAGATCGTCAAGGTGCTCGACCTGGCGATCAAGACCGGCTGCCCGATCATCGGCATCAACGAGGGCGGCGGCGCGCGCATCCAGGAAGGCGTGGTGGCGCTCGGCCTCTACGCGGAGATCTTCAAGCGCAACGTGCACGCGTCCGGCGTGATCCCCCAGATCTCGCTCATCATGGGCGCCGCGGCCGGCGGGCACGTCTACTCCCCGGCGCTGACCGACTTCGTGGTGATGGTGGACCAGACGTCCCAGATGTTCATCACCGGGCCCGACGTGATCAAGACGGTGACGGGCGAGGAGGTCACGTTCGAGGAGCTCGGCGGGGCCCACACGCACAACACGAAGTCGGGCGTGGCCCACTACCAGGCCGCCGACGAGCAGGACGCGCTGGAGTACGTCAAGGCGCTGCTGTCGTACCTGCCGTCGAACAACCTGGACGAGGCCCCGGTCTTCGAGCCGGCCACCGACCTGGAGCCCGATCCGGAGCTCGACGAGCTGATCCCCGACTCGGCGAACCAGCCGTACGACATGCACCGGGTGATCGAGCACGTGCTGGACGACGGGGAGTTCCTGGAGGTCCACGCGCTGTTCGCGCCGAACGTCGTGGTCGGGTACGGCCGCGTGGACGGCCAGCCGGTCGGGGTCGTGGCCAACCAGCCCATGCATTTCGCCGGATGTCTGGATATCAACGCGTCGGAGAAGGCCGCCCGATTTATTCGAACATGTGATGCCTTTAATATTCCGATACTGACATTTGTGGATGTGCCGGGATTCCTTCCAGGGACCGATCAGGAATGGAACGGAATCATCCGCCGGGGCGCCAAGCTCCTCTACGCCTACGCCGAGGCCACCGTGCCGCTGATCACGGTGATCACGCGCAAGGCGTACGGCGGCGCGTACGACGTCATGGGCTCCAAGCACCTCGGCGCGGACATCAACCTGGCCTGGCCCACGGCCCAGATCGCGGTCATGGGGGCGCAGGGCGCGGTCAACATCCTCTACCGGCGCGAACTCGCCGCCTCCGACGACCCCGAGGGCGAGCGCGCCCGGCTCGTCACCGAGTACGAGGACACGCTGGCCAATCCGTACATCGCGGCGGAGCGCGGCTATGTGGACGCGGTGATCCGGCCGTCGGAGACCCGGGCCCAGGTCGTCAGGGCGCTGCGGGCCCTCAGGAACAAGCGGGCGACGCTCCCGCCGAAAAAGCATGGGAACATCCCGCTATGACGCCAGATCTGCGAATTGTCCGGGGGGACGCCACGCCCGAGGAGATCGCGGCGTTGGTCGCCGTCCTCGCCGCACGGCAGGGCTCCGACGCCGAACCGGAGGCGCCTTCACGGCCCCGTCGGCAAACGTGGCGAAACCCTGGCAGAGCTATGCGTAAGCCTGTCGTTCCAGGGAAGTCGGCATGGCGGATGAGCGCTCTACCCTAGATAGATCCTGAGAATCGGGTGTCAAGTTCCCCGGGAGTTGGGACTATCTAGAGAAAGTAGGCGTATATAGTCAGCCGATCAACTAACACCGCGGCCTGGAGGACGACATGGCCATCCCAGACCTCATGCCGCATCCTGTGGCAGCCAAGTACGCCGTCCTAGTGGATGTCGGTTATCTGTACGCGGCGGCGGGTGAAGTGCTGCTCGGCGCGAAGGAGCGTAAGGAATATCGGGTGGCCGCCGATGAGCTCATCCAGAGTCTACAGAAACATGCAGAGGAACGTACTTCCGGCGAACTCCTGCGGATCTATTGGTATGACGCAGCCCGTGACCGTGTGCCCACCGTCGACCAGCGGGTCATCGCCCAGCTCCCGTGGGTCAAGGTGCGGCTTGGCAACCTGAACGCCCGTGGCCAGCAGAAAGGCGTGGACGCGCAGATCCGGAGCGATCTGGAGGCGCTGGCCCGGCATCATGCGGTCACCGACACGATCCTGCTGGCGGGCGATGAGGACATGGTTCCGGCGGTCGAGGCGGCGCAGGCGTACGGGGTGCGGATCCACCTGTGGGGCGTCGAGCCGCCGTACGGCACCAACCAGGCCGAGCGCCTGGTGTGGGAGTCCGACACCGTGGAAGTGATCTCCGCTGATTTCCTGAGGCCCTTTTTCAGCCGTGCTCCCCAGCCCGTCCCGGTCACCCCGCCCGCTGCCGCACCGTCGCCCGCGCAGGTCTTCGCCGGGCGCGCGCCCGTCAAGCCGCACGCCAAGCCCGGCCAGGTGGCCAAGCTCGGGCCGAGCCGCCCGCGCGTGGAGGACGTGGGCGAGCACGTGGCACAGAAGTGGATCCTCACGCGTGGCCGCGACAACATCCGCGACCTGCTGCCCGGCCCCATCCTGCCGACCGTGATCGACACCGAGCTGCTGATCGAGGCGGAGAAGGAGCTCGGCCACTCGCTGCGCCCCTACCCGGAGGCGCGGGTGTGGCTGCGTGACGGCTTCTGGGCCCGGGTCTACCGGGAGTTCGACCTGGGCGTCGGCGTCTCGTCCAAGTAGCCGTGCGCCGGGTGTCCGATTTCCGCCGGTCACCCGGCTCGGCCTGCTGACCTGCCGTTCGACGCTCACGTCCGATTTCCGCCAGTCAGCGCCTTCGGGCAGCGCCTAGTGTCGGAGGCATGTCACCACTCCAGCTCGACTTCGACTCCTGCTACCGGGCCGTCTCCGCCAGGGACGCGCGGTTCGACGGGCGCTTCTACACGGCGGTGACGACGACGCGCATCTACTGCCGTCCAATCTGCCCGGCGCGTACGCCTTCGTCCAGGAACGTGCGTTTCTACCGGCACGCGGCGTCGGCCGAGGCCGCGGGGTTCCGGCCGTGCAAGCGGTGCCGTCCTGAGCTCTCGCCCGGCGACCCGGGCTGGGACGTGCGCGGCGACCTGGTCGGCCGGGCGCTGCGGCTGATCGACGACGGCGCGGCGGACGAGCAGGGCGTGGCGGGGCTGGCCGAGCGGCTGCACATCACCGAGCGGCACCTGCACCGGCTGTTCGTGGCCGAGCTGGGCGTCGGGCCGCTGGCGGTGGCGCGGACCAAGCGGCTGCTGCTGGCCAAGCAGCTGCTGACGGAGACGGGGCTGCCGGTCACGGACGTGGCGTTCGCGGCGGGGTTCGGGAGCGTGCGGCAGTTCAACGCGACGATGCGGGAGACGTACGGCTTCACGCCCAGCGAGCTGCGGGCCACGGCGGGCCCGCGGGCCTGCGACGCGACGCTCCGGCTCCGGCTGCACCGGCGCGAGCCCTACGACGTGGACGGGGTCTTCGCGTTCCTGGCCGCGCGCGCCATCCCGGGGCTGGAGGTGGCGGACCTGACGTCGTACGCGCGAGCGGTACCGGGTGGGACGATCACGCTCACGCCGCACCGCGACCACATAGCCCTGGACGTCGCGATCGACGACACCCGGCAGCTCGCCCGCGTCGTGGCCCGCTGCCGCCGCCTCCTCGACCTCGACGCCGACCCGTCCGCCATCTCGGAGATCCTTGAGCAGACCTCGCTCGGGCCGCTGGTGGCGGCCCGGCCGGGGCTGCGGGTGCCGGGGGCGTTCGACGGCTTCGAGCTGGCCGTACGCGCGGTCGTCGGCCAGCAGATCTCGGTGGCCGGCGCCCGCACCCTCCTCGGCCGCATCGTCGCCAAGGCCTCCGGCCCGCTCTTCCCCACCCCGGCCGAACTCCTGGAAACGGACCTGACGGGCCTGGGCCTGACCAACCGCCGGATCGACACGCTCAGGCACCTGGCCGGCCACCTGGTGGAGGGCCGCCTCGACCTCGACGGCGGCCAGGACCCCGCCGAGGCGGTGTCGGACCTGCTCAAGATCCCGGGCATCGGCCCGTGGACGGCCGGCTACATCGCGCTCCGGGCGCTGCGCGACCCGGACGCGTGGCCCATGGGCGACCTCGTGCTCAAGAAGCGCATGGCCGCCCTGGACATCCCCGACGACCACATCGAACGGTGGCGGCCCTGGCGGGCCTACGCCGCCCTGCACCTTTGGAGCTCATCATGATCGCTGCTCAGCTCATCCCGACCCCGATGGGGCCGCTGTCCCTGCTCTGCCGCGAGGGAGTGGTGGTGGCGGCCGGGTTCACCGCCGACCCGACGGAGATGTTCGACCGCCTCACGCCCGAGCTGCGGTCGGAGGGCCTGGAGGTCGTGGACGACCTCGGGGCCGTCTCGGTGGCGGTGCGGGCGTACCTGGCCGGGGATCTGGACGCGCTGGACGCCGTCCCGGTCTCCCAGCCGGGCTCGGCCACCCGCAAGCGGATCCATGCCGCGTTGCGCGAGGTCAAGGCGGGGACCACCGTCTCGTACGCGGAGCTGGCCGAGCGGGCGGGCATGCCCAGGACGGCCGCCCGGGCGGCCGGCTCGGCCTGCGCGCAGAACCTCATCGCGCCGTTCGTCCCCTGCCACCGGGTGCTGCCCAGCGGCGGAGGCTACGGCGGCTACTACTACGGCGTGCCGGTCAAGGAGTGGCTGCTCGCCCACGAGTCCGGCGCTCACTAGGCAGCGCTCACCAGGCGGTGCTTATTAGGTGGCGGGCACCAGGCGGCGGGCCTGGAGGCCCGCCGCCCCCGCCACGGCCAGCCCGGCCAGGCCCAACAGGGCCGCGGTCCAGGCGGGGGCCGTGTAGCCGAGGCCGGCGTCGATGGTGAGGCCGGCCGCGAAGGAGCCGATCGCGTTGCCCAGGTTGAAGGCCCCGATGTTGGCCGCCGAGGCGAGCGTGGGGGCGCCGGCGGCGGCGTCCAGGACGCGGGTCTGCAGGGGCGGGACCGTGGCGAAGGCGGCCACCCCGAACAGCGTGATGGTGATCACGAAGGCCACCTGGCTGCCCGACACCAGGGCCACCGCCACGGCCAGCAGGGTGAGCAGGGCGACCGAGCCGTAGATGCTGGGCATGACCGCGCGGTCCGCCAGCTTGCCGCCGATCAGGTTGCCCGCCACGAGGCCGACCCCGAACAGGGCCATGACCACGGGCACGGCGCCGGGCGAGAAGCCGCCCACGCCGGTCATGATGGGCGCGATGAACGTGATGACGGCGAAGACCGGGGCGAAGCCGAAGACGGTCATCCCCAGAGCCAGCCAGACGCCGGCCTTGCGGAACGTCGCCAGTTCCCGCACGACGCTCCCGGTCGGGCGCGGCTGCCGGGGCACGAGGGCGACCACGCCGGCGAGACCGGCCACGCCGATCGCCACCACGACCCAGAACGTGGCCCGCCAGCCGAACGCCTGACCGATCCACGTCCCCAAGGGCACGCCCAGGACGTTGGCGAGCGTGAGGCCGGTGAACATCATGGCGATGGCGCTGGCCCGCTTCTGCGGCGCCACCAGGTCGGCGGCCACGACGGAGCCGACCCCGAAGTAGGCGCCGTGCGCGAAGGCCGACAGGAAACGGCCGACCATCAGCACCGCGTACGAGGGCGCCAGCGCCGACAGCAGGTTCCCCACGATGAACAGCACCATCAGGGACAGCAGCATGGTCTTGCGCGACAGGCGCCCGCCGAGCATGGTCAGCGGCGGCCCGCCGACGGCCACGCCCAGCGCGTAACCGGAAACGAGCAGCCCGGCGGCCGGGATGGACACGTGGAAATCGGCCGCCACCTCGGGCAGCAGCCCGTTGATGATGAACTCCGTGGTTCCGATGCCGAAGGCGCTGATCGCGAGGGCGAACAGGGCGAGAGGCATAGACTACTCCTCAGACGACGTTAGTAAGCGTGGACATTATTTGCACACGCCGACTATATGAACATACAAGGATGTCGAGGAGGTTGTCACATGCCCCTAGCCGATGACGCCGTGGAGGCGCGCGCCCAGGGCTGGCGCACCCTCGCGGCGCTGCACGCGAGAATCGAGGACAGGCTGGAGAAATCACTCCAGAAGGAGCACTCGCTCAGCGTGAGCGAATACACGGTGCTGGACGTGCTGGCCAGGCAGGACGGCTGGCACATGCGCATGCAACAGCTCGCCAGGGCCGTCGTGCTCAGCCAGAGCGCCACGACCAGGCTGGTGACGCGCCTGGAGAACCGCAGCCTGCTCAAGCGCTACCTGTGCGAGGACGACAGGCGCGGGATCTACTCGGAGGTCACGCAGGCCGGGTTCGAACTGCTCGGACGGGCCCGTCCCACGCACGACGGCGTGCTGAAAGAGGTGCTCGACGAGGCGGCGGAGCAGCCCGAGCTGGCCCCGCTGGTGGCGGTGGTCCGGGCCTGAGCCGCCCGGACCCGCCGCTCACGGCTTGACGTTGCTCTGGATCTCGCCGACCGGCACGTCCCGGCTGGCGCCGACCTGTACGGGCGCGAACTGGAACGGCACCACGTTGTCGGCCACCTGGACCGGCCACACGGTGGTGACGGTCAGCGTGTACTTCTCGCGCGGCTGGTCGATCGCCGAGCGCAGGTAACGCACGCCGCACGTGAACTGGGCGCCCTTCTCGTACGGCTTCCCGGACGCCCCGCAACCCTCCTCGTGCACCTCGGCCCGATCCTTGGACGTACCCGGATCGATCTTGATGTCCTGCAGCGTCGCCACCAGGGTCACGCTCATGACGCCGGGGATCGCCGCCGTGACCGTGCGGCTCGGCTGGCCGACGTTCTCCAGCCAGACGAAGGTCGGGAGGTTGACGAAGCTCTTGGCGTCGGGGTTCAGCTTGACCGTGGGCTCCGGGACGGTCAGCGCGGCCCTGGCGATCTGCGCCAGCTGCTCGATCGTGATCCCGGACGGGGGCGTGGTGTTCGGGGGCATGAAGACGAACAGATCGAGGCCGCCCCAGCAGGCGGCGCCGTTCGGATCGGCCTTGTTGTACGCGGGCACCCACCATCGGCCCGGTTTGCCGAGCTTGTCCTTGAACTGCTGGATGAAGGCCCGGAAGCTCTCCTCGTCGATCCGCGCCCGGTTGGCCGGATCGCGGCCTTCGGTGTGCAGCCGGAACATCTCCTCGGCGCTCAGGCTGGGCTCGTACCAGCAGGGGCGCGGGATGCGATAGCCGTCGCCCGAGCCGCCCCTGGCGCCGTCACCGCTGATCTTGATGGAGCTGGCCTCCAGGCTCAGGCTCGTCGTCCGCCCGCGCTGGCTGCCATTGACGTCGACGTCGACGTCGCGAGGGCCTGGGGGCGGAGCGACCAGCAGCGGCACCGAGAGCAGTACCGCGAGCAAAGATTTCATCGGGAGCATCTCTCTGTGGAGGGGATGTAGGACCTGATGCGCCACACCCCGTCGTCACCGCGATGGGCGACCACGCTCTGGCTGTAAGGGGTGCGCAGCCAATCCGGCTGAGGGGCGACGGCCTTCCCGGTACGGGAGGAGATCATCCGCACGCCCGACTCGTCCACGCATGCGTTGACCTGAGCGCCCTTGCCCATGCGCGCGCTGATCCGCAGGTCGTAGAGCCGGCCGGTCCCGCGCATCGAACGCTCCTCGTCGATGAACTGGTTCACCCACTCCGTCGCCTGCTCCTCGGCCTTGATCTCCAGATTGCGCCGGTAGCCGCGGGTCCCGTCGACGACGGCCTGGCGGGTGCCCACGTACTGGTCGACGATGACCTTCAGCAGCGGGTCGGGATCCGCCGGCCACTCCACCCGCACGCGCAGGCCGTCGCCGATGGCGATGCTCTGGGGGCCGGTCGGCAGCGCCTCCTCCGGCTGTGTCGTCGCCCGGGCGGAGGTCTTGGCGGAGCTCTTCACCGGCGCGGGTTCCGCCGCGGGCGAGTACGGGCGCTCGGCCTGCCCGCAGCCCGCCAGGACGATGACCAGCAGCAGCACGACTCGTCTCATGCCGACGACTCCCTCACCACATGGATGCGCCACGTGGGCAGCAGTTCCTCGATCAGTGCCTCGGTCTCCGGGGCCATCCCGCCGCCGTAAGGGTGCGAGGCCGCCCTGCGGGTCAGGCCCTCGACGACGGCGCGCAGCCGTACGGTGTCCTCGGTGGCGTGCGTGGCCCGCAGCAGGTCGCGCCAGAGGCCCTCGTCGTCCACCGCCAGCAGCAGCGCCGCGCGTACGGCGGCCACGGCGGCGTCCGGCTGCCCGTGCGCGAGCCGCAGCTCGCAGAGCTGGTGCGCCGCGTCGGCCACCTCGGCGGCCACGTCGTACTCCAGGTCCTCGGCCGCCAGCCAGGCGTACCTGCCCGGCTGGCGGCCGCTCAGCAGCGGGCCTCTGACCAGCCCGAGCGCCTTCTCCAGCAGGACGGCCCTGGCCGTCGGGTCGCCCTGCGAGCGGCGTACGAGCTCGCGGAACAGCGCCCAGTCCGTACGCACGTCGGGCCCCAGGCTGAGCCGGCCGGCCTCGTCGGTGAGCAGGTGCTCCCGCCCGAGCCACTCGGCGACCCTGGCGATCGTGGCGTCCCTGACCATGTCCTGCACGCCGCGCGGCCAGAGCACCCCGCCCAGCACCGAGGGATGCACGCCGCCGGGGTGCGTGGCCAGGTAGACCAGCAGCTCCGCGGCCAGTGCCAGCCGGCCCTCCTCCAAGGGCCGCAGGCCGGTGACCTCGATGGGGCCGAGCATCCTGACCTCGACGGCGGGCGGGTGCAGCCCCGCCAGCGGCTCGGCCTCGGGGACGGCCTCGCCGTCGACCCGGGAGGCCGTCCTGAACAGGTCGATCAGGGCCTGGTAGTGGCGGCGGGGCAGGAGCTGGGCCTGCACGTCGAAGCCCAGCTCGGCGATCCTGGCCCGGCCGTCGTCATCGATCTCCAGCGTCCAGGTGGCGTGCGGGACCTCGCCCGCCAGCACGTAACCGGCCGTGTCCCTGCGGGCCAGCAGCGCGAGGCGCCGGGCCTCCTCGTGCGTGGGCGCGACCGCGGACAGCAGGTAGTGGGCCTCGCGCGGGCTGCCGGTGATGCGCCCGGTCAGCACCTCCCTGCGCGGCGTGGCGACGGCCTCCAGCTCGGGCAGCACCTCGGCCAGGCCGCCGACGGCCCTGATCCGGTCGGGCGCGATGGCGGTCAGCTCCTCGCCGAAGCCGACGAGCGTGATGCGCATGCGGTCGGACCAGCGGTTGGTGGCCAGTTCGACGGCGAGCGCGGCCAGCGCGGCGGTGGTCTGCGGGCCGCGCACGTTGATCAGGCCCTGCGCGGCTTCCAGGTCGATGAGCACGCGCCCGCTGGCGTCCGTGCCGATGGAGACCAGCCCGGGGTACGGCGCCCCGCCCGCCTGCTCCTCCAGCAGGCGGCCCTCATGAGCGGGCAACCGCCACACCTGGCCGCCGTCCTGGGCCGTCCACGGCGGCGGCGCGTCGCCGTCCGGCGGGTGGATCCACAGGTCGAGCGTGCGGGCCGACAGGTGCGCCCCGTACACGGTGGGGGGCGTGCGGTTCTGGGCGGCCAGCTCGGCGCCGAGCAGCCGCAGGCCGATGTCGAGGATGCGGGCGCCCGGCGCGTCGCCGCCGAGCCTCAGCGCGACCTCGGCCTGGGCGGCGTCGTCGCGCGGGCGGACGATCCGGCGGCCGAACACCCTGCGCCAGAGCTGCTCGCGGCGCCGCCTGGCCAGCACGAGCAGCAGGCCCGCGGCGGCCAGGGAAGCGGTGGCGAGGTAGTCGGTCAGGTCGGCCGACTGGCTCTCCCGGATGGTGGCCTGCGGCTGGTCGGGCCGCTGCCGCTCCTGCTGCTCCGGCTGGCGGTGCTTGGCCTCGACCTTCTTCTCGGCGTGGCCGGTCCGCTCGTCGGCTTGCCGGCCCGCGTGCTGGTTCGTCGCGGCCCTGCCCGGGTGCTCGCGCAGCGTCTGCTCGCGGGGCTGGTCGACGGGGACGATGTGGACGTGCCTGGCGTCGTCCGGCATGTCGAGCACCCAGCCTGGCCTGATCAGGTCGGCCATGCGCAGGCGGGTGCCGTCCGGCTGCTCCTTCGCCTGATTAAGCCGGTAAATTTCGGGATATCGGCGGCCGTCTCCTAAGCACTTCTCGGCGATCTCCCACAGGCTCTCGTGGTGCCGGCCGTGCGGGGGCTGCACCACGTACACCTTCTTGGTCTTCTGCGTCTCCAGGGTCGTCTTCTCGACGATCGGCGCGGAGTACGCCACCGCCGTGACCGGCGTGGCGGCCGGCGTGGGCGCCAGCTTGGCCAGCGGCACGACCATCGCACCCGCCGTGAACAGCAGCAGCACCGCGCCGACGAGCTTGTTGGCCAGTGCCTGCGTGCCCCCGGAGAGCGGCACGCGGGCCGGCATGCCGACCCTGCGGACGCCCGCGTACACCTCGACCAGCACGCACACGAACATCTGGAACCAGGCCAGCCAGACCAGCAGCACCAGCACGGCCACGACGGTGCTCGGGCCGACGCGGCTGGTGAGCAGGTCGAGGTCGAGCAGCTCGGGCGCGATCGGCGGCCCGACGAACGTGAGCAGCGCGTACGGCACCCCGCCCACGAGCGCCACCAGCACGATCAGCGATCCGATGCCGGCGAGCACGTCTCCTGCGCTGCGCCTGGCTTTGACGCGCACGGGCGTGTGGCGTCCGTGTGGGCGCGCGGGCTCTCGCGTCGGCATCGTCTCTCCCTTCCGCCGTCCAGGGTCGTGCTCGTACGCTCGCCGATCCATCGACCGGTGAGTTTCGGTCTATCTCGCTTCGGGCGCGGCGACGGCCTGGCCGGTCATCTCGTCGCCGGGGAAGCCGATCGCGCTCAGGAAGAACGCCTTCCACTGCACCGACACGGTGACCGTCACCTGCGCCTGTCCCTGGGCAACGGTGCACTCGCCGCGGGTCACGCCCTCGCCGCCCTGCGCGGCGACGATCTCGTCGGCCCTGGCGCACACCTGGTCCTCGCCGAGCAGCCGGGTCTGGCCGGTGGCGCGCAGGTGGTCGACGTCGATCTCGTCGGCGCCGGCCCGCGCGGCCTGCTCGGCCACGTCGGCCGCGCGCAGCCGGGCGTTGATCGCCGCGCCACCGTCCACGAGGAGCCCGGCCAGCAGGAACACGACGACGGAGAACAGCACGGTGAACACCGACATCGACCCCCGCTCGCTCATTCGACCCTCCTGAACTGCTCGATCGGCACCACCGCGGTGCCGGTCATCCGCTTGACGCCCCCGAACCCCAGGAAGCCGAGGTCGAGCTCGCAGCTCACCTCGGCCTGGACCTGGCCGCCCTGCTCCCATTCGGAGCCGTCCAGCGAGACGGACGGGGACCCGCAGGGCCCGGTCAGCGTGCCGTCGGCGACCGCCTTGGCGGCGGCCTCGGCCTCGTCGAACGTGCGCTGAACCGACGCGGCCCGGGCCGCGTCCCTGGCCGCCCCGTTGACGCGCCCCTGCGACTCCACCAGCACCCCCGCCCCGGCCAGGAACATGAGGAACAGCAGGAAGACCGGGGCCAGCATCACGGTCTCCACGGCCATGGAGCCGCGCTCTCCCCCCTTCATGAGCAGTCCCCTCCGCCGTTGTCCGGGCGGAAGCACTCGACCGGCCCGCCCGCGGTGGCGGTGATCGTGAACGTCAGCTCGGGCAGCAGCGGGACGACCTGTACGGCGCTGCCGGTCACGGTGACGAAGCGCTCGTCGGGGTCCTTCTCGGACGTCGTGGCCGTGGCGCCCTGGAGCAGCTTCGGGCCGACGGCCCTGATGATGTCGGTGGCCTTCGCGGTGGCCTGGCCCGGCCAGTCACCGGAGTCGAACGGCGCCGCCCTGGCCACGCGCGCGCCCTCCTGGGCGGCGGCCTCCGCGACCTGCCGGGCGTGGAACCAGAGCGCGACCTGCACGACGAGCAGCGCCACCGCGAGGATGACCGGCATGAGGATGGCCAGCTCGATCACCGTGGCGCCCCGCTCGCGCCTCCTACGGGTTGCCACCGGTGCCGCCACCACCGCCGAAACTGCCTTGGATCTCACCCTGCTTCTGCTCCACCAGCGACTTGATCAAGGTGGCCAGGCCGAGCGCGACACCGGCGATGATGGCGGTGATGATCACCCACTCGACGGCGGAGGCGCCGCGGGTGGGGGCGGTGCGGGCGCGATGGATGCGCACGCCCAGGTACGCGGTGAGGTAAACGATCCAGGGATGGTTCATCAGGACCCCAACATCTTCATAGCGGCGGGAAAACTGAGAAAGATCACGAAACCGGCGCAGAGCAGCAGCTGGGCGACGAGCATCGACTGCGACCGCTCGCCGGCCCTGCCCTCGATCTCCGCCAGCTCGCGGCGGCGCAACGTCGCGGCCCTCGCCGTCAGCGACGCGCGTACTTTGGCGCCGTCGTCGGCCACCAGGCCGAGCGCGGCGGACAGGTCGCGCAGCTCGTCGACGTTGATCTCCTCGCCGAGCTGGCCGAGCGCCTGCCATGGGGTGATGCCGACGATCCTGGCGCCGCTGAGCGCGTCGCGGATGCGACCCATCGCCCAGTTGGGCTGCTCACCGCTGACCGACACGGCCATCATGAGGGCCTCGGGGACGCCTCGGCCGCCGGCCAGGTTCATGGAGACGAGGTCGAGGAACGCGCCGACCACATGGCGGAAGTCGCGCCGCCTGGCCGCCGCGTCCTTGCGTATCTGGAGGTCGGGCAGGAAGAAGAACAGCAGCGCGACGAGCACGGCGGCCCAGAACGGGATGGCGAGCGAGGTGCCCCACTCCATGAGCACCAGCCAGCCGAGCAGCAGCGGGAAGGCCAGCAGGCCGCTGGCCGCCAGCAGCACCTTGCCGGCCAGGAACGCCTCGAACGAGCGGCCGAGCAGCGCCAGGTCCGCCTTGATCGACCTGACCTCCCAGCCGCGGGCCGCGTACAGGCGGGCCAGGCGCGCGCCCAGGCCGCGGCGGAACGCGCTGACCTCCTCCTCGGGCAGCAGGAGCTGAACGCTCGGGGCGCCCGCGTCCTCGCGCACGGCGTCGAGCGCGAGCAGCCGCGCCACCAGCCCCGGGCGGGCCGGGAAGAGCGCCCGCAGCAGCACGAACAGGCCGAGCCCGAGTACGGCTCCGCCCAGCGCGCCCTCAACCATTGACGCCGCCTCCTCCCATGAGCAGCCGGGTCGGCTTGTCGAACCTGGCCAGCCGCCTCATCCAGGCGAACCCGGCCCCGAACAGCCCCGCGACGACCAGGAGCACGGCCTGGCCCAGCAGGCCCTCGTACTCGGCCACGTAGGAGGGGTTGAACAGGATGAGGAGCCCGGCGAAGACGAGCGCGGTGATCACCACGATCTGGACGCTGCGCCTGGTCGCGCGGCGTTCGGCCTCGACGCGGCGGCGCATGTCGAGCTCCTCGCGGGCCGAGACGGCCAGCGCGCCCAGCACGTCGCGCAGGCCGGGGCCGCGCAGCCGGGAGTTGAGGATGAGCGCGGCCACCACGAGGTCGGCCGACGGGTCGTCGAGCTCGTCGGCGAACAACGCCAGGGCCTCCGGCAGCGCCATCCTCGTGTGCAGCCGGTCGATCATGGCGCGCAGGTGTGGCCTGAGCATGGGCGCGGCGGCCCTGATGGACGACGGGATGGCCTGTTCGAGCCCGGCCGCGCCGGCGATCGTGTCGCGCAGGGACTCGGTCCAGGCGGCGAGCCCTTCGAGCCGGCGCATGGCGGCGCGCTCCTCGGCGGCCCCGCCCGACAGTCCGCGCCAGGCGAACACGAGCAGCACCGTGCCCACCGCCATGACCGGCCAGCCGGTGATGATCAGGACCAGCCCGGCCGCCACCGCGGCTATCGCGGTGCGGGTGGTCAGCGCCTTGAGCAGGTGGCGCTTGGGCTGGGACGGGCGGGGGCGCATGCCGTACAGGGAGATGAAGAACAGGAACAGGCCGCCGCCGATGACCGCTCCGGTGAGCAGCGCGAACGGGTCGAAGATCATCTCGTCACCATCCCCCCGGCAGGTATCCGTGGGCGGCTAGCTCGTCCAGGCAGGAGACCGGCGCGTGCGGGACGGCGGCGCCGTCGGGGCCCGGCACGAACACCTCGCTCGACAGGACTCGGCCGTCGCAGCCGTTGACCTCGCGGATGCTGGCCACGTAGCGGCGCAGGGTGCCGCCGACGTGGTAGTCGTTGCGCTTCTCGATGAAGACGACGAAGTCGATGGCGCCCGCGATGAGCATGTGGGTCGCGTCGATCGGGAGGCGCTCGCCAGCCTGCAGGGCGTAGGTGGAGATGCGGTTGAAGACCTCCATGCTGGA
This sequence comes from Nonomuraea sp. NPDC050153, assembly GCF_044460125.1. Classification (NCBI taxonomy): domain Bacteria; kingdom Bacillati; phylum Actinomycetota; class Actinomycetes; order Streptosporangiales; family Streptosporangiaceae; genus Nonomuraea; species Nonomuraea sp. NPDC050153. Next base: position 39,300 of record NZ_JBITJQ010000006.1, read on the forward strand.
GTTGGCGTGGATGGTCGACAGGGAGCCGTCGTTGCCCTGGGTCATCGCGTTGAGCATGGTGACGATCTCGTCGCCGAGGACCTCGCCGACGATGACGCGGCTGGGGTTCATCCGCAGCGAGCGTCTGACCAGCTCGGCCATGGAGATCTCGCCCTGGCCCTCGGAGTTGGGCAGGCGTTGTTCGAAGGCGACGACGTTGGGGTGGAGCTCGGGGAACTGGTCGAGGCCCAGCTCCAGGGCGCGTTCGACGGTGATGAGGCGCTCGCTGGGCGGGATCTCGTTGGCCAGGGCTCTGAGCAGGGTGGTCTTGCCGGCGTTGGTGGATCCGGCGATCATGATGTTCTTGCGGGCGGCGACGACGGCGGTCAAGAACCGGGCTATGTCCCGACTTATCGTGCCGTTGCCTGCCAAGTCGGACAGGAAGACCTTGCCGAGGCGGGCGCGGCGGATGGAGACCGCCGGTCTGACGGTGACGTCCATGACGGCGCTCAGCCTGGAGCCGTCGGGGAGGCGCAGGTCGAGCTGCGGGTTGGCGGTGTCGAACGGCCTGCTCGACAGGCCCGAGTACGCCGCCAGGATCTGGATGAGCTCGATCAGCTCGTCGTCGGACTCGGCGACCGGGTCGTGCATGACCTCCTGGCCGTCGGCGTAGCTGACGAACACCCTGTCGCAGCCGTTGATGTCGATGTTCTCGACCTGGGGGTCGTCGAGCAGCGGCTGCAGCCTGCCCACCCCGAACAGCGCGGCGTGGATGCCGGCCGCGAGGGCCTCTTCCTCCTCGACCGTGGGCGGCGTGCGGCCCAGGCCGATCTCGTTGCGCGCGTGCTCCTCCAGGACCTGGGAGATCAGCGCGCGGGCGAACTGGCGCTCGTCCTCCCCCGTCATCGGCGGCAGGCCGTTGGCCTGGTCGAGCCGGCGCTGGTGGGCGAGGCGGTCACCGACCTCCTGGCGGAAGCGCTTGACCAGCGAGTGATCGATCATCGGTGGCTCACCAGCCTCCCCGCCAGGTCTCTCGCGGTGCGGATGAGCAGGGACCGGTCGAGCCGTCCGCCCCACTGGCCGCGCAGCAACTCGGCGCCCTTGGGGTCGTGCGCGAGGCCGTACACGTACTGGACGGTCGGGCCGACGATCCTGCGTACCTCGTCGATGGAGCCGCGGTAATTACGCGGGTCGGCGATCACGGCGACGCCGTGCGCCTTGGTGATCTGGAGGCGTTCGCGCAGGTGGGCGACGTGGTCGAGGGTGGCCCTGGTGAGCAGCACGACCTGCTCGGCCTCGGCGATCAGGTCGCCGAGCTGCGCGTGCGCGCCGAGGCGGCCGCAGTCGGCGATCACGTCGGCGTCCGGGATGCCGGCGAGCGCCCTGCCCAGCGGGCCCCACAGCCAGGTGAGCCCGGCGGCCTGCTCGCCGTGCGTGAGCCCGACCAGCACGTCCAGACCACCGACGATCTTCTGCGTGTGCTGGTGGATCTGGGCGGGCTCAAGCCCGCGCCGCGCCGTGGCGCCGAGGGTGAGCAGGCCCTTGCCGGGGTTCAGCACGCCGCCGTCGGCGGCCGGGAGCCGGTAGGCGAGGTCGCCGCCCGCCGGGTCGCATTCGGCCAGCAGCACGGGCCGCGGCCACACCGCCGCGAGGGCCGTCGCCGCCGTCGTCACACCCGGAGCGCCTTTGTCGGCGGCCAGTACGATCAGCGCCACGTCAGCGTGCCCCCGGTAGCTCGGCCACCGCGATCTCACCGCTGGAGGCGAACGCCACTATTTCCGGTGACGCCGATGAATCCACTATTACCGTGATCTGGCCAGAATTTCCCGTCCGGGACTTGTCACCCGCCGAGAACACGAGGGCGCTTTCCGCGAGCACCCGCGTTTGTCCCTGGCCCGAACGGCTCGGCACATATATCACCTGGACCCTGTCGCCCGCCTCCACTCCGGCAGGCATTTGCCCTGGCTTGAGGGCCAATCCGACGGTCGCCTTTCCCTGGCCCAGCTCGCTGCTCTGCTTGAGTCCCATCCGGCTCGTCAGCAGCGTGCCGGGCAGGACCGTGACGGTCGCGAAGCTGTTGGCCACCTTGCCGCGCTCCGACCAGCTCACGTATTCGACACCGCCGTCGGCCGCGATCTGGACCTCTTCCAGCGCCTGCTCGGTGAACTTCTGACCCGCGCCGACCTGCTGGGTCACCCGGATCGCGGAGACGCGGTCGCCGCTGCGCAGCACGAGCAGGGTCGTGGCCAGCGCGCCGCCCAGAATCAGGAGAACGGCCAAGGCGGCGAGGGCCGGCTTGCGCTCTCGAGGGGGCACGGGGAGCCTGCGCGAGGCCGGGCCGGACAACCCCGCCGCCGCGTTGACGGCAGGCTTTTCACTGGTCCTCATGGGTGGGGGGCTCCCAATTGAATCGTGGAATTGCCGCCATTATGTGGGGCGGGGAGGGCGCGCGGGGGCGGAATGCGAGGACCCATGCTTGTTTCGCAGGTGACGGGATCTCAATGCCGAATAATCGATGCCCGTTCTTTCTATCGAGTTGACGAACGACGTTTCCTCCGGCTAGCCGCCACTCCCATAACACCCACCACAACATTCACCCCATTACCACGCCCACCCCCATATCCCCACCCGCCACCTCACTCCGCCGGGGTCATCACCCCCTCCCCCACCCAGCCCATTCGCACGACGCCCAACCACCCAGCCCGACACAACCCGCACGACGCCCAACCACCCACCCCACCCATGCCACACACAACGCCCACCCCTAACCAAACAGACAGCAATGCCATACGCCCCTCACCCACGCCCGCCACCCCCCAGGAACCCGCCCACCCCCGTCAAGGAGCGAAGACCGGTTATCCACAGCCACCAGGAGCACCAACCCCCACCCATCCACAGCGACGGCCAGCCATGCCTTTGCCGTCAACCAACCCGCCTACTCTCGCTGCGGGCGCTACCTTTGGGCGCCCGAGATCCGAGCGAGGAGACGGCATCATGCGGATCATGCTCACCGTGCTCGGCGGGCAGGGCGACCGTGACGTCGTGATCGACGGCGACGACGGCGCCACAGTGGCGAGGGTGAGCGACGCGCTCAACGATCACGGGCCGCTGGCGAAGGTCGTCCGCCTGCCCAGAGCACGAGCCCCCTACGGAATGTCGCCCCCGCAAGACACCGGCACCCACGTGCCACACCCCCGCCAACCGGAGCACACCACAACACAGGCGGCACAGGCGGCCACAGCACGGGCAGGCACGCCACATGCAGGCACGGCGCAGTCAACGGCTGTGCCGGTCCTGTGGCGTGACGGCCGCCCGCTCGACCCCCGCGCCCCCGCCACCGCCGTCCTGCGCGACGGCGACAAGATCACGCTTGACCCCCAGCTCGCCCGCGCCACCCTCATCGAGGAGCCGGGCGGGGTGGCCGAGGTACGCGTGGTGGGCGGCCCGGCGGCCGGCGCCGTACACCGGCTGGGCCTGGGCGTGCACGTCATCGGTTCCGACCCGATGTGCGCCATGACCACCGCCGACCCCACGCTCGCCCCGGAAGCGGTGACCGTACGCGTGACGCCCGACGCGATCACGATCGAGCGCGCGTGGCGACCGCCCGACGAGGCGCCCAAGCTCAAGCTCAAGGGCAGATGGGCCGAGGAGGTCGCCGAGCTCACGGCCAGGGTCGCCGAGCGGGAGGCGGCCGAGCTCGCCGCCGACTACGGCGAGGTGCCCGAGCTCGACGGCCGGCCGCTCACGGAGCAGATCGAATGGCCCGACCAGGCCGTGCTCACGTGCGGCTCGTCGGTGTTCGTGCTGACGTCGATCGAGCCCAAGGACGCGCACCTGGCGCCCAGGAGCGAGGGCGGCGTGTCCTACAACCGCCCGCCCAGGCTCCGGCGCCCGGAGCCCGAGCGCAAGTTCGTCAAGCCCAAGGAGCCGTCCAGGAACGAGGGCCTGCGCCTCCAGTTGCTCGCCGCCCTCCTCCCCGCCGTGCTCGGCGTGACGCTCGCGTTCGCCCTGAAGCAGCCGTACTACCTGCTCGTCGCCCTCATGACCCCGGTCATCATGATCGGCCAATGGTGGAGCGACCGCCGCCACGGCAAGAAGCAGCACAAGCAGGCGCTCAAGGACTACAACGAGCAGCTCCAGGCGTACGACGAGGCCGTCGAGCAGGCGAGGGTGGCGGACGAGGCGGCCCGCAGGTCGGACGCGCCCGACCCGGCGCAGGTGCTGCTCACCGCCACGGGCCCGCGCAGGCGGCTGTGGGAGCGCAGGATCCACGACGCCGACTCGCTCAGGCTCAGGGTCGGCCTCGCCGACCTGCCCGCCAACCTGGAGCTGTCGGAGGAGCAGGGCGGCGCCGTCGAACCGCCGATGTGCCGTTCGGTTCCGGTGGCGCTGCCCATGCGCAGGCTGGGCGTGGCAGGCGTCACGGGCCCGCGCGCCGCGGCGACCAGCCTCGCGAGCTGGCTGATCGCCCAGGCCGCGACCCTGCACAGCCCCCGCGACCTGGCCATCGTGGTCGTGTCCGCGCACGCCGACGGCGAGCGCCGGTGGGGCTGGATGCGCTGGCTCCCGCACTGCACGCCGCGCTCGGGCGAGGAATGCGTGGCGCTGGTCGGCACCGACCCCGAGTCGGCCGCCCGCCGCGTCGCCGAGCTCGCCGCCCTCATCGACGAACGCCAGAACACCGCCATCCCCGAACTGGGCAAGATCCCCACCGGCTGGGACGACCTCGGGGGGCCGGAGAAACCCACCTTCTCCTCGTACGACGTGCGCCCGTACGACGTCCTGGTGATCCTCGACGGCGCCCAGGTCCTGCGCGGCCTGCCGAACATGCCGCAGGTGCTGCGCCAGGGCCCGCGTTCAGGGGTGTTCACGCTCGCCATCGACGACGACCAGCGGTTGCTTCCCGAGGAGTGCCAGACGGTGGCCGCGTGCGGCGCGGACGGTCTCGTCCGCCTGCGCGGCGGCGGCCTCGACGTCATCGGCCCGATCCTGGGCGACCTGGTCTCCCCCGCCTGGTGCGACCGGCTGGCCCGGGCCCTGTCTCCGATCCGCGACGTGAGCAGGGACGACCTATCGGGCAACCTCCCCGACGCCGTCCGGCTGCTCGATCTGATGGGCCTGCCCAGCCCGTCCGGCCGGGAACTGGCCGGGCGATGGCGCGCCCAGGGCTCCACCAGCGCGCTGATCGGCATCGGCCCCGAGGGCCCGTTCTCGGTGGACCTCAGGCTCGACGGCCCCCACGGCCTGGTCGCCGGCACCACGGGCGCGGGCAAGTCGGAGCTGCTGCAGACGCTGATCTGCTCGCTGGCGGTGGCCAACCGGCCCGACCAGCTCACGTTCGTGCTGATCGACTACAAGGGCGGCGCCGCCTTCAAGGAGTGCGTACGCCTGCCGCACACGGTCGGCATGGTCAGCGACCTCGACGGCCACCTGACGCAGCGGGCCCTCGACTCGCTGGCGGCCGAGATCCGCCGGAGAGAGCGCCTGCTGGCGGCGGCCGGCGCCAAGGACATCGAGGACTACACGGGCACGGGCATGCCGCGGCTGGTGTTGATCATCGACGAGTTCGCCGCTCTGGTGGCCGAACTGCCCGACTTCGTCACGGGTCTGGTTGACATCGCCCGCCGTGGCCGGTCGCTGGGCATCCACCTCATCCTGGCCACGCAGCGCCCAGCGGGCGTGGTCACGGCCGACATCCAGGCGAACACCTCCTTGCGCATCGCCCTGCGCGTGACCGAGCCCGCCGAGTCCTCCGACGTCATCGACCTGCCGGACGCCGCCCATATCTCCAAGTCGACGCCCGGCCGCTGCTACGTCCGTTCCGGGATGGGTGCCGCGACGGCCGTACAGACTGCCAGGGTAGGAGGCCGCAGTCCCGCACCGGGCTCGACGGGCCCGTTCGCCGGGCCGGGCGCCACCGTCAGGGTGCTCGACGTGAGCTGGCGCTCGCTGGGCAGACCCCTGCCGCCCCCTCCGGAGCCGGCGGAGGACTCGACGGTCACCGACCTCACCCTGGTCGCCGACGCCCTCATCGAGGCCACCCACCTGGCCGCGGTCCCCGTCCAGCCCAGCCCCTGGCTCGACCCCCTCCCCACCCAGTTCATCCTGGACCTCCCGGCCCTCACCACCCCACCCCCGGGAACCACGCCACCGCTCCCACCCCCCAACGGCTCAGACCCCTCAGCACCGCAAACCACACCAAAGAGCGTTTCCAAGCGGCACATCCCAGGGATCGCCGCCCACCCCCACGACCCCATCCAGGCCTCCGTAAAAGGCTCGGCCCAGCCTTCCCTCGGCCTCCCAGGCACCCCACCCCTGGACCGCCCCACGCCCCTCAACCCAGCAGCCCCGGGCCACCGCTCCCCCGGAGGCGCCAATGGCCCCCTACCAGGCAGCCCGCGCGACCCAGCACCGGTCCCCTTCGCTCCCCCGCCGGAGCACCGCGGCGCGGCATCCCCGTCGGGAGTCGGCGAGGTGCCTCCCCTGCCTTACGGGCTGACCGACCGCCCCTGGGCGCAGGACCGCCGCCCACTGGCCCTGGACCTGGCCCACGGAGGCCACCTGCTCATCGCGGGGGCCGCCCGCTCCGGCAGATCGACGGCGCTGCGCACGATCGCGGGCTCCATCGCGGCCCACGCCTCGCCCGAAGACGTCCACGTGCACGCGGTCGACTGCGGCTCCGGGGCGCTCCTGCCCCTGATGGCGATGCCCCACTGCGGCGCCGTCGTCACCCGCGACCAGCTCGACCGGGTCGAACGCCTCCTCACCCGCCTCCGTGCCGAGGTCGGCCGCCGCCAGCAACTCCTGGCCGAGGCCGGGCACGCTTCCCTGGCCGAATACCGCCAGGCCGGCCACCGCCTCCCTTGGCTGGTGTTCATGCTCGATCGCTGGGAGGGCTTCGTCGCCGCCTTCGAGAGCTACGACTACGGCCGCCTCATCGAGGCCCTGCTCCAGCTCATGCGCGAAGGCCCGGCGGTGGGGTTCAGGGCGGTGGTCACCAGCGACCGTTCGGGCCTGCTCGGCCAGGTCTCGACGGTCTTCGACGACCGCCTGCTCCTGCGCCTCTCGGACTCCGCCGACTACGGCCTGGCGGGCTTCCCCCTCAAGGGCCTGCCCTCGTCGATGCCACCCGGCCGAGCCCTCTCGATGGGCGAGCACGGCATCGTCGAGCACCACATCGCGCTGCTCTCCCCCGACCCGTCGGGCCCGGCCCAGGTCGCCGCCTTCCAAACCCTGGCCCGCACTTCGACGGCGGGCCCGGAGGGTCCTCGACGGGCTTCCGGCCCCGCTCACGGTCGATCCGCGGGCGCCGGCCAGGGCACCTGGCCTTGGAAAGGCGACCCGCCCTTGCGGGTGGACGCCCTCCCCATGCGCATCACGGCATCCCAGTCGCTCGCCCTGGACCCGACGTTCACACCCCCGTCCCCGTTGTGGGCGCTGATCGGCGCCGGCGGCGACGCCCTGGCACCGCTCGGCCTCGACCTGCTGGCCCACGGGCCCGGCGCCGTGATCGCCGGCCCGTCCCGCTCCGGCCGCTCGTCCGTCCTGCTGACCGCCGCCCATTCGCTCATCGCCCATGGCACGCCCGTCATCGCCGTCGCCCCCAGACGCAGCCCGTTAAGGGAGCTGAACGGCGCCCTGGCCGTGCTGGACGGCAACGCCACCAACCTGCCGGAGCTGGTCGCGGAGCTGCACCAGTACGTCGTGCTCGTGGACGACGCCGAGCTGATCAATGCGGACGGTCCGCTGGGGATGGCGTTGGAGGAAGTGCTCCGATCGGGCCGGGACGGAGATCACGGATTGCTGGTCGCCGGCACCACCGGAGACCTGGCCGTCGCATATCGCGGCTTCGTCGCCGAAACACGCAAGTCCCGCACCGGGGTGCTGCTCGCGGTCCAAAGCCAGGCCGACGGCGACATCTTCTCGATCCGCCTCCCCCGCGGAACAACCGGAGGCCCCCCTGGCCGAGGCTTCCTGGTACGAACGGGCAACACCACCCCCATCCAATCGGCCCTGCCCGACCACGACTGACGATCAGCAGACCGACCACCCTCAGGACGCCAGGCAACGAGCCCGAACAACCCCACCCCGCCCTCCGTACGCCTCGGAGTGAGGCTGCACACCCCGAGACATGACAACCCATGCCCACAGCACCGACCCGCCCCAGCGCCGGGACAGCGCCCCGCCGTCACATCCCCCACCGCCAAGGCCCACCACCTCGGCAAACCCGCCGTCGCATCCCCACCGCCAAGGCCCTCCACCTTGGTAAACCCGCCGTCGCATCCCCCATCGTCACGGCCCCCCGCATTGGTAAACCCGCCGTCGCGCTCTCCACCCGCACTACACCCCTCCCTTGCTTCTCCGCCGAGACGGCGTCCCCGTAGCGCCCGCGTGGCAGCACACGCCCGAGCAGCGCACGCCCGAGCAGCACACGCCGTGGCAGCGCACGCCCGAGCAGCACACGCCGTGGCAGCGCACGCCCGAGCAGCGCACGCCGTGGCAGCGCACGCCCGAGCAGCGCACGCCGTGGCAGCGCACGTCCGAGCAGCGCACGCCGTGGCAGCGCACGTCCGAGCAGCGCACGCCGTGGCAGCGCACGCGCTCAGTGCCCACGGCCCAAGTGCCCACCGCTCCAGTGCCGGGGCGGATCAGGGCTCCAGCGCCCAAGTGGTTAGGGCTCGTCGGCGGGGAGGGTGAAGAGGCGGATGTAGACGGGGCGGGCGTCCGGAGAGGCGTCCTCCTGCCGACGGCTGTACTGGAGGAGCAACGCGATGTACGCGTTGTAGAACTCGTTCAGCTCCTCCTTCGTCATGCGCGCCAGACCCCTTGAGCCCTTTGCCCAGTCGGGGTCAGTGCGGTAGGCGGCCGGGAAGCGGTCCACGAGGGCACGGTCCTCCTCGAACCCGACCCTCAGGAACTCGGTCAGGACCGCGCGGTCCTCCGGGGCCAGTTGGTCGGGGTTGGGGAAGCGCATGTCCCTGGGGAGCTCGGCGCGGCGCCACCAGCGTTCGCGGCCGGACGAGCGTTCGGGGATCTCCTCGATGAAGCCGTACTTCTCCAGCTGGCGCAGGTGGTAGCTCGTGGTGCCGGTCTTGGCGCCAAGTAGCTCGCCCAACGTGGTGGAGGTGGCCGGGCCGTGGATGTTGAGGTGGGTCAGCATGCGGCGGCGCATGGGGTGGGCCAGGGCCTTGAGCCTGCCCGGGTCGTCAAGGATGAACGGCTCGTCGCCGTCCTTCGTCTCGTCCTCCTGCATGAGGAGGAGGCTAGTCCTCCCGAACGATATCTGCAGACTTCTCTTTGCCGAGACTTCTCTGCAGAGTATGTTCGGCGATATGCGAACGATTCTTGCGGCCCTTGCCGCCACGCTTCTGGCAGCCAGTCCCTCTGGCGCTTCTTCAGTACTCGGTTCCTCGCTCAGCGCTTCACCCGGCACCTCCGGGGGGCTTCCGGCGGTCGCCTCCCAGGCGGGGCAGTTAGCGGTCGGATTCCCGGCCGGACGCATCGGCGAGCAGGCGGGGCAGCGTGTTCTGCAGCAGCGCCACGGGGCTGGACAGCACGACCTGGCCGGGCGTCTCGGCCCGAGCAAGCAACCCGCCCCAGGCGAACTCGGTCCAGGCGAACTCGGTCCAGGCGAGCAGCTCGGCTCGGACGGGCAGCTCAGCTCAGGCGGGCAGCTCGGTCCAGGCGGGCGGCCCAGCTCAGGCGGGCAGCTCGGCCTGGATGGGCGGGGCGGAGGTGGTGTTGAGGTGCGCTCCGGCCCTGGGGATGGCGGGGGGCTTGGCCTGCCCGACGATCTGAAGGCTTCCGAGGCGAGCTTTCGAGGGAGTGGTGGGCTGGAGATGCACGGCAGCGTGATCAGTCCGGTCCGGGCGCGGAGTGGGCGGGCCGGTGTGGTGCTGGTTCACGGGGCGGGGACCGGGACGAAGCGGGAAAAGCTGCTGGGCGAGGCCGTGGCGTTCGCCCGGCAAGGGCTGTCGGTGCTGATCTACGACAAGCGTTCCGAGGGGTATTCGCTGTTCGAGAGGTCGTACTCGCAGCTGGCCGACGACGCCCTGGGGGCCGTGGGGATGTTGCGGCAGCAGCCGGGGGTCGATCCGGCCAAGGTCGGGATCTGGGGGCTCAGCGAGGGTGGATGGGTGGCGCCGCTGGCGGCGTCGCGGTCCAAGGACATCTCGTTCGTGATCCTGGTGGGCGCCAACGCGCTGCAGCCGCTGCGGCAGCAAACGTGGGCGGTGGCGGCCGGGTTGCGGAAGGCGGGGGTGCACGGGTCCTTCGTCGACCGGACGGAGCCCACGATGTACCGGGTGATCGCGGATGGCGGGCTGTTTCCCGAGCCCTACTACGATCCGGAGCCGGTCATCGGGCGCGTACGGCAGCCCGTGCTCGGGATCTGGGGCGTACACGATCTGCTGACCCCGCCCCGGGAGACGCCTCCCATCTTCGCCAAGGCGCTGGAGAAGGGTGGAAACCGGCGGTACACGTTCCGGTTCTTCGCGGATGCCGATCATGCTGCTCATCGGACGCCCGATGGCGGGGTCACTCGGCTGCCCGAACTCGCTCCGGGTTATGCGGAGCTGGTCGGCAGTTGGGTGGGAGAGGCGACCTCGGGGCGGGCGCCCGTGGCACAGGTGACGGGGCCGGCGCCGGTCCAGGCGGATGACACGGTGGCGGTGCCGCCTGCCGATTGGTGGGAGTCGGCGAGTGTTCAGGTCGCGGTGCTGATGTTGTTCCTGGTCGCGTTCGGGGGGTATCCGGTGGTGGCCCTGGTGCGGCGGGTCCGGCGAAGGGGTGGAGCCCTGTCTGCCAAGAATGCGCGGCGAGGCGGGGTGCTGCTTGCCAATGAGGCGCGGCCGGGTGAGGTGTCACCCGTCGAGGGGGCAAGGCAGGGCGGGGTGCTGCCTGCCAAGGAGGCACGACGGGGCGGGGCGCTGCTCGCCGACGAGGCGCGGCGGGATGAGGCGTCACCCGTCGAGGGAGTGCGGCCTGGTGAGGTGCGGCCTATCAAGGGGGCGTGGCTGGTCAGTGCCGGTGGGCTTGCGGCGGTCGTCGGCGGGTTCGCCTACCTGTTCTACTCAATCATGACCGGGGGGAAGCTGGCCTCGCCGGGGCCTTTGGTGGCGGAGCGGCCTCTCATCTGGCTGGCGCTCCAGGCTCTCGCTGTTGCGACCGTCGTGGGCACCGTCTTGACCTGCGTACGGTGGCGGCGGTCCGCTCCGCTCCTGGAGAAGGTACGGGTCGGGCTGCTGGTCGCGGGCGGCGTCGTCTTCGTTCCGTGGGCGCTGTACTGGGGGTTGCTCCTTCCGTAGGCGGGTGAGGCGTTGATCGGGGATCCCCTTCTGAGGCCAGGACTGGGTGCGGCTCGCCTTGGCCTCAAGAAGCGACCTTCATTGGGGCTGCCCTAATGCGCAAGGGACCGTGGAAGGGCGATCTGGGCTGGGCCGCGCTGGTTTGAGAGCGCGGAGGCAAGTTGGTGAGGCTGAAGGCGGTTGCGGCAGGGGATGGCTCGGGCGGCCGAGCCGAAGGATAGCTCGAACGGCCGAGCCAAGGGATAGCTCGAACAGCCGAGCCAAGGGATAGCTCGAACGGCTGAGGCCAGCGGGGGCTGAAGGCGAGGGCTGGGGAGGATCTCGGGACTGCCGGGGCGGCGGCCTGGCCGGAGTCGAGGGCTGGAAGCGGTGGCCTGGCGGCCGTTCGAGGGCACTGAGACTGCCTCAGGCCAAGGGCTGGGCTGGGCTGGGGCTGGGGCTGGGGCTGGGGCTGGGGCTGGGGCTGGGGCTGGAGTGAGAGGCCATGGGCCGAGTCGTGCTTCGAGGGCTCCGAGGAAGGGCCGGTGGCGAAGGCTCGGGCGGGTTGGTGGAGTTGGGGCGAGCCATCGAGCTGGGCGGGCGAGCGGGACTGAGCTGGGGTGATGTGGGGCTGGGGTCGAGGGTCGGGCTGGGGTCGAGGTGGGTGGTGGGAATGAGGGTGGAAAGGGTGGGGATTTGGGGGGATTGGGGCGGGTGGGGTTTGGGGCGTTTATGCTGATGCGCGGATTCTGAGGCGGGGAGGCGCTGTGCAGACCAAGAAGGACCTCTATCAGGCACACCGCTTGATGCAGCAGAGGCTTGGCATGGCGCTCCTGCAAGCCGAGCCTGACGTCCCCGAGTCGCCCATGCGGCGGCAGAACGTGGCGACGTTCGGGGGGATCCTGATCGGGGTCCTGGTCATGGCGGTGTTCGGGATCTGGGGGCTGGTGCGGCCCGGGAACGCGACCAAGCTGACCGATCCCGGGCAGTTGCTGGTCGAGGAGGAGAGCGGGGCCAAGTTCGTCTACAGCCAGCAGCAGCGCCGCCTGCTGCCGGTGGCGAACTACGTGTCGGCCAGGCTGGTGCTGGACGCCGGGGAGATCACGACCCGGAGCGTGAGCGCCGCCTCGCTGGCCGGGTACGCCCGGGGGCCGCTCATCGGGATCTCCGGGGCGCCTGACTCGCTGCCCGAGAGGAAGAAGCTGGTCAAGGCGCCATGGTCGGTGTGCGTGGTGGAGGGGCCCGACAACACGGGCGGGCGCAAGCCGTACACGACGCTTGTCGGGGGGACGGACCTCGGTGGGAGGCCCGTGGGCGGGGACGCGATGGTGGTCTCCGACGGGCAGCAGAACTGGGTTATCTGGGGCAATCGCCGCATGAGGGTGAGTGAGCAGGGTGTGCGGGCGCTCAGCGCGCAAGCCAGGAAGGTGCCGGCGGCCTGGCTGAACGCGCTGCCGGTCGGCCATGATTTCAAGGGCCCGAACGTGGCGGACCGTGGCAGGAAGATGCGGGCCAACGGCAAGGTCGCCGCGGTGGTCGGGCAGGTGTTCACGGTGCCGGCGCTGCCGGGCACCGCGGCGCGCTGGTACGTGCTGCTCAACGACGGTCTGGCGCCCATCTCCGCCGTCCAGGCCAGGCTCCTCCTGGAGGACCCCACCAGCAAGAAGGCGTACGGGCGCCGCCCCGTGCAGGCCATCCCGATCGACGCCGCGTCGGCCAACGCCTCCCCCTCGCGCCAGAACGTCATGGACGCCACCCTGCCGACGACCATGCCCAAGGTGATCAACGTGTCCGGCTCGACGCCGCTCTGCACGGTGTATCCGAACACGGCTGCCGGCTCGGTCGTGGCCAAGGTGACGGTCGGCAGCAAGGTCACGATTCCGACGCCGTCAGGCTCAGGCGTGCAGGACCGCTTCGACCAGGTGCTGCTCCCTCCGGGCAGCGCCGTGGTGGCCGGGGTGCTGCCCGGCGAGGGCCAGCTCGGCGCGGTGGCGGGCGCGCTGTCGCTGATCAGCGACCAGGGGGTGCGCTATCCGATCCCGTCGGCCGACGTGCTGGGGAAGCTCGGATATGACGCGGCGGACATCGCGCCCGTGCCGACGAGCATCATGCACGCGATCCCGCAGGGCCCGGCGCTGGACCCCGCCGCGGCCATGGTGCCCATGACCGTCGGTAGCCGGTAGTCCCGCTGGTAGCCGGCTGTCTGCTGTCTGGGTACGGCCCCGCGTCGGCGCGCCCGGCCGCCGCAGGCCGGCCGCCGCGCGGGGAGCCGTCAACGGCCTTCGGGCCGCCGCGATCCTCCCAGCGGCCTCTGACCGTCCGCAGCCGCCGGACGACCGGTTCGGCGCTCAGAAGCCGAACTCTGGCATGACTCCCGGCACGGCCTGGCCCGCGTCGAGCGGCGCCGTCGGATCCTTGGCCAAGTCCGCCTTGCTGGCATCCCACATGACGCGGGCCTCCGCCAGGTTCGGCTTCTGCGACGGCAGAGCCTTCAGGAACGGCAGGTCCTGCATGAACTGGTTGAGCCCCACTCCCGCCAGCCCCAAGATGACGGTGATCTTCATGATGAGCTTCCAGTGCTTCTTGAAGACTCCCATGAGGACCTTGTGGAGGGTCATCACCCAGCGGATGATCGCCAGCTCCCACCCCTGGGCGCCCGGCACGAAACGCACGGCCAGCACGATCCCCATCATCACCGTGAGGAGGCCGGCGACGACGTCGCACAGCACTGCGATGACGTGGAACGCGGTGGCCGAGCACTTGAGCGACTCCCCGCAGGCGATGCGGTTGTTGTCGAGCTTTTCCAGCTGTACGTCGAACTCGTTGACCTTCTGCACGAACGACGAGTAGCCCCGTCCGACCCAGTCGCTGTTCTCACCGATCTCCTTGGCCATCCGCTTCAGCTCGCTGCGCAGATAGGCGAGGTCGCTGGAGGTCGTCGAGGGCGCCATGGGAACAAGCGGCAGGCTCTGGTTGGGCTTCGCACCCGCCGCCATCGGCGGGTGCCACCCCTTGTTGTCGGCCTGCTGCATGCCGACCGGCGTCCCGTCGTTCCACTGGTCGGCCGCCCGGGCTTGCTCGCCCGGGTCCGCGATCACCAGGGACATCAGCGTGAGGATGGGCAGCGCGTACGGCATGACGACGCATGCCGCCGCAGTGGCCGCCCAGGCACTGCGGAACATCCAGACATCCGCGTCGTAAGCCACCTGCTCGCCTATTCCTCTCTACCGAGCACTGCCGGCGTGATGTCCTCGTCGGTGTCCCAGACCGCCTCGTCCTCGCCGAGGTGGGGACCGCGCTCGCGGTCCTTCTGTTCCTGACCGCCTCCGGCGCCCATGCCGGGCGACATGGGGTACATCGGCATCCCGCTGTTGAGCGCCCGGGCGATGCTGCCCGGCGCGCCCGCGCCGCCCACGCCTGATGCGCCGCCGGCGGACCCGAAGCCGCTCTCCGGCACGCCGACTGACGTGCGCGGCATGGAGGCCCGCGGGTCGTACCCCGTGGTGCCGGGGATCTGCGGCGTGGTCGAGTTCGGCAGGGTGGGGTTGAGGCCTTCCAGGTTGGTCTTGGGCGTCTGGTTGAGGTCGCTCAGGTCGGGGGTCTTGACGTCCGGTTGATCGATCTTGGGTTGGTCGATGTTCGGCTGATCGATCTTGGGTTGATCGATGTTGGGTTGATCGACGTTCGGCTGATCGATGTTCGGCTGGTCGATGTTCGGCTGATCGATGTCGGGCTGGTCGATGTCGGACCCCGGGACGTCCGGCTTCGGGATTTCCGGCTGCTTGATGTCGTCCACCGAAGGCTTGTCGAACTTCAGGTCGTCGGGGTTGACGCCGCTGCCCTTGGGCAGGTCCATGCCCTTGCCGATGGGCAGGTCACCCGCGCCGCCCATCGGCCCCGTCCCGCCGGGGCCGTCCTTGCCGGCCTTGCTGGCCTCCTCGGCCTCCTTGGCGTTGGCGGCCGCGTCGGCCAGCGCCTGCTTCCACGAGTCCAGCACGTCCTTGGCCTGCTCCAGCGCCTTGGCGGCGCTGTCGCGGGTCGAGCGGTGTGCCACATTGAGCCCGCCGCCGATCACACCGAAGGTGAAGTGGTGCATGTCGATGGCGCCGGTCTTCTGGCTCATGAGGGTCAGGTCGTCGCCGTAGCTGCCCACGTTCTTCCCCAGCGTCGTGACGCTGGAGTGCTTCATCGCGAAGTCGGGATCCTTGGAACGCGGGTCGACGCTCGCGCCGAGCCCGTTCAGCCCGCCCAGGGCGCTGGAGTACGGATCGTTGTCGCTGCCCACGTGCCCCCCTTGTCACGATCGGCCCATACGTTACGCCAGCCGCGCAGGTCCCGTACAGACAGATACGGCCCGTTACCACTCAACAGGAGCAAAGCCCCAAATGAGTACATTCTGTCAATACACCCACCATCCGCCCCGATGATATGGAAAATTAACGTGATCACATGCGACGCTAGTGGTCGATGTTCACTAATGTGACCAAACAGGCCGACTTCAGTAGTCGGTTGGAGTCAGCCGACCCAGCAAGGGAGGGACTGTGGGGGCACAACCGCAGACTCAAGTAAGTGAAGCCGATCTCAAGGCCGCGATCACCCTCATCGAGGACGCCGCCGAGCGGTTGCGCGGCATCCAGGCGAACCTCGACACGGCCGGTATCACCCTCAAGGTCCACTGGGTGGGCCAGTCGGAGGCCGCGTTCGACGCCGTCCACAAGAAGTGGCACGAGCGGATGGACGTCATCCTGGCCAGCCTGCGCCGCCTGGCGGAGAACGTCGGGTCGAGCAACAAGAACTACGCCTCGTTCAACCAGGAGCGGACCGAGGCGATCAACCAGATCTCCAACCTGATCAACGCCAAGTTCGACTCGCGTCTCTAGCAAGGGGGCCCGCGATGCCCGCGGACGACATCTTCGATATCACAAAGGTCAACTACGCCGGCCTCGGCGAGGGTGAGGACGCCTTCGCCAGGGCGTTCAACGACATGGTCACGACCCTGGACAACCTGGAGCGGGACCTGCTCGCCAAGAGCGCGATCTGGCAGGGCGAGTCCAAGAGCGTCTTCGACGAGGTCAGGCAGCTCTGGGAGCGCGAGGCCAACGACATGTCGCAGTTCATCGACCTGATGAAGAAGAACATCAACATCACGAACCTGAACATGCAGCAGGTCGAGAAGATCAACGCCCAGATCTTCGACGGCAGGTAAGGCGTAGCGCGGGGGCCGACACCAGAGGGGGAACATGGGCAGCGACAACGGCGGAGTGGAGCTCAGCCGGAGGGCGATCAAAGCGGCCAAGGCGGACCTGGAAGAGGCCCTCGCCATGCTGGACCCCGGCAACCCGGCCGGCAAGGCGGGCGGCAGCGGCGCCGTGCAGGCCATCTTCACGAGCTCTGGTCCTGTCGAGCAGTTGGGCGGCGACTACGACGCCCTGGGCGGGTTCTGGCCGGCGGCCATGGGCTTCCGGCAGAGCACCACCAACGCCGTCACCACCGTCACCAGCACCTACTCGAACATCACCGGCCAGGTGGCGAACGTCATCGGCCTGCTCGATCAGGCGTTGAAGAACTATGACGGCATCGAGACGGACGGCGAGGGCAGGTCGAAGGCGATGCAGGTCTGATGGCTGAGTATCAGGCGCCCATCAGGGGCGACATCGGCAGCCTCGAGTTCGAGGGCGCGACGCTCGATCTGCTCCGCGACACGCTGGCCAAGAACAAGCCCCAGCTCATCGGCCAGGCCGCGGCCGAGTTCCTCGAAGGCAAGGTACGGCTCGACCATCTTGTCGATGTGATCGACAAGCATCTGCGGGAGCTGGACAAGTCCTGGACCGCGGGCGAGGACGCCAAGACCGTCAAAACGCAGCTGCGCAAGCTGCGCGAGGCGGCGACGGACATCTCGACCACGATCAGCGACCAGCCCGTCGATCCGAAGAATCCCCCGAAGAACCCGCACGGTGTCGCCCCCGCGCTCATCGTCCACGCCCGGACGCTGTCGGCGGCCAAGGGAGACGTGCCCGACAATCCCGGCAGCGACATCGACTTCGGAGAGGCCGCCGTCACTGGCGGCGTGGCCGGGGCCGCCATCGGCTCCTTCTTCGGCGGGGTGGGCGCCGTGCCGGGTGTGGTGATCGGCGCGGGCGTGGGCCTCCTCGTCGGCGGCATCACCCGCTTCATCAGCGACCTCCCGTTCGTGAACATCTGGGGCGACTCCAAAGAGGAGAAGGACCGGAAGAAGGCCGCCGAGGCCATCAAGCTGCTCAGCCAGGACACCAAGCTCAACAACGACGTGTTCCCCGCAGAGCTCAGGACCGACATCCCGCAGTTCATGGCGCTCGCGCCGAACACGCCCACCGACCCGTTCGGCGGGAAGACCGGGATCGGCGGCAACCTCCCGGTCGGCCTCAACCAGCCGTACGACCCGACGTCCGGCCTCGACGGCCTGAACCAGGACGGCCTGCAGGACCCCAACCGGCACCAGATCCCGGGCATCGACACCACGACCGACCCGACGAGCACGTTCCCCATCGGCACGGACGGCATCGGCGGCACGGGACTCGGGAACGGCCAGAACGGGACCGGGGCGAACGGCCAGAACGGCACCGGCGGCAATGTCCCCGGCCTGACCGACCCCTCCTCCGCCCTGAACGCGAACGCGAACGCCAACCCGAACCTGAACGGCTCCCAGGGCTCGAACGCCGGGGGCCCGACGACGTCCCTGGCCGGGATGCCCGATCCGTCGTCCCTGTCCAACCACCCGTCCACCAACTCGCCCACCACGGGCATCGGCAGCCCGTACGGCGGCTCCGGCGCGGGAGCGAGCGGCTTCGGCGCGGGGGCGGGCTCGGGCAGCGGGGTGAACGCGGCCGGCCTGCGCGG
This sequence comes from Nonomuraea sp. NPDC050153, assembly GCF_044460125.1. NCBI lineage: Bacteria > Bacillati > Actinomycetota > Actinomycetes > Streptosporangiales > Streptosporangiaceae > Nonomuraea > Nonomuraea sp. NPDC050153. The sequence continues at coordinate 57,440 of NZ_JBITJQ010000006.1, forward strand.
GCTGGGCAGCGGCGGCTCCTCCATGATCCCCGCGGTCCCGCTGACCGGCGGCCAGGGCGGCGCGCAGGACAGGCAGGAGAGGGAGCGGACCACGTTCCTCCTGGAGGACGAGGACCTCTTCAGGAGCGACGTGAGGACGACCAACCACCTCATCAACGGTGACTCGAAAGGCAAGGCGTGAGCGTTCCCAAGGACAACGATCCGCCACCCCCAGGACTGGAGCTCGCCAAGGACTTCCCCGGGCTCAGCGGGAACGACGGCCGCGGGCCGTACGCGGATCACGAGGCGATCAGGGACGTCGTCTCCCGGCTGCTCAAGAACCTGGGCTCCGTGAACGGCAACCCGCAACCGTCGATGAGCGCCACCTGGAGCGGACCCGGCACGATCGGCGAGGTGCAGGGGCTGGGCAACGTCGGGCCGGAGGCCACCGGCAAGTGGGAGGTGGCCAGCAACTTCGGCGCCAACTTCGAGTCGGCGTACAAGGTGTTCGGCGAGAGCTACAGCCAGCTCATCGACTACATCGAGAAGTGGGCCGAGGCGGTCGAACGGGCCGTCTCCAACTACGAAAAAGGGCACCGGGACAGCAGTGCGTGAGATACCGGCAAGGATGGCGTTAGATGGGTGACGAGTGGAAGCCGATCAGGCTCTATGACTACCTCGGCAACAGCAAGCCGGGCATCTTCGTCACCAGGGCTCAGATCGTCTCCTACCTGAAGGCCACTGACCCGGACAGGATCGAGAGCGCCGGGAACAGTTACGTCAAGGCGGCCGAGCTGGTCCACGGCAAGAGCGGGCTGGAGGGCACGCTCATGAAGGCCGCGGAGGAGCTCGCTGAGGTCTGGCGCGGTGACGGCGCCACCACGGCGCTGGAGGCGCTGCGGCTGCTGCACGCGAGCGCCGCCGCGCTCGGCGACGCCATGGAGAAGACCGGCAAGCCGATGGTCGAGTACGCCCAGCAGCTCAGGACGTCCAAGACGACCATGCCCGGGCCCACCGCCCTCAGCACCACGACCAATGTCGACAACGAGCCCTCGACGCCCCTCAACCCCCAGTTGGGCACCGCCGGGTATCTGGTGGACAACGCGGCCCGGGCGCATCTGGAGCAGCTGAACAACAAGATCAACTCACTGAACGCGCAGATGGCCGACGGCCTGGCGTTCAAGCTGCCCGAGATCAGTCCCATGGTGGTGGAGACCCAGAAGCAGGACGACCTCGACCCCGGCAGCGGCACCAACGTGCCGGCGGGCGAGACGAGGTACTGGACCGGCGACGGCAGCGGCTCGACGGGCTCGGACGGCGGCGGAGGCTCCGACGGCACCGGCGGCGGCCGTGACGGTTCTGACGGCACCGGCGGCTCCGACGGCAAGGGCGACGACCAGAACCCCGGCAAGGGCGACAACCAGGGCCAGGACCCGGGCAACGGTCAGGACGACCCGTCCACGGGGAACCAGGATCCCGCCAACCCGCAGCAGCCCGGCAGCGGCGGCACGGGCGGCTCGCCGCAGAACCCCTCGGACCAGGACCAGAGCGTGCCTCCGGTGATCGGCGCCGATCCGCCTAAGACCCAGCTCGCCGACGCCGGCAACCCGACCCTCACCCCCACCACGCCGACGACGGCGTACCCGCAGCAGTCCACGCCCAGCCTGCTCACCAACCCGCCCCCCACCACTCAGGTGCCCACGAGCGCCAACCCGTTCTCCCCGGTTCCGGGGCAGAGCGGCGGCGGCGCGGGCACCTGGTACGGGATGGGCGGCTCGGGAACGGGGTCCGCTCCGGCGGTGCTCCGCGGCGGGCCCGGGGCCGCAGGATCGGGATTCATGGCCTACCCGCCGGGCGGCATGGGCGCGGGCGGCGATCAGAGCAGCGAGCGCGACCGCGAGATCTACGACCCCGAAGGGGACATCTGGTCCACCACGCACCAGATCAGCCCCGACCGCATCGGCTGACGAAACGCCGAAGGCCCGGCCCGCACGACGTGGGCCGGGCCTTCGCTCGTTCGTCAGCCCTCCATGCGCTGCTGGATCCGGTCCAGCTGTCCCAAGAGGTCCTCGTACGTGCGGTTGTAGGCCGACTCGGCCTGCCGTACGAGCTCCAGGCCGCCCTCAGGGTCCCTGGCGAAGCGCATGGGGTTGTTCTCCTCGCCGAAGACGTTGCCCATCTCCTCGGAGATGCGCCGCTGCAGGTCGGCGTTGGCCTCCGAGATGACGGCCTTGATGCGCTCGGCCAGTTCGGCCGAGTTGAGGCGCATGGCCTTGGGGTGCAGGACGAGCTCCTTGAGCCCCGAGCTGCCGCACTCCGCCACGACGAACCCGTCCTCGTCCTGGGCGCGGCCCGTCAGATCCTGCAGGACCCGCTGGAACTCACCGGCCCGCGCCATCTGCTGGTCGGCGTTCCTGAGGATCCGGTCGATGTCCAGCGCCCCGAATTCCCGCTCGATCATGACTCATACCCCATAAGACACAGAAGCGGCTTTTCTCCCCACCCTATCCTCAAGGGCCGGAGATCTCCCGCTTCGGCTCGATCCAGTCGAAGTCCTGGTACCGCGGGGGCAGGCCGTGCTTCTTGGCGGGCTCCGAGAAGGAGGGGTACTTGTCGGCGTCGATCACGATCGACTTGAAGTCGACCGCGGCGTCGCCGTTCGGCGTGATGTAGTTCCACTGGTGGTTCCGCTTCACCATGGTCGACAGCACCTCGCCGCCCTCCTTCAGGGTGCTGGCCATCGAGGTGGCCAGGAGGAGTGTCGCGATGTTGACCTCGGCCGTGATGTATTTCTCCATCAGCACCCCCCACACCGCGCTTTGCGGCGCCCGCTGCAGCGCCTTGGCGACGACGAGCACGCCGAGCGCGGTGAGCGCCGTGCGCATGACCCAGGTCCAGAAGCTCCGGTACGCCGCCGCGACCTCGTCGAGCGAGCTGCCGCCCGTGTTCAGGACGTTGCGCAGCACCTCGGACTCGCGCTGGAAGGTCCAGAGCACCCGGTCGAACTCGTCGCGGTCCATCGCGATCCAGCCGTCTTTGGCCGTGTCCCGCAGTTGCGGGAGCAGGTTCTTCATCCCGCCGTCGAGCCGTTGGGCCATGCCGCTCTGCCAGACGCTGACCGCCTGGGCCATGCCCGGCTCGTTGGCGAGCATCCCACCGCAGATGGCGATGGCGGGAGCCAGACCCAGGCTGAGCTTGCCCGCCCTCTTCAGCAGTTTGAGCGCCTTCTCCCCCAGCGACGACACGGACGACCGCATCGCGGGGGCCTCCGGAGCCCCACCGAACCTGGCCGTGCCCAAGTGCCCGCGCGAGGCGCCGTTGGCGGCGTAGCCCTGGGGGGTGGATGGGCCGACGGGCTGATTCGGCGCGGGGTAGCCGGCATAAGGGTTGCCGGGAACGGGCCTGGGCTGCGCATACGGCTGGTACGGGCCCGTCGTCGGGCTGGTGGTCGTCGGGCCGTAGGCATTCGGGGCGGCGTACGGGTTGGAGTACGGATTGGCGGGCACCGGCTGGCCGGGCGTGGGGGCCCGGGTGTGCGCCCAGGGATCCGGGGCCGTCGGCTGGGCCGGCGCGGCCCCCCGGGCCTGCGCCCAGGGGTCCGGGCCACCCGGAGCGCCCGGCTGTGCCGGGGTGCCGTAGGGATTGCCGGGAGGGGCCTGGGTGGCCGGTGGGGTTTGGGTGTGCGCCCAGGGGTCCGGAGCGCCGCCCCAGGGGTCCGGGGTGCCCATCAGCTGCGGTACCTCACGATGCTGGCCTCCTCGGCCGCCCGCCAGTTGCGCCTGGCCCGTTCCAGGGACGTCGACCAGCTCTGCACGGCGTTCTCCATTTCGGTGAACGTGGTGTCCGCCCAGCGGCGAAACTCCTCGTACGCGCCGCCGATCATCACGCCGCCGACCGCCCCGAAGCCGATCCCCTCCACGTCCGTGTGCTTCAGGAGCCCGTGGATGAACTCCACGTTCGGATGCAGCTCCTCGTCGACACGCGTCCGTGTGTGCGCGATGGTGGACGACGTGACGTAGATCTCCTGGCGTGCTTTCTGCTGGTTATTCGCCACAAAACATGATTGTTGTCCAAATTTCGGGATCGTTGGGCTGGCTTGCTGTGATCTTCATGATCGGTTCAACAACGCGCCAGATTCAGATCGCCTTCGGTTAACCGGCCGGCGATGGCGTGGCGTGTCATGGACTACACCGAGGACGATGTGGACAAGCTCCTCCGGGACAACGAGCGCGAGCTCAACCGCCTGGCCGCGGCCGCCGCCGAACTGCAGCTGATCACCGGCAAGGGGGAGAGCCGCAGCGGCCTGACCACCGCGGTCGTGAACGCGGACGGCATGCTCCAGAGCGTGGACTTCTCGCCTCGCGTCCTGCGCCTGGACATCAGGGCCCTGGCCGAGGAGGTCGTCCAGGCGGTGCGCCAGGCGCAGGAGGACCAGGGGCGCCAGGCCCAGGAGCTGCTGGCCGTGCCGCCGTCGCAGGTCCTCGGGCTGGACGAGATCCAGCGGCAGTTCGCCGAGTTCCAGGACGTGTTCGGCGCGGAGACGGCCGAGCGGAACGACCGGCTCCGGCGGCTCCGCGAGCGGGACCCGCGCGACGACTGACCGACCAGACGACCGGCCCCGCGACGACCGACCGACCAGACGGACAGCCCGCGACGACCGGCCCGGTGAAGCGGCCCGCCGAGCCGGCCGCTTCGCCGGAGGTCCGGGGTGCGGCGCTCAGCCCGAAAGGCCGCGGATCCAGGTGTAGACGTCGAGGACGCCGAGCGCCAGCGGGAAGAGCGCGATCAGCATGATGACGTCCACCACTTCACCCGCGCGCCCCCAGAACGGCGACAGCCGCCCCGACGGCAGCCACAGGCCGAGCCCGACGACCAGCATCGCCAGCCAGAGCACGCCCATCACGACGGCCGCGGCGGCCACCGTGCCCGCGCCCGCGCTCAGCTCGACCCCCACCGCGATCAGCCCGGCCAGCCCGGTGCCCAGCAGCCAGAGCCGCTGGCCGAGGCCGTGGAAGACGCGGGCGCGCAGCAGCAGCACCAGCGCGAGCACGACGGTCATCGAGACCGCCATCCAGGTCGGCGTGGCGATCAGGAAGATCATCGCGCCGATGGCGGTGAGCACGATGCCGACGATCATCCCGGTGGCGTACCGGCGGGCCTGCGCGGTGCGGGCCAGGACGCCCTCGCTGTCCAGCCGCTGGTTGTCGGCCCGCAACTCCTCGGCGTTGGTGGGCAGGGCCGGCAGCGGCACCCTGGCGATCCGGAACGACAGCGTGGGGATCAGCGGGCTGAACGCGATCAGGATCGTGACCGTCATCGACGCCACGCCCGCCGGGGGCAGGCCGAACACCATGACCACGGCGGACGCGAGCGCCCCCGCCACGGTCGCGATGGCCGTCCCGAGGAAGCCCGCCACCCCGTCGGCCACCACCGTGCCGCCGACGGTGGCCACCAGCGCGGTACAGGTGAGCGCGGCCAGCAGGTGCGGGGCTCCGAGCCCGCCCAGGGAGGAGCCGCTGACCAGGCCGTACAGACCGGCCAGGAACGCGTACGGCAGCGCCGCGTAGCCGATCAGCGCGCCCGCGGAGGAGTCGCCGACGGCCCTGGACAGGGCCGCGCTGACGCCGATCAGCAGCAGCGCGAGCATGCCCGCGACCACGGTCACGCCCAGCGGCGCGCTCCCGGACAGCACCAGCGCGGGAGCGCCGAGCGCGAGCATGATGGCGGCGGCGCCCGCGCCCATGGCCCGGGTGTGACGGGCCTCCCATTTGCCCGAGCTGTCCTTGACGCCGGTGGCGACCACGTCGGCCACGTCGTCGAAGAGCGCGGGCGGCAGCGTGAGCTCGCGCGGCCGCAGGTAGAGCAGCTCGCCGTCCAGCACGCCCAGGGCCGCGAGCGTCTGCCCGAGGTCGAATGGCGCGCCTCCGAGGCGCTGGAGCACCCAGCCGGGCGGCCCGGCCGCGTCGCCGCCGGCCTCGCCGACGGCGCGCAGCAGCCCGGGCAGCACGTGCGGGAGCGGGATGTCGGCAGGCAGCGCCAGATCGACCCGGCGGCGCGGGGCGACGATCGTGACGTGGCACAACGGGGCCACCGGCGCGCGCATCTGCGGCTGAGCGCCTGGATGTGTCGGCGGCAGCCCAGGCGGCCCGGGCGGCATCGGCCGCATGGGCTGCATCGGCTGGTGGGCGAGGGAGGTCACGGCCACTCCAGGTCTGGCTGACTAAATCCGACATGCCGAACATATAGGGATGGCACGTCTGGTAAGAAAGTGTTCCAGGTGACAGGAGGGTTGTCCCGCCAGTGAGCATTGTTGTTGTTCGGCGCCCCGAACGCCGTCCCAGCCCCCAGCCACCGCGCGGGGAGATCCTGCTGGAGTCCCCGCCGGAGATCCCGGAGGTCCAGCCCGCCGGGATGACCGGCGTCCTCATGTACGTCCCCATGCTGGCGGGCGCGGCGGCCATGGGGCTGATGTTCACCGCGGGCGGCAACTCCAACCCCATCATGTACGTGGCCAGCGGCCTGTTCGCGGTCTCGATGCTGGGCATGACGGTCGGCCAGTTCGGCCGCAACGCGGGCGAGCGCAAGAACCGGCTCAACGGCCTGCGCCGCGACTACTTCCGCTACCTCTCCCAGATCCGCAAGAGGGTCCGCAAGGCCGCCGTCCAGCAGCGCGAGGCCCTGGAGTGGAGCGGCCCCTCCCCCGAGTCCCTCTGGTGGGTGGCCATGGGGCCGCGCCTGTGGGAGCGCAGGCCCCGCGACGACGACTTCGGCACGGTACGGCTGGGCACGGGCGTGCAGAAGCTGGCCGTGCAGCTCATCCCGCCCGACTCCAAGCCGGTCGAGGACCTCGACGCGCTGACGGCCGGCGCGCTGCGCAGGTTCGTGCGGGCGCATGCCACGGTGTCGGGGCTGCCCGTGGCGGTCGCGCTCAACTCCTTCGCGCGGATCCACCTCACCGGGGACCAGCGGGCCGTACGCGGCCTGGTACGCGCGATCATCGCGCAGCTCGTCACCTTCCACTCCCCTGACGACATGCGGGTGCTGGTGTGCGCGAGCAAGGAGTGGATGCCCCACTGGGACTGGGTCAAGTGGCTGCCGCACGCGCTGCACCCCGACGAGATGGACGCGGCCGGTCACGTGCGGCTGATGGGGGAGAACCTGTCCCAGCTCGACCAGCTCGTGGGCGACGAGCTGAAGGAGCGGGCCAGGTTCCGTCCGGGCACGGCGTCGGACGCGCTGCCGTACCACGTGGTGATCCTGGACGGCGGGCACGTGCCGCACGACTCCCAGCTCGGCACCGACGCCATCCAGGGCGTCACGGTGATCGACCTGTCGGAGGCGGCGGGGCCGGTCGAGGAGGCCAGCACGCTGCGGCTGGACATCCAGCCCGACGGCTTCCACATGGTGAAGATCGACCACGCCGGCAAGCGGTCGACGACCCGGCTGGGCGACCCCGACAAGCTGGACTACGCGCGCGCCGAGGGCCTGGCCAGGCAGCTCGCGCCGCTGCGGGCCTCGGCGGGCTCCGGCGGCGAGTCGGAGGACTTGCTCGGCACCAACACCACGCTGACCGACCTGCTCGGTGTGGGCGACCCCGGCCGGCTCTCCCCCACGGTCACCTGGCAGCCCAGGGCGGGCCGCAACCGGCTGCGCGTGCCCATCGGCCTGGGCGCCGACGGCCGGGTGGTCGAGCTGGACATCAAGGAGTCCGCGCAGGGCGGTATGGGCCCGCACGGCCTGGTCATCGGCGCGACCGGTTCGGGCAAGTCGGAGCTGCTGCGCACGCTCGTGCTGGGCCTGGCGATCACCCACTCCTCCGAGATCCTCAACTTCGTGCTGGTCGACTTCAAGGGTGGCGCGACGTTCCTCGGCCTGGAGGGGCTCGCGCACGTCTCGGCCGTCATCACGAACCTGGAGGACGAGCTCCCCCTGGTCGACCGCATGCACGACGCGCTGCACGGCGAGATGGTGCGCCGGCAGGAGCTGCTGCGCGCGGCGGGCAACTACGCCTCGCTGCGCGACTACGAGCGGGCCCGCGAGCAGGGCGCCGACCTGCGGCCGATGCCGACGCTGTTCATCGTGCTGGACGAGTTCAGCGAGCTGCTGTCGGCCAAGCCCGAGTTCATCGACCTGTTCGTGATGATCGGCCGGCTGGGCCGCTCGCTCGGCGTGCACCTGCTGCTGGCCTCCCAGCGGCTGGAGGAGGGGCGGCTGCGCGGCCTGGACACCCACCTGTCCTACCGGATCGGCCTGCGGACGTTCTCCGCCATGGAGAGCCGGGTCGTGCTGGGCGTGGCGGACGCGTACGAGCTGCCGTCGGCGCCGGGCAACGGCTACCTGAAGTTCGACACGACCGGTATGACCAGGTTCAAGGCCGCCTACGTCTCCGGCGCCCACCACGACGACCCGGCGCAGACAGTCGCCGTCGACGGCACGGCGCCGATCCGCGAGGTCGTCGAGTACGGCCCCGCCTTCATGCCGCTGCCCGAGATCACCAGGCCCGTCAAGGTGGCGCAGCAGCAGGAGGAGGAGCCCGCGGGCGGCAACCAGCGCAGCCTGCTCGACGTCGTCGTCGGCCGGCTGGCCGGGCACGGCCCCGGGGCGCACCGCATCTGGCTGCCGCCGCTGGGCGAGCCGCCTACCCTGGCGCATCTGCTGCCCCCGCTCTCCGTCACGCCCGAGTACGGCCTGACGACCGCGGGCTGGCAGGGCCGGGGCAAGCTGCACGCCGTCGTCGGCATCATCGACAAGCCGTTCGAGCAGCGCCGCGACCCGTTCTGGCTGGACGTCTCCGGCGCCGCCGGGCACGTCGGCGTGGCGGGCGGCACCCAGAGCGGCAAGAGCACCACCGTGCGCACGCTCGTGGCCAGCATGGCGCTCATGCACACGCCGCGCGAGGTCCAGTTCTACTGCCTCGACTTCGGCGGTGGCGCGCTCGCCTCGCTCGAAGGGCTCCCGCACGTCGGCGGCGTGGCCACCCGCCTCGACGCCGACCGGGTACGCCGTACGGTGGCCGAGATCGGCACCATCCTGGAGCAGCGCGAGCGGGACTTCGGCGAGCACGGCATCGAGTCGATGGCCTCCTACCGGCAGCTGTGCGAGGAAGGCGCGATCGAGGGCGACGGCTGGGGCGACGTGTTCCTGGTCGTGGACGGCTGGCTGACGCTCCGGCAGGAGTTCGACTCGCTGGAGCCGATCATCACCGACCTCGCGGCGCGCGGGCTCGGCTACGGCATCCACCTCGTCGCCGCGACCAACAAGTGGTCGGAGTTCCGGCCGAGCATCCGCGACCTGCTCGGCACCAAGATCGAGCTGAAGCTCGGCGACGCCTACGAGTCGGAGGTCAGCAGGAAGAAGGCGCTGGCCGTGCCGGAGGGGGCGCCGGGCAGGGGGCTGACGAAGGACGGGTTCCACTTCCTGACCGCGCTGCCCAGGATCGACGGGGTGCAGAACTCGGCGGACCTGGCGGCCGGGGCGCGCTCGCTGGTGCAGGCCGTACGGGATTCCTGGCAGGGCACGCCCGCGCCGCGGGTCAGGCTGCTGCCCGCCGTCCTGCCCATGTCCGCGCTGCCGGACGACCGGGAGCGGATCCCGATCGGCATCGACGAGGCGGCGCTGGCGCCCGTGGCCCTCGACTTCGACTCCGACCCGCACTTCGTGATCTTCGGCGAGAACGAGAGCGGCAAGTCGAACCTGCTGCGGCTCATCTCCGAGGGGCTGGTGCAGCGCAAGCAGCCGAGCGAAGCCATGATGATCGTGATCGACTACCGCCGGGCGCTGCTCGACTCCGCGGCGACCCCGCACCGCATCGGCTACGCCGCTTCCAGCGCCGCAGCCGCCGACCTGATCAACGACGCCAGGGGCGCCCTGCTGAGCCGCCTGCCCCCGGCCAACCTGACGCCCGAGCAGCTGCGCGACCGCAGCTGGTGGCAGGGCTCCGACCTGTACATCGTCGTCGACGACTACGACCTGGTCGCGACCTCGTCCAACCCGCTGCTGCCGCTGGTGGACCTGCTGCCGCAGGCCCGCGACATCGGGCTGCACGTCGTGCTGGCCCGCCAGATGGGCGGCGCCGGCCGCGCCATGTTCGACCCGGTCATCCAGCGCATGAAGGACATGGCCACGCCGGCGCTGCTCATGTCCGGCAACAAGGACGAGGGCTACCTGTTCGGCAACGTACGGCCCCAGACGCTGCCCGCGGGCCGCGGCCACCTGGTCGACCGGCGCTACGGCGCGCGCCTGATACAGACGGCATACCTGGACGCGGACAAGACACGGGGAGAATGATGGCGGATCTGGAGATTCATCTCTCGGCGCTGGACAGGTGCCGCACAGCCATCCACACGGCCGCCGGCCAGTACGAGGGCACGCTGCACGACCGCAACCCCGGGAAGCTCACCTACGACGACCACGATGAGCCGCGCAACAACCGCACCCCCGTCGCCGCGGCCACCTTCGGCCACCTGGAGGACTCCGGCACGCTGGCGGCGGCCGCGAACAACGTCTGGACCGCCCTGATCGGCGAGATGGACCAGGCCCGCAGGAAGCTCGGCGGGGTCGAGCGAGGGCTGAGCAACGTGGAGGAGAACATCCGCAAGACGCACAGAGCGACCTCATGAGCGTCGCGCACCTGCCCGGAGGCGACGCCCTCGACACGATGCTGAACAAGGTCACCGGCGATCCCGGCGCCATCGACAAGATCTCCGCCGCCTGGCGGTCCGTGTCGGGCGACGTCAACGAGTTCGACGGCGCGCTGGGGGCAGCGGTCCAGACGGTGGACGACGCCTGGAAGGGCCACTCCTCCAATCAGTTCGCCACCTACATGGCCAAGTACGGCACCGCGGCCGAGGATCTGAAGCTGGCGCTGTCCAACTCCGCCTCCTCGCTCGACGCCGCCGCCTCCGCGCTGCGCACCGCCCACACCGAGATCAGCTCCATCTGCCGGGACCTGAACACCAGCGCCGCCGACTACAAGACCAAGTACTACAGCGAGCATCCCGACGCCACGGAGGCGGACGTGAAGCCGGGGCTGACGAAACTGGTCAACCAGGCGAAGACCGAGGCCCAGCCGTGGGTGGACTCGGCGAACAAGGCGGTCGCCAAGGCCGAGAAGGACATCAACGGGTTCCTGGGTGATCGCACGCTCACCTTCCACGCGATTCCGGACGTGACCACCCAGGAGTTCACGCCGGATCCCGGGCGGAAGATCGACTGGGTGCCGGACCCCGAGTACCAGCCGCGTACCACCCTGCAAGGGGCCGGCGGGCAAGGGCCCGGCGGCGGGCAGGGGCCCGGCGGCGGCACCTCCGGCTTCGGGGGCTACGGCCCCAGCGGCCCTCCGCCCGCCGGCGGCGGTCCCGCGCCGACGGGCCAGGTCAAGGAGTGGATCGAGCAGGCCATCAAGATCCTGGAGAAGAACGGCGTCCCGGCCTCGAAGATGAACGCCAGCGACATCTGGATGATCATCCAGCACGAGTCCGGCGGGAATCCCAACGCGATCAACAACTGGGACTCCAACGCGGCCAAGGGCACCCCGTCCAAGGGCCTCATGCAGACGATCGACCCGACGTTCAACTCGTACGCGCTGGCCGGGCACAAGAACATCTACAACCCGGTGGACAACATCATCGCGGGCGTGCGGTACGCGATCTCGCGCTACGGCTCGGTGTCGAACGTGCCGGGCGTCGTCAACACCAAGAACGGCGTGGGCTACGTCGGCTACTGAAAACGCCTGTGGGCCCGGATCATCTTGCGATCCGGGCCCACAGGCGTTTTCGTCGTACCGGGTTCAGCCTCCGCAACTGCTCCAGCCGGCGCTGGTGCTCGTGCCACCGGCGCTGCCGGAGAAACGCACGCACTTGTTCCTGGCGGACAGCTTGACCGGGCCGGCGTAGTACTCGTAGCTGCCGGAGTCCGTCTGGCTGCCGCCGCCCTGAACCTCCAGCGTGGCGCTGACCGGCGTCTTCTTGCCGATCTCAGTGGTCTTGATGGTGACCACGCAGTTCTGGCCGCTGCTGTTGTTCCAGAGCTGGTACGTCACTCCGCCGCCGAACGGGCTGGACCGCTGGACCGAGAAGCCCGCGCCGCACACCTGGGTGGGCGAGTACGGATTCGTGGTCTTCGTCGGGGTCGGCGTCGGCTTGGCCGTGGGCTTCGTGGGCGTGGGCTTGGCCGTCGTCTTGGTCGGCGTCGGCTTCGCCGTGGTCTTGGTCGGCGTGGGCTTGGCCGTCGTCGGGGTCGGCTTCGCCGTGGTCTTCGTCGGAGTAGGCGTCGGCTCCGGCTCCCGCGTGGGCTCCCGGGTCGGCGTCGGCTCCTGGCTCGGCGTGGGCTCCTGGCTCGGCGTGGGCGTCGGAGTGGGCGTCCGGTCCACCGTCTTCGTGACGGTCGCCGTCGGCTTCGCCTGCCGCGTCTTGCCGGTGGTGGGCGTCGGCTGGGCCGTGTTGGTCGCGACCGGCTGCGTCGGGACCGGAACGGGCTGTGTCGGCACCGGCTGCGTCGGGATCGCGGCCGGGGTCGTGGGCACGGTGGTCAGCTCGGGCACCGTGGGCGCGCTCGAGGACCACTCGGTGGGCAGCGTCAGCGGCCCGATGCCCGAGTCGTCCGGGGCGGCCGTGGCGCCCCAGGGCACCGTGGCCTCGGGCTGCGTCTGCTGCGGGTCGGCGCCGCCGCCGAGGGGCTCCGAGCCCTGCGTGCCGGGGGTCACCGGGGCGCTGGCGGGCACCGGGATCTCGTCCGCGTTGGCCTGCGCCATGGACGCCGGGTTGACCTGCTGCAGCTTCACGTACCTGTTCGCGCCCCACAGGCCCAGGGCCGAGATGAGCGCGACCACGGCGACACCGGCGACCAGCCCCAGCGGGAAGCCGCGGCGCGGCCGGGCGGCGGCCCCGGAGGGCACGGCCTCCAGCCTGATGTGCTGCGGCTGCTGGTCCGGCTCCGGCGGGCCCCACATCGGCGGCTCCGGCTGCTGCTGATACGGCACCGGCACGCCGTGCATGGGCGAGCCCTGCATCGGGGGCCCCTGCATGGGCGGGCCCGTCACGAACGGCGGACCCTGGACGGGCGGCGGACCCTGCAGCGACGGCGGGCCCGCGACCAGCGTGTCCTGCGATCCCGGGCCGCCCTGGCCGGGCACGCCGGGGATCGGGACACCCTGGATGGGCACGCCCTCGATCGCGGTCTGCGAGGCCTCGGGCGGCTTGGCGTTGCCGCCGAGCAGCTGCATGAGCGCGCTGTAGGTGGTCGGCCGCTTGCCGACCTCCTTGGACAGCGCCGCCAGCACCACCCGGCTCACCGGCTCGGCCTCGATGTCGACCTCGGGCTCGCCGGTCAGCACCGCGTCGCGGTCGGCGAACGGCGCCTTGCCCGTGGCCGCGAACGCGATGGTCGCCGCCCAGCCGAACACGTCGGCGTAGGGGCCGTACTGCAGGCCGAGAAGCTGCTCGGGGGCCTGGTAGGCGATCTCGCCCACCGGCTCGCCGATCCCGGCGTCGGTGACGCGCGGGCCCTCGGGGCCGAGGATCACGTTGTGGGGTGTGAGCGACTTGTGCGAACGGCCGGCGAGGTGGATGGCCGACAGCGCGGTCAGCACCCCGACCGCGACCCGTTCGAGCGCGTCCCCGGTCAGCGGCCCGTCGTCGGCCACCGTCTGGGCCAGGCTCTTGCCTTCGACGTGCTCTCTGACGACGTACGGGCGGTCCTCGTGGATACCGGCGTCGAGCACCCTGGCCACGTACGAGCTGGAGACCTGTTTGGCCCCCAGGTGCTTGGCCGGCTCGTCGGGACCGGCGTCAGGATCGGCGGGGAGCAACTTCACCGCGACGATGGGCGCGTCCTCGGACTCGCGGCCAAGGAACACCTCGCCCCGCGGCCCCTCACCCAGCAAGCCGATGATGCTGAGATCGCCGATCCGCTCTGGATCACCAGGGCGCAAATCGTGCATGACTAAACCTTTCACGGCAAAGCATGATCTAGTCACATTGAACCAGATCTTTCACTTCAGCATCAGGAGATTCGGGCCGTACCCGACAATTCACCGTTTTGTTTCCTTGCAGCCCCAGTTACTCGGAGCGGCCTGGACGCCAGCCCCTGCGGCGGCCCATCGGGATCATGACGCGGGCGACCGTCACCAGCAGCGCCAGCCCGAGCGCGGACCCGGCCACGATCAGGGCCAGATCGATCGCGTCGTGGTCCACGGGCGGGACCTTGGTCACGGCGTCCGCGGAGAGCGGGCTGGGCGGAGGGGGCGCGACCACGGGGGCGTCGGCGGGCTCGTACGGGAGGATCGCGCTGAGGGCGAGCATGGGGTTGACCATGCCCGCGCCCTTGCCGCCGCCCGTGGCGCCGTCGGCGGTGGCGATGATGCGCTGGCGCACCTGGGCCTCGTCGAGGTTCGGGAAGCGGGCGCGGACGAGCGCGGCCACGCCGGCGACGTAGGGGGCGGCGTAGCTGGTGCCGTTGAGGTCCTTGTAATAGGAGCGGCCGGGCCAGGTGGACGTGACGCCCTGGCCGGGGCCGAGCACGGCGACGGGGGTCTTGACGTTGGAGAAGTCGGACAGGATGCCGTTCGGCCCCGCCGCGCCCACCGCGAGCACCCCGTCGTAGGCGGCCGGATAGGCGGGTACGGGGGTGCCGTCCTCCTTCTTGACGTTGCCGGCGGCGGCCACGATCAACGCGTCCTTGGCGAGCGCGTACTGCACCACCTGGCGCAGCGAGGGCAGATCGCTCGTCGACACCGACACGTTGATGACCTTGGCGCCCTCGTCGGCGGCCGCCTTGATGGCCTTGACCAGCAGGTCGGGGTCGCCGTCCCGTTCGGAGTCGGTCTGCTTGTACGACAGCAGCCGCGCGCCCGGCGCCATGCCGTAGAAGAGCACGCCCTGCATGTACTGGGCGCCGATGATGCCCGCCACCGCGGTCCCGTGGCCCACGCAGTCGCGGTAGCCCTTGCCGGTGAGGTCGGCCCGGCCCGCCAGGCGGATCTGCGGATGTTGCAGGTCGACGCCGCTGTCGACGATGGCCACTTTCACGCCCGCGCCGGTGGACAGCGACCAGACGCGTCTGGGGTCGAGCCGTTTCTGCGCCCAGGACTCGCCCACCTGCATGGTGCCCCGGGGCGGCTGGCACTGGTCCCTCGCGGCCGCGGGCGCCAGCGGGACCTGCAAGGCGAGCAAGCTCGCCACCAAGGCGCGACCAATCATGGGGGAAAAGCGTAGCTTGCCGGAATCGGGCAGCGGGGTGGGCTGCCCTGATTCACAGGAAGGAAGCCCCGGCTCCCTTGCCAGGGCCCCGATCCGTCGCTCAGTTCGTCGCGGACTCGATGTTCTGACGGTAGGTGCCGATGACCCGCGAGGCCTCCTGGAGTTCCTCGGCCATCCGCTGGAAGGCCGTCCGGTAGTTCTGCCATGACTGCTGGAAACGCTGGGCGCCCGGCCCCGTCCACGCCGTGCCGACCTTGGCGGCTTCGCGGTCGAGGGCGGTCATCGTGGTGCGGACCGCCTCCGCCTGCTGCGTGAACTGGCTGGCCATCTGCTGCATTTCGGCGAGGTCGCCGCCGAACATGCTCTGGCTCATGCATACCTCCTGGAACATGGGGAAAGCGCCCTCAACTTAAGGGGCGGCCACCTACCGTCGCCTGAGATATACCGAGCGGCTATGGTCTAGCCGAGGATTGTTCGGATTCGTCTCGGGGAGCACTCGAGTCATGCGTGAGGTTGTGGTGACCGGCGGAGGCACCGGCATCGGCTACGCGGTCGCGGCCGCGTTCGTCTCGCTCGGTGACCGCGTCACCATCACCGGCCGGCGCGAACACGTCCTGGAAGAGGCCGCGGCGCGGCTCGGCGCCGCGCACGTAGCGTTCGACGCCTCCCGCCCCGCGGCCGTGAAAGAGGCGCTCGACAGCCTGCCGCCGCAGGTGGACGTGCTGGTCAACAACGCCGGCGGCAACACCAACCTCGACCGCAGGCAGCCCGGCGAGCTGCTGGACGTGGCCGAGGCCTGGTGGGCCAACCTCAACGCCAACCTCATGTCCGCCGTCCTCGTCACGACCGCGCTGATGCCGCGGCTCAGGGAGGGCGGCCGGATCGTCTCGATCGGCTCCATCGCGGCGCGTGGCACGGGCTCCGGCTCGTACGGCGCCGCCAAGGCCGCGCTGGAGTCCTGGACGGCCGACCTGGCCGCCGAGCTCGGCCCCCGGCGCGTCACCGCGAACGTGGTCGCCCCCGGCCTCGTCCTGGACACCGAGTTCTTCCGCGGCCGGCTGACCGAGGACGGCATCAGGGCACGGGTGGAGAACACGCGCAACGGGCGCCCCGGGACTCCCTCCGACGTGGCCGATACCGTTCTCTTCCTGGCCTCCGCGGGAGCCAGGCACGTGACCGGGCAGGTGCTCCACGTGAACGGCGGCGCGTACCTGGGCCGCTGAACCTCTCAGGAAGGACTTAGGTCGGTGCGGAAGGTTCTGATCGCCAATCGCGGCGAGATCGCCGTACGAGTGGCCCGCGCGTGCCAGGACGCCGGGATCGGCAGCGTCGCCGTCTACGCCGACCAGGACCTCGACGCCCTGCACGCCAAGGTCGCCGACGAGGCGTACGCGCTGGGCGGACAGTCCCCCGCGGAGACGTACCTCGACCTCGCCAAGCTGCTCGACGTCGCGCGGCGCTCCGGCGCCGACGCCGTGCACCCCGGATACGGCTTCCTGGCCGAGAACGCCGCCTTCGCGCAGGCGGTCATCGACGCGGGCCTGATCTGGATCGGCCCGCCGCCGGCGGCCATCGCCGCGCTCGGCGACAAGGTGCGGGCCAGGCACATCGCGCAGAAGGTCGGCGCGCCGCTGGTCGCGGGCACCAAGGATCCCGTCTCCGGGGTGGCCGAGGTCGTGGCGTTCGCGGAGGAGCACGGGCTGCCGATCGCGATCAAGGCGGCGTACGGGGGCGGCGGGCGCGGCATCAAGGTGGCGCGCGACCTGGAGGAGGTCGCCGAGCTGTACGAGTCGGCCGTGCGCGAGGCCGTCGCGGCGTTCGGGCGGGGCGAGTGCTTCGTGGAGCGCTATCTCGACCGGCCGCGCCACGTCGAGACGCAGTGCCTGGCCGACACGCACGGCAACGTGGTCGTGGTCAGCACGCGCGACTGCTCCCTCCAGCGCCGCCACCAGAAGCTGGTGGAGGAGGCGCCCGCGCCGTTCCTGTCGCGGGAGCAGGTCGAGCTCCTCTACTCCAGCTCCAAGGCCATCCTGAAGGAGGCGGGGTACGTCGGTGCCGGCACGTGCGAGTTCCTCGTGGGGCAGGACGGGACGATCTCGTTCCTCGAGGTGAACACCCGGCTGCAGGTCGAGCACCCGGTCACCGAGGAGGTGTCGGGGATCGACCTGGTGCGGGAGATGTTCAGGATCGCCGACGGTGAAGCGCTGGAGTACGGCGACCCCGCGCTGCGCGGGCACTCGATCGAGTTCCGGATCAACGCGGAGGACGCCGGGCGCAACTTCCTGCCCGCCCCCGGGACGCTGACCGTCATGCGCCCGCCCGCCGGACCCGGGGTGCGCCTCGACGCCGGCTACGAGGCGGGGATGACGGTGCCGCAGACGTTCGACTCGCTGGTGGCGAAGCTGATCGTCACGGGCCGGACGCGGCAGGAGGCGCTGGAGCGGGCGCGGCGGGCGCTGACCGAGTTCGAGATCTCCGGGATGCCGACCGTGCTCCCCTTCCACCGGGCCATCGTGTCCGATCCGGCGTTCATCTCCTCGCCGTTCTCGGTGCACACGCGGTGGATCGAGACGGAATGGGAGAACACGGTCGCGCCGTACGAGGAGGAGGTCGCCTCGGGACCGGACGCCGCCCCCGCTCGCGAGACGGTGACCGTCGAGGTCGGAGGCAAGCGCCTCGAAGTGGTGCTGCCCGCCGGGCTCGGCACGTCCGCCCCCGCCCCCGCTTCCGGCAGGGCACCGAGGCGCGGCGGCGGCGCCGGGAAGGCGTCGGCGGCGGGCGGCGACGCGCTGGTCAGCCCGATGCAGGGGACGATCGTCAAGATCGTGGCCACGGACGGGGACGTGGTGAACGAGGGCGACACGGTCGTGGTGCTGGAGGCCATGAAGATGGAGCAGCCGCTGGCCGCGCACAAATCCGGCACGATCACCGGGCTCACGGCCACGGTCGGGCAGACGGTCACGTCGGGTGCCACGATCTGTGAGATCAAGGACACCTGACGGGGATCCCGGCATCTTGGCCACGGTGTGCGCCCGCGCGCTCGCGGACAGGTAACGTGCGCAGTGAGGAACTTTGCCGACCGCCCGTTCGTCCTCATGGGCGAAGGAGGCTTGCTGCCAATGACCCACTCGCTGCGCCGAGCAGGGGCCGCGCTAGCGGCTCTGATCGCCGGTCTCATCGTCGTGCTTGCGCTGTCCCCTGCCGCCAACGCGGCGGCACCCCCTGATGCTCCGTCGGTGGTGTCCTACTGGAAGGACAAGAAGGACCCCCTTTTCGTGGAGTCCGGATCACCGCTCTCATCGGACCAGCAGAATGAGATCCGTGACGCGCTGAAGGGGGCCGACAGCAAGATCTACGCCGTGGCGCTCCCCGACGGCACGTTGACCGACTCCACGATCGCGGCCTACATGACCTCGCTCAACACCGAGCTCACGAAGGCCGGCCGCAACCGCGCCACGTTCGCCGTGCTCGACGGCCAGACGCTGTTCGCGGCTTCGAGCGCCATCCGCCAGCAGGGTGTCGCGGGCAGGCTGGCCGACCTCGCGGTGTCCGCCAACTCCGGCAACATCGTGGACGGCATGAAGGACTTCGTCAACCGCGTCGACCTCGCTGTCGACGGCAAGCGCTCCGCGCTCGACAGCGGCAGCCAGGCCAACCCCGGCGCCGGCGGCACCGCAGCGCTGATCGCGCTGGGCACGCTGGTCGTGGTCGGCGGTGGCGGCTACTTCCTCTACTCCAGCAACCGCAGGAAGAAGAAGGCCATCCAGGACGCCAAGGACCTGGCGGCCGTCAAGCAGACCGTGGACGAGGACGTCACCAAGCTGGGCGAGGAGATCACCAACCTCGACACCGACGTGACCCTCGCCGGCCAGGGCGGCAGCCACATCGAGGAGTGGCAGCAGGCGCTCGACTCCTACGAGAAGGCCAAGACCCAGCTGGCCAACGTCCAGCGTGCCGAGCAGGTCCGCGAGGTCACCCAGACCCTTGAGGACGGCCGCTACGCGCTGGCCGTGGTGAAGGCCAAGGTCCACAACGAGCCGGTCCCCGAGCGGCGCGCCCCCTGCTTCTTCAACCCGCAGCACGGCCCGTCCGTCCGCGACGTCCGCTGGGCGCCGGCCGGTGGCGCGGTCCGCGACGTCCCCGCCTGCAAGATGGACGCCGAGGCCGTGGAGCGCGGCTTCGACCCGCAGATGCGCGAGGTCATGGTCGACGGCCAGCGCCGCCCCTACTACGACGCCGGTCCCGCGTACCAGCCGTACGCGTACGGCTACTACGGCGGGTTCGGCGACATCATGACCGGCATGTTCATCGGCACCATGATGGGCAGCATGCTCAGCGGCGGCTTCGGCTACGGCGGCTACGGCGCCGGCTACGCCGAGGGCTACTCCGACGGCGGCGGCGGTGACTTCGGCGGCGGAGGCGACGGCGGCGGCTGGGGCGACTTCGGTGGCGGAGGCGACTTCGGCGGCGGCGACTTCGGTGGCGGCGACTGGTAATCCCGAAGCCCCAAACCACGGGCCTTCACGGGGGGCGCTACGCGGACCAACTCCGCGCGGCGCCCCCCTTTCGTACCCCCCAAAGGCGAGGTCATCGCCCGAAGACGCGCGATGGAGCTCGGACTGCGGGTGAGGAATTTCCGAGGCTTCAAACGATCAGGCGCCTGTCAGCTTCGGCCGTCCGCGACGGCTCAGCTGCTCTCCCAGCGCCCTGAGCCTGTCCAGCTTCAGATCCATCGGATCACCTTCGGCCGCATCGAGTAGATAAGACTTCAACAGCGCTTCCGCGTCATGCGTCATGGCGAGCCGACCGAACATGTCCTTAAGGGAGGAAACCGCCTGGGAACGTGTAGCGGCATCGTCCGCAGAAGCGGCCGTCCCCCTCTCCGCCTCGTTCAGCAGCTTTCCGACGGCCTGATGTGACATGCCCAGCAGGTAACCGATGTCACGGTGGACGTAACCTCTTCGAGCCAGATCAGCGGCCGTGGCTTGCGTCGCTTCTGCAGCCTTTTGTTTGACGAGAGTCGCCGCGAGGCGCGTCACCAGCGTGGCCACCAATTCTGTGGCCACTTCATCGTCGGCCACGGTCAGGTCGAAGCCGGCGTCAATCTCGGAGACATCCACATCAAGCATGGTCGCCACCAGGTCACGCGCCATCTCCTCAGCTTGTTCCAAGCGCTTCACCTGTGTGTGGTAGCTGCGCTTGAGGCCCGGCCCGGAGATGGTCAAAGCCCACCAGTCGTCGCTCCTGCTAGCGGTGATGGCGTAGGTGTCGCGCTTGCTCACTGGTCCTCCTGCTCCTTCGCGACATCAGCGAGGATGCTCTCCCAGTTCTCCAAGATTCCTTTCGCCGTGCGCTCGTTGACCTCCGAGTGGCGAGGCACAGGCATCGCCTCCGAACCGGCATGCCACTTGGTGTGGCTGCCGCCTTCGGTGGAGTGAACAGGCACGCCGTACTCCTTGGTGAGCTTGCGCATCCGTCGCTCCAGATCCCGCTTCCTCATCATCAGTGTCGGCTACCGAGGTTGCATAGGTTAAGGCAACTTAGGTTGCAGAGTTGTGCGGGGACTGTCCACCCAGCCCAGGAACCCATCTGAGCGCCCCTCGCTGAGCCTCAGGCCGATCTGTGGGTCTCCCGACCCCCAGACCCCCGGCGTTGAATGGTCGCCTGCGTCTCAGTGCGTCCAGCGGGATCAAGTTCCTTGACTGGCACTTGGCAGTCAGGCTCAACCACCCCGGAAGCGCCCTAATCTCATTGAGGGCGCCCAGTGCCACGGAGTCCCTCAGGTCAGGCCGTACAGGCGTGGCAGGTCGACAAGAACCACATCGGCACGCGAGGCAGCCGCCCCGGAGAGATCCTGGGTGAAGCCCGTGGTCGAGAAGAGTGCCGTGATCGCACCCGTGGTGTCGTGGCCCGTTCGGGTGAGTACGTCGCGGATGGCGTCAAGGCGTTCGAGGTCAGGAAGTCCCCTTCGGGACAGGGTGGCCTTGGCTTCGCCTATCAGATGAACCCGGTTGTTCTCGGTGGCGATGACGTCGATGTCATGTTTTGCGCGGCCCGCATTGTCCTGAACGCTGCCGAAGCCCACCGTGCCGAAGCCGATCGGCCGGCCCAGCTCGTCCGGCGCGAAACGGTGAACCCAGTCTCGGGCGAGTTCCTCGAAGTGCGGCCCGAGGATGTTGGAGCGGAACGTCGGAGCGGCGGCACGCCATACCTGCTCGGCGCGGCCGAGTTCGAGCTGGCCGAGGTGCGGGGCGGTGATGAGCCGGTCGAAACGGATGATGGGGTCACAGACCGAGAGCGTCGGCTTCCCGTCCCGTAGGAGATCATGGGCTCTGGTGAGATAGCCCGCAGACTCCAGGACTCCGATGGGGTAGCGGACGGCATTGCTGTCACGGCCGATCGCCGCCCCGATCTTGGCAGGGGTGTGCGCGCCCTGCGCGACCGCGCTCAGGATGTCGTAGTAGAGGGAACGGACAGTGATCCTCGGGTCCTCACGAAGGAGATAGTCGACTTCCGTACGAGTAAAGACGCTGACGTCGACGGCCAGAAGGTTGTCGACGATCCAGTCGTCGAAGTCGTAGGTGGACGTGGGGGCGCTGGTCATCAGCGGGCGGTAGCCGGGGATGCCGCCGACACAGGCGTGCAGGCGCAGCGCGGTCTCGGGATCGTCAGCACCCCACAGCCTGGCCGCCTCCCGGTAGTCGAGCGCATTGAGGCGCATGTCCATCATGGCGCGGCCCCTGAGCGGCTTCGTGCCCGACAGCAGCTCTTGCATGACGCTCAAGGCGGAGCCGCAAAGGATCAGTCGGCCTCCTGAGGCCTGGCCTCGTTGCGAGTCGTCGTACAGGTGCTGGATGAGTGACGGCAACTGAGGCGCATCCTTCATCACGTACGGGAACTCGTCGATGACGACGAGACCTGGGGAACCTGGCGGGGCCACGCGGGCCGCCGTGTCCAGCGCCGCGCGTAGCAGGCGTTCCCAGGATTCCGGCTCTCCGCGCACGGTCTCCCCCAGACCGGCGTGGCGGGACAACGCGGAGGCGAACCGGCGCCTGGCCGCGAGATCGCCCTCGTCCTGCACGCAGGCGATGTAGAGGCCGCCGAGAGCGTCGCACGCGGCGGTCAGGAGCTGTGTCTTCCCGGTACGGCGACGTCCTGAGACAAGGCCGAGCCGCAGGGGGCCGTCAGGTCCTCCAGCGCGCAGGAACTGCTCCAAAGCCCGCCACTGCCGGTCCCTTCCGATGATGTGGGATGGCTTGTCCATACGCCCCCTCCAGCAGCCCCACCCGATCTACGGGATATCGTGTAAATCGGATTACGAGAATAAGTGTAAATCAATTTACATCACTGTCTGGACCGAACGGATTTTGAGGGTCGTCGACCGCGGGGGATCTTGCCTGCATACGCTCTGCCGAACAGCGGTCCAGCGGATCGCCCGCAGTGGACCCCGAGGTGAAAGCCGCCGGGCTGCTGACCATGACCAACGGGCTCGTCTCAAGCGTGCTCGGGACACAACGCACCGGCGAGGCGGCTCTGGCCAGCTTGACGAGATGTTCCGCCCCCGGCGATCGGGTGCCGGATGAGGCGCGAGAACGGCGGCGGTGCTCGGGTATGGGCGAGCTGCCAGGGCGACGGCGCGGCACTGCCACCTGCGCTACGAGCTCCTGTCGCGGATCAACGGCGGACGATGGTGCCTGGGACGCGGGTCATCATGCTTCCTCTGGCCACTCCCCCTGGAGGTGCAGGCGGATCAGCGCCGCGTGGGAGAGCGGGGTGGTGGGGTCGTCGACGTCGCCGTTGGTGGTGTAGTCGAGGAGGACGACGTCGCGGTCGGCGGCGAGCAGGCGCAGGCGCTCCACGAGGTCGCCGGTCCTGTGCTCCAGGACCCAGCGGTAGGCGGGCAGGTAGATGCGGCGGCGGGCGGTCCGGTAGGGCAGCAGCCGGTCCCCGTGGAGGCCGTCCCGGTGGCCGCGCACCGGTCCGTGTTTGCGCACGGTGCGTTTGAGGCCGGTCATGGTGGTGATCGCGAGCTTGGCCGGGTCGACGTCGGCGGTCTCGAAGACCTTGAGCGCCTGCCAGATCCCCTCGACGGTCTGGCTGGTGACGCCCGGGGTCTGCGGGACGGGGATGCCGCCGTGCGGGTAGAACGGGCTCAGCCGCACCCATGGCTCGTCCGCTTTGGAGGTCACGTCGATGACCTCGGCCCCGGGGAAAGCCTTGGCGAGTGAGGCGGCAGAACGGCGGCGGCCGGCAACCTGGATCGGCACGAACGACAACCCTTCGCGAGAACGGATGGGTTCAGCTTGGCCGACGGGAGTGACATTTTCCCGGGTGGACCTTCCTAGCATGGGGTGCGTGCTCATCGTGATCGGCGGCCTCCCCGCGACAGGCAAGACGACGCTCGCCCGGCTCCTCGCCGCCCGCCTCGGCGCGGTGCACGTACGGATCGACACCATCGAGCAGGCGATCGTCCGCTCCGGCCTCGCCCGTCAGCCCCTCGGCCCCGCCGGATACGTCGTCGGTTACGCCCTGGCCGGCGAGCACCTGCGGCAGGGGCTGACGGTGATCGCGGAGTCGGTGAATCCGCTGGCCGTCACCCGCGACGCCTGGCGGGAGGTCGGGGTCGAGGCGGGCGTTCCGGTGGCCGAGGTGGAGGTGGTCTGCTCCGATCCCGCCGAGCACCGGCACCGCGTCGCCTCGCGCTCGGTCGACATCCCCGGCCTGCGACTGCCTGACTGGCGGGAGGTCGTCGAGCGCGAATACGAGCCGTGGGAGCGCGGGCGCGTCCTCGTCGACACCGCCGGACAGGGCCCTGAGGAATCGCTCGACGCTCTCCTCCGGGGGCTTGAGCGCGTTGAGGGCTCCGGCTCGTAGGGTCGGGCTCATGGGTGTCCGCGTGTTGTGCCTGCGCCATGCCGAGTCGGAGAACGTCGTCGCCCAGGTGGCCGGGGCGCTGCCACTGGCGGAGCTGACCCCCAAGGGGCGGGCCCAGGCGGCGGAGGCGGCCGAGCGCCTGCTCGGCGAGGGGGTCACCCGGATCTACGCCAGCACGGCGGTCCGCGCCCGCCCCCGCCGACGAGACGGTCGCCCGTCCGGGTGGGACGGTCGCGCTGGTCGGGCATGTCGGCAGTCTCACCGCCGGGCTCAGCGTGCTCTGCGGACTGGGTGAGCGGGTGTGGGGGGCGCCTCTCCCGCACGCCGTGCCGTTCCCGGTCGAGTGGGACGGCCGGTCCTGGCGGTGCGCGTCATGGCCGGCTTTGGGACAAGATCGATAGGTGACCTACCTCGCCCAGGGCACCCGCGTCGGCCTCCGCCGCATCGGCCTCGACGACCGTACGGAATTCCTGACCTTGAACAGGGAGAGCGCCGCCCTCCTCGCCCGCTGGATGCCCGGCGCCCCCATCGTCACCGACGAGGCCTTCGAGGCGTACCTGGCGCGCTTCGACGACCCGGCGAACGAGGGCTTCGTCATCTGCCGGCTCGACACCGGCGCGATCGTCGGCCGGGCCAACCTGAACAACATCATCCGGGGCACCCGCCAGGACGGCACCCTGGGATACTGCGCCTACTCCTCCACGACCGGCCGGGGCTACATGACCGAGGGGCTGCGGCTGCTCGTCCGGTACGCGTTCGGCGAGCTGGGGCTGCACCGCGTCGAAGCCAACATCCAGCCGTCGAACACCCCCTCCCTCAGCCTGATCAAGCGGGTCGGCTTCCGGAGAGAGGGATATTCGCCGGACTTCCAGCTCATCGACGGGGCATGGAGGGACCACGAGCGATGGGCCGTCACGGCCGGTACGGGCCTGGATGGCGCATAGCCCATGATCACCCCGCCGACGTGGAGTCGGCGTCGCAGCGCCGGTAGCGCCGCAGCCTCCGGTACGACAGCAGGCCGCCCTCCGCGTCGATCTCGGCCTCGTAGAGGGCGAGGATGTCGTCCGAGGAGGGGATGCGACGGTCTTCGACGACCTCCACGCCGATCTTCCAGCCGCCCTCGACCGGTTCGACCGCTGTAACCCCCTCGGCCTCCTTGGCGGTCAGGTCGGTGATGTGGCGGAGCCCTACCCCGCCGGCCGTCACGGCCGTCAATCCCTTCGGGCCCGAGTCTGCGGCTGGGCGCCCCGGGGGCACGCGCGGCTCGGTCATGGCGTCTCTCCCCTCGCACGCGGCCAGCCTGCCCCGAGACGGGGACGCGGAACTCCGCGAGGCGAAAAAGCGGACAGCCTTGACGCCGCTTTGGGTCAGGTGCTGGCGCGGACGGCCAGGAGCGGGGTGAGAAGGGTGGAGTCGGGGACCGCGCGGCCTTCGAGCTTGTCCATGACCAGGCGGACCGCCTCCCTGCCCACCTCTTCCGCCGGGATCAGCACGGAGGAGAGCGGCGGGCTGGCGCGCTCGGCCACGTCGTCGGGACAGATCGCCACCACCGCCACGTCGTGCGGCACCCGCCGGTCGAGCTGCCGCAGCGCCGCCAGGACGTGGCCGACCGCCGCCTCGTTGTGCACGACCAGCCCGGACAGGGCGGGACGGTCGAGGAGCAGGTCGCGGACGGTCTCGTACACCTCGTCGAACGTCTCCTCGCACGGCAGCGCGACGCCCTGCAGGCCGTGGGCGGCCACCGCCTCCACGAACCCCTCGCGCGTCCGGCGGGCGAACCCCGTCCCCCGCTCGTACACCACCGAGGGCGCCCCGAGAAGCGCGATCTCCTCGTGGCCGCGTTCGGCCAGATGGTCCACGCACCGCGCGCCCGCGGCGGCGAAGTCGAGGTCGACGCAGGTCAGCCCGGCCGGTTCGGCGGGGAAGCCGATGAGGACGCTCGGCTCGGGCAGTTCGCGCAGCAGCGGCACCCTGCGGTCGTCCAGTTCGACGTCCATGAGCACCAGCGCGTCCACCAGCGCGCTCGCGGCCACCCGCCGGATGCCCTCGGTGCCCTCGTCGGCGGTCAGCAGCAGCACGTCGTGGTCGAACCGGCGCGCGGCCGTCACCACGGCGCTGGCGAAGCGCATCAGGACGGGCACGTGCATGCCCGCGCGCAGCGGCAGCACCAGCGCGATCACGTTGGAGCGCTTGCTGGCCAGGGCGCGGGCGCCGGCGTTGGGGTGGTAGCCGAGCGTGCTGATGCTGTCGAGCACCCGGCGCCTGGTGTCGGCGGAGATCGTCCGCTTGCCGCTGAGCACGTAGGAGACCGTGCTGACGGCCACGCCCGCGTGCTTGGCGACCTGGGCGATCGTGACCGTGCGCCCGCTCAAGCCCCGGCTCCGAAGTCGAGCCGGGCCAGCGTCACACCGTCGTTCTCGAACACGGCATAAAGATCGTGCACGCCGTCCGCGTCCGCAAGCGCGGCCGTGATGGCGTGGTAGGCGTAGCGGTCGCTCCTGGGCACGGGGAAGGTGGCGAGCGCCGGCCCGTAGAGGGGGTCGCCGCGGCGGATGGTGATCATGCCGCCTTCCGTGCTGCCGGCCGTCGCCACGCACGTGGTGGCCCCGCTGAGGTCGACCCGCCGGAACAGGATCCAGGCGCCTTCCGCGTCGGACCTGACGGCGTCGCCGTCCACCTTGGTCTCGTCCACGAACGTGATCGCGTCGTACTCGTCGTGCGCCGCCGCGCGCAGCAGCCCCGACTGGGGTGGCACGGTCTCGCCGTCCACCTCGAAGCGGGCGCTCAGGCGCAGGTCGGTGGCGCTGCGGCCGACCATGAGCTGGTGCGGCGCGCTCTCCACGACGAACCGGCTCCTGGTCACGTCCCAGAACGCCAGCTCCGGCACCGGCAGGCTCAGGGTGACGGTACGGCTCTCGCCGGGCGCCAGGCGGACCTTCTCGAAGCCCCGCAGGCGGCGCAGCGGCTGCTTGACGCGGGAGCGCTGCTGGTGGGTGTAGAACTGGACGACCTCCACGCCCGGCCGCGGGCCGGTGTTCGTCACGGTGGCCTGAGCCCGCACCAGGTCGCCGTCCAGCTGCACGCGCAGGTCGGCGTACTCGAACGTCGTGTAGCTCAGGCCGTGGCCGAACGGGTGGAGCGGGACGCCGCGGAAGTACAGGTACGTGGCGTCGGAGGCGATGATGTCGTAGTCGAGCAGGTCGGGCAGCTCCTGCTCGGAGCGGTACCACGTCTGGGTGAGCCGGCCCTCCGGGTCGGCGTCGCCGAAGAGCACCTCGGCCAGGGCGTGGCCGTACTCCTGGCCGCCGTGGGCCGACCACAGCACGGCGGGCACCTCGTCGTCGGTCCACGTGAGCGGGTAGCCGCTGGTGATGACCATGACGGTGCGGGGGTTCGCCTTGCGGACGGCCCGCACCACGGCGTCCTGCCCGGGGGCGAGGGCCAGCGTCATGCGGTCCTCGGTCTCGCGGCCGTTCACGAGCGGGTGGTCGCCGACCACCACGACCGCCACGTCGGCCGCGGCGGCCAGGCGGGCGGCCTGATCGGTGCCGCTCCTGACCACGTCCATGGCCAGCCAGAGCGCCTGGTCGGCGTCGTCGACCAGGCGCAGCACGCCGTCGTCGCCGGCGCCGACGTAGCAGCCGGTCGAGATGTGGCGCAGGGCGAGCGTGCCGCGCGGCCGCTCCTCCATCCGGAACGTCTGGCGCACCTCCCACCCGTTGGGCCCCGGCTGGTCGTTCACCAGCGTGACGCCGTCCACCGACACGAACCGGCCGGTCGCCACGGCCCGCAGCGCGTAGGCCCCGCCGCCCCAGTCGAACAGATCGAACTCCCCGGAGTCGGAGCCCGGCCCCACGCTCAGCGGCCCCCCTGCGGGATCGGCGGCCACCGGTCCGGCCTCGGCCGTCAGCGTCACCCGGTCCACGGCCTCGCAGAACACCGTCTCGCACCGCTCGCCAAGCCCCTGGCGGGCGGTGACCGCGTACGGGAGGGTGCCGCTGTACCAGTCCTCCAGGAGAGCGTCGCCGAGCTGCCCGATCACCGCGACCTTGGTCACGCCGTCGAGTGGCAGCAGCCCGTCGTTCCTCAGCAGCACGAACGAGCGCCGCGCCGCCTCCCTGGCCAGCGCCTGATGCTGGGGGCAGTTGACCACGGTGTCGCTGATGTCGTCGTACGGCGTCGCCGGGTCGAACTCCCCCAGCCGGAACCTGATCGACAGCGCGTGCCGCACGGCCCGGTCGACGTCCTCCTCGGCCAGCAGGCCCCGGGAGAGCGCGTCGCGCAGGTGGCCGAGCGTGGCCTCGGAGCGGTCATCGTCCTGGGTGAAGCTGTCGAGGCCCGCCTTGATCGCGTGCGCGTACGCCTCGGGCAGGGTGTCGTGGTAGCCCTGGAGCGCGGTGAGGTTGCCCGGCGCGTACGCGTCGCTGACCACCAGCAGGTCGTCGGGCGCCCACGCGCGCAGGACCTCGCCGATCAGCGGGCTGAGGTGCGCGGGGCGGCCGTTGACCAGGTTGTACGACGGCATGACCGCCACGGCCACGCCCTCCTCGATGGCGGGCCGGAAGGCAGGCAGCTCGTACTCGCGCAGCACCCGGGGCGGCAGGTTGCTGGAGGTCGTGCAGCGGTCGGTCTCGTTGTTGTAGGCGAGGAAGTGCTTGAGCGTGGGGGCGTTCTTGAGAATTTCGGGAGCGCTCCCACGAAGCCCACGCGCATAGGCCGCGCCCATCACGCCGGTCAGCCACGGATCCTCGGAGTACCCCTCCTCGTTGCGCCCCCAGCGGGGGTCACGCAGCGGGTTCACCACGGGTGCCCACACGTTGCGCCCCGCGCCCGCCGGGTCCTTGTGGTGGAAGGCCAGCACCTCGTCACTGGTGGCCTCGCCCACCCTGCGGACGAGGTCGGGATCCCACGTCGAGGCCAGCCCGACGGCCTGGGGGAACACGGTGGCCGGTCCCAGCCAGGCCAGCCCGTGCAGCGCCTCGGTGCCGGTGCGGAACGCGCCGAGGCCCAGCCGCTCCACCGGCGCCTGGTACTGATGCAGCAGGCCCACCTTCTCCTCAAGGGTGAGCCGGCGCACCAGGTCGTCGATCCGGTCGGAAATCGGGATCGCTGGGTCGCGGAAGGGTTCTTGCATGGTCATCCCTCTGAGAGTGTCGAAGCGCTTCGACGACCGGCCTGGGGAAGTTACGCGGACATTTCGGTGGGTTGACTGAAGAGTGCACTCCCCGGTGACCAAGGTCAAGGGACTCGGGGCAATCTCCCCGAATCTATGGAGTCGAGCACCCTCGCGGCGCCGCCCAGCGCGGCCGCGTCGTGGCCCAGCGTCGAGGCGACGACCTGGCAGCCTCCCGACTCGGCGGCGATCACCCGGTCGTCCATCTCGTCCTGGACGGCGGGCAGCAGCCACGGCGCGAGCGGGACGTAATAGCCGCCGAGGATCACGACCTCGGGATTGAGCAGGTTCGCCAGGATCGACACGCCCTTGCCCAGGCTCCGGCCCACCGACTCCAGCGTGGTCAGGGTCGCGGGGTCGCCGACGCGAGCCAGGCGTACGGACTCCTCGATCTCGACCTGGATCTCGGCGGGAGAGGGGTCCTTGCCCAGCACGGCGCCGATCCCCGCCATGACCTCCAGGCAGCCGCGCCGCCCGCAGTGGCACTCGGGGCCGTCGGGGTCGAGCTGGACGTGGCCGATCTCGCCGCTGTAGCCGCGCCGGCCCCGGCGCAGCCGCCCGTCGAGGATGATCCCCGCGCCCACGCCGATCTCGCCGGTGAGGTAGACGAGGTCGGAGGCCCCCGAATGCGCGCCGAAGCGCTGCTCGGCCAGGGCGGCGAGGTTGGCGTCGTTGTCGACCTGGATCGGGAAGCCGGGATCGCGCAGCGCCTTGGTCAGGTCTCCGCCGATGTCGGCGTCGCGCCAGCCGAGGTTGGGCGCGATGCGTACGGCGCCCTGCACGTCGACCAGCCCCGGCACGGCCACGGCCAGGCCCAGGATCTGGCGCTCCTCCTTGGCGATGCGGTTGACCACGCGCCTGATGATCGCGCCGACGCTCGCGACGCCCTGGTTGACGGACTCGCCGCCGGTGAACGAGCGCCGCCACGTCAGCAGCCGCTCCCCGGCGAGGTCGGTGGCCACGGCGGAGACGTAGTCGACATTGATCTCGACCCCGATGGCCGCGTACGGCGAGCCGTCCAGCACCAGCATCGTGGCCGGCCGGCCGACCCGGTTCTCCGTCAGGCCCGTCTCACGGACCAGCCGCCGGTCGATGAGATCCGCGACGAGGCTGGAGACCGTCGCCTTGTTGAGTCCGGTGGAGGCCGCGATGTCGGCCCGCGAGCAGGGCGCGTGCTCCCGGACGAACCGCAGCACGACCGCGAGGTTGGTGGCCCTTACGTCGGCGAAGTCGGCCGGCTGAGGGCCGGTCGTAGAAGTGATCAATATCAGCCCCGTTCCCGCCAAGAGATGACCCCAGCATGCCGCATCCCGGGCTCCCTTCACCAACACGAGCCGATGCCGCGACCCTTTGCCATCGGCACCAACCTGTGACGTCGCGATCCCTTGTGGCCAGGGTCACAGTCTACTAATTTGTTTGGTCGCAATACCAACTAATTGTAATAGGGCCATCCCCACTTGGAGAAGGGAGCGGGCCATGGCAACCAACACGTCCCGCCGCGGATTCCTCGGCCTGGTCGGTGCGAGCGTTCTGGTGGCCGGCTGCGCCGAGAAGAAGCAGCTGTCCAAGGGTACGGCCGTGGCGGCCGACAAACTCAAGAGCCTGGTGCCCACGCGGATCCCGTTCGAGATCCCCGGGCTCAAGCCCGATCTGCCCGGTGCCGAGTTCGTCTCGCCCGGATTCCTGACCCGCCCGGCCACCATGGTGCAGGCCGTCACCACCAAGCCGCTGACCAGCGGCAAGGAGGTGACCGCGATGACTCCGCTGTGGGGCACGGTGCCGCCCGGCCTGGGCGGCAACTCCTACTACGACTACGTCAACGAGCGCCTCGGCGGCGTCGTGCGGTTCAACATCTCCGACGGCAACACCTACGGGCAGAAGCTCAGCACCCTGCTGGCCAGCGGCGACGTTCCCGAGATGCTGATGGTCCCGGGCTGGGAGCTCATCAAGATCGCCCACTTCACGGAGGCGGTCAACAAGCTCTTCACCGACCTCTCCCCCTACCTGGCCGGGGACAAGGCCAAGGAGTTCCCCCTGCTGGCCAACTACGACACCACGGCCTGGCAGTACGGTGTCTTCGGGGGCGTCCTGCAGGGCATCCCCTGGCAGAACGACCCATACTCGGTCGCCACCTTCGTCCGCCAGGACATCCTGAACGAGCTGGGCCTGCAGCAGCCCAAGAGCGGCGACGACCTGCTCGCGCTCGGCAAGGCCATCACCGACCCGAAGAAGAAGCGCTGGGCCTTCGGCGGCGGCATGGAGGAGGAGATGCAGCGGGCCTTCGGCGCGCCGCGCGAGTGGCGCAAGAAGAGCGACGGCACCCTCGAGTACAAGTACGAGACCGCCGAGTGGGCCGCCTCGATCGAGTTCATGGTCAAGCTCTTCGAGGCCGGGTGGGTGCACCCCGACATCGTCGCGAACAAGGACGCCGACAACAAAGCCATCTTCGGCAGCGGACAGATGGTCATCTACCGGGACGGGCCCGGCGCCTGGCACGAGGCCCTGGGCCGGTTCCAGGCCGACAACCCCAAGTTCGACATGCAGATCGTCGCCCCCTACCCGGCCAAGCCCGGCGGCAAGACCATCATGTGGCGCAACGAGCCCGCCGGCATGTTCGTCTTCATCAAGAAGGGCCTCGGCGACGCCCGCACCCGCGAACTGCTCGCCCTGTCCAACTGGTGCTCGGCGCCGTTCGGCACCCAGGAGTACGAGCTGGTCTTCAACGGCGTCGAGGGCAAGCACTACGACGTCAAGGACGGCAAGGTCGAGCAGACGGCGCTCGGGCGCAAGGAGGTCGCGCCCACGTACATGTTCCTGTCGGGGCGGCCGAACGCCAACGAGAAGAGCCAGTACAAGGGCCTGGTCCAGGCGCAGTACGACTGGCAGACGCAGGCCTCGAAGCTCCTGGACAACGACCCGTTCGTGGGGATCCGGGTGGAGACGCCCTCCAAGATGGCCGGGCTGGTGACGCCCACCCAGGACAAGATGCAGGAGATCTTCCGGGGCAAGCGGCCCGTCTCCGAGTGGCCGAAGATCGTCAAGGAGTGGCAGGAGCAGGGCGGGAACGAGGCGCGCGAGTTCTACATGAAGGTCGCGCGGGAGAACGGCAGGCTGTGACGTTGCGTACCGCAAGGGGCGCAAGGGGCTGGTCATGGGCGTGACGACAGCCAGGCGGACGGCCCGGCAGCCCCTGAGCGTCGCGGCCAAGCCCCAGGAACCGACCTGGCGGGCCAAGCTCCGGCGGGACTGGCCGCTGCTCGTGATGAACCTCCCGATGCTGCTGCTCGTCCTCGCCTTCTGGTGGATCCCGGCCCTGGGCAACGTCATCGCGTTCCAGGACTACAACCCGTACACCGGCGGGATCACCGGCAGCCCGATCATCGGCTTCACCAACTTCGCGCTGCTCTTCCAGGACCCGCAGTTCCTGCGCGCCATCGCCAACACCCTGTCCATCACGGCCTTCCAGCTCGTCTTCTACTTCCCCGTGCCGATCATGCTGGCGCTGCTGCTCAACAGCATCGTCTCGGCCAGGCTGAGGGCGTTCGTGCAGGGCGTGGTCTACATGCCGTTCTTCTTCTCCTGGGTGCTGGTCATCGCCATCTTCCAGCAGATGTTCGGCGGGGCGGGGCTGCTGGCCCAGATCCTGCGGGAGCAGGGCCACCAGGGCGTCGACTGGATGACGAGCTCCGACACGTTCATCCTGCTGATCACGTCCCAGACGGTCTGGAAGGACGCCGGCTGGGGCGCGATCATCTTCCTGGCCGCGCTCAGCACCATCGACCCCAACCTGTACGAGGCCGCCGCCGTCGACGGAGCCCGCCGGTGGCGTCGCATGTGGCACATCACGCTGCCCGGGCTGCGTCCGGTGATCGTGCTCCTGCTGATCCTGCGGCTCGGGGACGCGCTGAACGTCGGGTTCGAGCAGTTCATGCTCCAGCGCAGCGCCGTCGGCAGCGAGGCGTCCGAGGTCTTCGACACGTTCGTGTACTGGTCGGGCCTGCGTACCGGGGACCTGGGGTACGGGGCGGCGGCCGGGCTGTTCAAGGGCCTGGTCGGGCTGCTGCTCATCGTGGCGGCCAACCGGGTCGCGCACGCGTTCGGCGAGCGAGGGGTGTATTCGCGATCATGACCGTCCTCACCTCCCGGAAGCCCTCCCGGCTGGCGCCGTGGGAGGAGCGGCCCTCGCCGGTCGGCCGGCTCGGCAAGGGCTCGCTGATCACGCTGATCGTCGTGGTGGTCCTCGGCCCGCTCTACACCATCGTCCTGACCAGCCTCAGCTCGGCCGCCACGGTCAACCGCGCGGGCGGGCTGGTGCTGGTGCCGGAGGGGATCACGTTCGAGGCGTACGAGCAGATCTTCTCCGACACGGTCGTCAGCCGGGCCGTCCTGGTCAGCACGGGCGTCACGGTGATCGGGACCCTCATCAGCGCCGGCGTGAGCATCCTGGGCGCGTACTCCCTGTCGCGCCCAGGCTCGTTCCTCCACCGCCCGCTGCTGTTCAGCGTGCTGCTGATGTTCGTCTTCTTCCCTGGCATCATCCCGGTCTACCTGATGGTCAGCGGCCTGGGTCTGAAGGACAGCTACTGGTCGCTGATCCTCCCGACGGCCGTCTCGGCGTTCAACGTGGTGGTACTGCGCTCGTTCTTCATGAGCATCCCGGGAGAGGTCCTGGACAGCGCCCGCATCGACGGGGCCGGCGAGTTCCGCATCCTGTGGCGCATCGTCCTGCCCATGTCGAAGGCGGTCACGGCCGTCGTGGCGATGTTCTACGCGGTCGGCTACTGGAACGCCTGGTTCAACGCGATGCTCTACATCGACGACACGAGGAAGTGGCCGCTGGCGCTGATCCTGCGCCAGTACGTGGTGGACTCCAACCCCTTGCCCAGCGCCACGGCAGGCGTGACCGGCGACGCCCCGCCGACGCTCGCCATCAAGATGGCCATCGTGGTCATCGCCGTGATCCCTGCCTTGATCATCTATCCCTTCGTGCAACGCCACTTCACCAAGGGCGTGATCGTCGGCGCCGTCAAGGGCTGAACAGGGGGCGGGTGCCTCCCGAGCGGCCCCGGACAGGGCGAGCTAGACGTCTGTCCCGGAGGCGGTGTCGTCGGTCTTGCCGATCTGGTGCGAGCGCACCGCCTCCGTCGTGAGGGCTATCGCATCCCTGGTCTGCTCGTACGTGCGCTGGGCGATGGCGATGTACAGCACGTCCAGCACCGCCAGCTGGGCGTGCCGGGCCACGATCGTCTCGGTGCTGAAGCCCAGCTCGCGCACCCCGGTCGCGAGCACCAGCTCGGCCTCGTCGGCGAGCGGAGAGGCCAGGTCGTTGGTGACGGCGATCGTGGTCGCCCCGTGTGACCGGGCCTCCTTGACCACGTCGCACACCTCCTGCGTCCGTCCGGTGTGCGAGATGGCGACCACGGCGTCGCCGCGCCCCGTCAACGCGGCGCCGGTCAGCGCGACGTGCACATCCGTGTGGATCCACGCGTGCAGGCGGATCTGGTACAGCCGTTGATGGAACTCCACGGCCGTCGCCCCGCTGCCGCCGATGCCGTAGATCAGCACGCGGCGTGCGGCGACCAGCGCGCCGGCCGCCCGCTCGACGAGGGCCAGATCGAGGTTGGCGAGCGCCTCGGCGACGACATGCCCGATGTTGGCCGAGATGACGTTGGCGACATGGCGGATGTCGTCGCCCTTGGTCAGCTCCGTACCGATGTGAGCGGCCCAGGTGCCCCGGACGTCGGCCCGCCCGCTGTCGGAGGCCAGCGCGATCCGCAGCGCCGAATAGCCGTCCATGCCCAAGGCCCGGCACAACCGGGTTATCGTGCCTGTGGACACCCCGCACTGCTCCGCCAGCTCCACGATGGTCATCCGCGCCGCGGCCGCCGGATCGTCCAGCACCAGCTCGGCCAGCGACCGCTGAGCCTCCGGCATCGTGGGCAACATCTCGCGCATCCGCTGGATGACGTCGCCCCGCGGCGGATTGGATGACATAACAACTCCTCTCGATAGAGAAATTATTCTCCATCGAGCGCGCACGTCAACACACGATCAGCGTGGATCTCGTTTCTCCATCCTGGAACATCGAGCTATGAAGAAAAATTATCCACAGAAGCAAGGTGCTAGGCCCAGTTGGTGAAGCGGCGCAGGACGTACTCGACCGGTCCGTAGCGGTGCGTGCGCAGCCAGCGCGCGCTCAGCCAGAGCAGGACCGTGTAGATCGCCAGGGCCACGCCCATCACGGCGAGCGGCGACAGCTTGCCCGCCAGCGCCAGGCCGTACCCGGTGAAGACCAGGCAGCACAGCACCGACTGCCCGACGTAGTTGGAGGCCGCCACCCGCCCCGCGGGGGACAGCGCGCGCCCGGCGGCGGGGAAACGCCGGATCACCCGCAGCAGGGTCACCACGTACGCGGCGGCCAGCAGGATCGAGGTCACGGTGGATACCGCCATGCCGGCCAGTTCCCAGGTGCCCGACGCGCCTGCCGTCAGCGTGAGCAGGATCCCCCCGGGCAGGCCGAGGCCGAAGCCGATCCACTGGATGCGCGGCGCCAGCTGCCACCACCGCTCGGTCTCCTCCAGCAGCCTGGACCTGCCCGCCGCCAGCCCGAACAGGAACATGGCCAGCGCCATCGGCCCCTGGAAGATCCAGACCATCGCGACGAGCGGCGGGTACAGCTCCAGTTGCAGGGTCAGCACGTCGAGCGGGCTGCCGGTGGCCAGGGCCAGCGTGCGGGCCGCCGCCGCGGTGCCGGCCGCCGGAGCCTGGCCGGCCGTCGGGTCGAGGGCGGACAGCCACGCCAGCCCGGCCCACAGCAGGGCGAGCACGCCGACGATGACCGATCCGGTCACGACGGCGGTCTTCGGCCTGATGCCGCGCAGCGCGAGCAGGAGCAGGCCGAGCACGGCGTACAGGGTGAGGATGTCCCCGATCCACAGCAGGATCCCGTGTGCCAGGCCGATCACGAACAGGCCCAGGCATCTGCGCAGCGTCCTGGCCCGCACGCTCGCGCCGGCCCGCTCCGCCGAGCGCATCTGCAGCGTGAACGAGTAGCCGAACAGGAACGAGAAGATGATGTAGAACTTGGTCAGCACGAGGGTGGTGATGACGGTGGCCACGGGCCCGTCGGGGATGGGCATGGTGCCGTCGACCGCGTAGCCGGGGTCGGCGAAGAAGCCGATGTTGGCCACCAGGATGCCCGCGAGCGCGAACCCGCGCACCACGTCGATCTCGTGGACCCGGTTGGCGGGCGGCGTGCTCACTTGTGTCATGAGTCCGAAGCTACGGACGGCGCGCCTGCCCGGGCATCCGACCTTGGTCTGGCTCCGGGTGACTAAAGCAGCGCTACCGGAACCCCTTCTTGGGTCCGGCACCGATTCGGCAGGCCGTCGCACCGGTGCGGACGAAATGGTCGAACAATCGGCACTCGGCCTCATGACGTTCCGCGGGTGACTCGTGCATCTCGGCCAGTTCGGCCGCGTACGCGCGGACCAGGTCGTGCTGGGCGTACCGGCCGGGGGCGGATTCGGTGATCAGGTGCACGCGGTGGAGCTCCGCCAGCAGGGCGCGCGCCTGACGTACCGGCAGCCCGCACATGCCGGCCGCCGCCGGAACGTCGACGTCATGTTCCGGGTGCAGCCCCAGCAGCCGGAACATGCGGGCGGCCTGCGCCCCGAGGGTGCGGTAGGACCAGGAGAGCCTGGTCCGGACGTCGGCGAACGGATCCACGTTCGACAGCGCGTCCAGCCGGTTGCCGGTGCCGCACAGTTCGGCGGCGAGGTCGTCGAGGCTGAAGCCCGGATGGGTCGACGCGCGCGCCGCCGCGACGGCCAGCGCGAGCGGCAGTCCCGAGCACAGCGCGGCGATCTTGTGCACGGCCTCGGGCGCCGCCGCCACGCGGGCGGGGCCCAGTCGCCGGGCCAGCAGTCCCAGAGCGTCCTGGGCCGGCAGCGGGTCGAGGACGATCGGGGCGGCGCCCCCGGCGACCAGGCCGGTCAGCTGGTCACGGCTGGTCACGACGACGAGGCAGCCCGCTGTGCCGGGGAGCAGCGGCCGGATCTGGCCGGCGGCGCGGGCGTTGTCGAGGACGATCAGCAGCCGCCTGCCGTTCACCGTACCGCGGAACAGCGCGGCCCGGGCGTCCGTACTGGTGGGGATCTGGTGCGCGGGAACGCCCAGCGCGTCGAGAAAGCCCCGGATCGCCTCGGCGGGGTCGGCCGGCTGCGCGCTCGGCTCGAACCCGCGCAGGTTCGCGTACAACTGGCCGTCGGGGAAGCGGTCCGCGACGCGGTGCGCCCAGTGCACGGCCAGCGCGCTCTTCCCGATCCCGGCGCCCCCGAGGACGGCCACCACCTGGGGGCCCGCGGCCGGTTCGCCCACCGCGAGCAGGCCGTCCAGTTCGCGGATCTCCTTCCCCCGGCCGGCCAAGCGCGCGGTGTCGGAGGGGAGCTGGCCCAGCACCGTCGTCGCGCGCGGCGGCCCGCTCGCTCCGGCTCCGGA
Organism: Nonomuraea sp. NPDC050153; assembly: GCF_044460125.1. Classification (NCBI taxonomy): domain Bacteria; kingdom Bacillati; phylum Actinomycetota; class Actinomycetes; order Streptosporangiales; family Streptosporangiaceae; genus Nonomuraea; species Nonomuraea sp. NPDC050153. Next base: position 95,162 of record NZ_JBITJQ010000006.1, read on the forward strand.
CGCCCGGGGCGCCGATCGGGCAGGCATCCTGAGCGCCGCCCTGATCAGGCGCGCCTCCTCCGTGGCGTCCAGGCCCAGCGCCTCGACCAGCACGGAGATGGATCTGCCGCGCGGACGACGCAGCTCTCCGGCTTCCAGCCGACGGATGGTACGGGCGTTCAGTCCCGTCCGGTGGGCCAGTTCGTCCTGTGTCAGCAGTGCCTGCTCGCGCCAGGTTCGGATCAGCGTTGCGAGAGACGGGCCGTCGCCCTGTGCCGGCTTCATGCGCGCAATCCCTCCGTGACCATGCGGCTCGCAGATCGGTCACCACAAGCCGACCCTTCGTGTAAGAAAATTTTTCGCTATTCAATACCACGGACACTGTGAAACTGGATCGGTGCCACTGTCAAGAGGCATCATCCGCTGGAGCAGCGCATGGCTCAGCGATATTGCGTTGACAGCCCAACTTCAGCGAAGAATTATTTATCGCGACAGAGGAGTCAGCTGGACCACCCGACGTGAGTGGCCGGCACAGGGGAAAGGGCAGCAGAGGGCGGCACCGGTTCGACAACCTCACGCTCAACGCGGACGACAACCTGGCCGAGGGCAGGCCGGGCGAACCGCCCGCTACGTCAGGGTGAATCCTTTTCGGGGGTGGAGGCCTCTTATGAGGTGATGGCCACACCGGTGAAGGAGATGGATATGGGTGCCGACCGCTCCTGGGCGAGCGCGCAGCTCATCAGGGCCGCGCAGGACGGTGATCGCGAGTCGCTCGCCGCGGTGATCCATGGCGCCCATTCCCATGTACGGCGCTTCGCGGAGCACCTTTGCGCGTCCCCGCAGGACGCCGAGGACGCCGCGCAGGAAGCGCTGATCATCCTCTACCGGAAGATCGGCTCGCTGCGCGCCACCGGGGCGCTGGCGTCATGGATGTTCAGAATCGTCCGGAACGAGTGCCTGCGCCGCGCTCGCGTGCTGTTCGAGCGCCCGGACGAGGTCGAGGCCGGCCTGGCGACGTCGGCCGAGGACGAGGCCATCCAGCGCCTGGAGGCCGAGCTCGTCGCGCAGGCGATCCAGGAGTTGCCGGACGTCCAGCGCAGAGTGTTGATCATGCGGGACGTGCTGGGCTACCCGGGGTGGAGAGTCGCGGAGGCGCTCGGCTTGAGCACCGCCGCGATGAAGTCCCACCTGCACCGGGGCCGCGCCAGGCTCCGGCTCAACCTGAGCGGCACGTCCGGAACCGCCGGCGCCTGACTGCGCGGCCGCATTTCCACCACCCGAGTCAGAAGGGGAAGTTTCGCCATGCTCGAAACCGGATCGTCCGCACCCGACGTGGTGCTGGAGGACACCGACGGCCGGTCCGTCCGTTTGTCCGACCACCAGGGCAAGAGTGCCGTGCTGATCTATTTCATGCGGTCGACGTCGTGCCCGGTCTGCAACCGGCACGTCCAGGACCTCGCCCGGCGCCGCGACGAGTTCGCGGGTAACGGCGTTCAGGTGTTCGTCGCGGTGCCTGAGGACCGCCAGGAAGCGGCCGCGTGGAAGGCCAGGCGCCAGGTCCCGTTCCCCGTCCTCACAGGCCGCCGGGGCACCCCGCACGAGACGATCGGCCTGAGCAGGAAGGTCTTCGGCTCCCTGCAGCAGTCGGGCAGCATCCTCGTCGACTCCCAGGGCATCGTCCGCCACGCCCACGGCGCCACCATGCCGACCGGCGGCTACGACAAGAAGGGGATCAACGCGGCCATCCAGGGTCTCCGCGGCCGGTCCGCGACTTGACCTCAACTGTGGTTGAGGTCACAGAATCGCTGGCGGCGGGCGACGCGGCCGGATGGGCCGGCCGGTACGCGCCCGCATGTCCCGCATCGCATCCCATCTCAACCATGGAGGACTTTCATGACCAAAGTCGTCGTCATCGGCGCGACCGGCAGGCAGGGCGGCGCCGTAGCCGACCTGCTCCTGCAGCGTGGCCACGAGGTGGTCGCGTACGTGCGCTCGGAGGAGTCGCCGGCCGCGAAGGCGCTGTCGGCCCAGGGCGCGGGGCTCGCCACCGGCGACCTCGCCGACCCCGACGCGCTCCGGCGGGCCTGCACGGGCGCCGGCGCGGTTTTCGGCCTGTCGGTGCCGTTCGGCGAGGGCGGCAAGGATGAGGAGGTCGCGCAGGGACGCCTGCTCGTCGACACCGTCGCTCGCCTCGACGCCCACCTGGTGTACTCCTCCGTACGGGGCGGCGACCGGCTGGAGGCCACCAGCATCGACCACGCCGACAGCAAGCAGCTCATCGAGGCGCACCTGCGCGAGCAGCCGGTGCGCGCGACGGTGCTCGGCCCCGTCTACTTCATGGAGAACGCGCTCAACCTCGGTTTCAGCCGGCTCGGCGACGGCGTGCTCGCCAACCCGCTGACTCCCGGCAAGCCGCTCGACCAGGTGAGCGTCCTGGACATCGCCGGCCTGGCCGTACATGCCATCGAGAACCCCGACCAGTTCGTCGGCGAGCGGATCGACATCGCCTCCGACCGCGTCACCGGGCAGGAGGCGGCCCGGATCCTGAGCGAGGTGCTCGGCCGGGAGATCCCCTACCAGCAGCTGCCGCTGGACATGGTGCGGCAGTGGGCCGGTGACGAGGTGGCCACGATGTTCGAGAGCTTCGAGAACAACACCGATTTCCTCGACATCGAGACCCTGCACGCCAGATACCCCGCCGTGCGCTGGCACAGCTACGCCGAGTGGGCCAAGACGGTCGACTGGGACAGAGCCCTCGCCGGCTAGCCGACCGCCTCAGGCGGCGGGGAGGGGGTCCTGGCCAATCGGTGGTCGGCCAGGGCTCGATCGGCACGCTGGTACGCAGGACCAGGGCGAAGACCGTGGACGTGTCCCAGTGCTCGATGATCGCCCGGACCTGGGGATACCGGCCCTCGATCGCTTTCAGAGTCAGAGCGCGCAGCTCGGCCCCCGTCATCGCGCGAACGCGGCGAATGACCACAGAACACGAAAACCTGGCCACCTCGGGCGGCCAGGTCCATTTTCGTGAGGAAGCAGGAGCGAGACCCCTGCCGATCCAACCCTCACTCAGCGGCGACGGCGGTTGGAACGACTGCTGCTGTCGCTGTTGATCTTCTTCTTCGGCCCCAGTCGATTCGGCCCGGGAGGCTCGAGGACCAGAGGCAGGACCCTTGCAGCAGACATGTAACGCGGGAAGATCATGGTTTCGCTCCTTTCGAGAATGCGGTGGAGCGGTTGAGGGATTGGAGCGCACATCCCACTACCAGCTATTCGGACATACCCCCGTTACAGCCACGTTACCTCGCATATCATTCCCGAGCTCTGACCTGTCCGATTCAAGGGGCCTCGAGCCCTTGACAAGCATCCGGATATCCCGCCCAGCAAGGGCTGTGGACTGGCTGACCTGCGGAGGTACAGATTCAGGAGATCGTTCCTGACTTCCGTCAGCCGAACTCGGCCGCGTGGTCGATGGCCCACTTCGCGAACGTGCCCGCCGGTCGGCGACCTCCCGGCCGAGGTTGCCGGTCGCGGCTGTGACCAGGACCGATGGACTGTGACGAGCGCCCGGGGGGCGCGTGGTGTCAGACACGCACCGTTGAGCTGACCGGAAGGGGGCGCCGGCTGGAACCCTGACGCGCGGCGCCCCCTGGCGGACTGGCTGTTATGCCGGGGTGCAGGTGAGGGTGGCGGGTGGGGTGTTGGTGCCGGTGTAGGTGCCCGTGAAGCCGAACGACGTCGTCCCGTTAGGTGCCAGGGTGCCGTTGTAGCCGGCGTTCACGACGCTCACGTTGGCGCCGGTCTGGGTCGGGGTGCCGCTCCAGAGTTGGCTGATCTTCTGGTCTCCCGGCCAGGTCCAGGCGACCTTCCAGCCCGTGATCTGCGCCGCGCCCGTGTTCTTGACGGTGACCTCCGCCTGGAAGCCGCCCGACCACTCGTTCACGCCCTTGTACGTCGCCGCGCAGCCCGACCCCGTGGTGGGCGTGACGGTCGGGGTCACGGTAGGCGTCACAGTAGGCGTCACGGTGGGGGTCACCGTCGGGGTCGGGGTGGGCGTGACGGTGACCGGCGGGCCGGTGCGGTCGCCGTACAGGATGCCTCGGCCGTTGGTGCCCAAGTAGACGCGTCCGTACACCCTGGGGTCACCCGTCAGGGCCTCGCCCATGTTGCCCCACTGGTGCTTGTCGTCGTTGATGCGGACCCAGCTCGCGCCGGCGTCGTCCGAGCGGTACAGGCCCGTGACCCCGCCGATCGTGGCGACCGCGAAGACGGCCATGTACGTGCCGCCGGGCGCCGCCTTGCCGAAGCCGACGTTCACCGAACCGGTGACGCCCGGCAGCTTCGTGAAGGACGCGCCGCTGTCCGTGGAGTGCCACAGGCCGCCGTCGCCGGCCAGCCACAGGTCGCCCTCCTTGCCCGGCACCGCCTTGATCTTGCCGCTGGTGGGCAGGCCGGAGGCGGCGGTGGCGGTGAAGGTCGCGCCGCCGTTGGTGCTGACGTAGAGCCGCCCGCCGGACAAGCCGTAGAACTTCGTCGCGTTGACGCGGTCCGACTCCACGACCGCGCCCGTGGGCAGGCCGGACGCCTGCTGCCAGGAGTTGCCGTACCCCACCGAGTAGACCGGGGTGACGTTCTTGGGGGCCCAGACGAAGCGGGAGCCATCGGCGGCGGCGGCCACCGTGCCGCCCTCGTCGATGCCGCCCGGCTCCGTGCCCTGGAACCAGTTCGCGCCGCCGTCTGTGGAGAAGGCCACGTGGCTGTCGTTCGGGCGGTCGGAGTCCTTGAAGTTGCCCGCCCGGACCATGATCGACGGGGATTTCTCCGCGTAGTCCAGGCTGGTGGTCGAGGTGAAGATCGGGGCCGTGAACATCATCGACGGTACGGCGTCCAGGTTCGTGTGGCGGAAGCCGCCGATGTCGCCCAGGGCGCTGACCAGGGACGCGCCGCTCGGCGGGCTGATCAGGTCCAGGACGGCCGTCTCCTCCAGGCCCTTGGCCATGGGCTTGATGGTGAACTGGGTGCCCGAGTCCCACTTGGCCAGGTCCTCGGTGCCGTAGATCGTCGCGCCGGTGCCGTACATCATCCTGTTTGAGTCGAGCGGGTCGATCTCCAGGGACTCCGTCATCCAGCCGAGTTTCGGCGTGACCTCAGGGAGCTGCGGGTTGGTGCCGAACGTCAGCCACGGGTTCTCCGTGATGTCCTGCTTGTAGCGGAAGCTGCGGTTCGGGTACGAGGTCCAGTCCCACACGCGGGTCCAGGTCGCGCCGGAGTCCGTGGACCGGAAGAAGATCACGTCCGGCCACCAGGAGATCTGCGTGGCCACCATGATCGTGCCCGGCTTCTGCCGGTCGACGGTCAGGCCGCTGTAGCCGAAGTAGTCGTCGGAGCTGGACGACGGGATGGGGCTGATCTGGGTCCAGGTGCCGGTGGCGGTGGCGTAGCGCCACACGTCGCCCTTGGCGCCGTCGTACGGGCCGCCGGTGTCGCTCGTCGCGATGTAGAGGTAGCCGTTGACGGTGTCCAGCACGCCCTTGTGGGCGAGGTAGCCGGTCGGCTGGCCGGCCACCCGCGACCAGGTGACGCCCGCGTCGGTGGTGCGGTAGACGCTGTTCTCCTTGTCGGCGACGCCCACGTAGATGGTCTTGGTGGCGGTGCCCTTGGTGGACGAGCGCGGGTCGTAGGTCACCCAGACCACGCCCGGCTTGTGGCTCAGGTAGCCGTTGGGGTCGCTCGGGTCCTGGGCGTAGTTGCCGGCGTTCGGGAAGCTGGCCACCTTCGCCCAGGTCGCGCCGTAGTCGGTGCTGCGCCACAGCCCGTTGCCGTTGGGGGCGCCGAAGTAGAGGACGCTGTTGTTGTTCGGGTCGACCGACAGCGCCTCGCCCATGCCCCGGCCGGGCATGTTCCCGCCCAGTTTGAAGGGCAGCGGCGTGACCTGCCAGTTGTCGCCCTTGTCCGTCGAGCGCAGGATCGCCCCGTTGTTGGGGTCCCAGCTGTTGGTGTACATGCCGACGGCGGCGTACACGCGGTTGGTCTGCACGGGGTCGGTGGCGAGGCTGATCACGCCGTTGTAGCCCCACTTGTCCCAGCCGGCCCAGTCGAGCAAGGGGGTCCAGGACTTGGTGGACTGGTTCCACCGGTACGCCCCGCCGATGTCGGTGCGGGCGTAGATGAGGTTCTTCTCGGTGGGGTTGAAGATGATGCCGGGTACGAAGCCGCCACCGTCGATCCTGACGTTCTTGTACGCGTACGGATCCGAGGCGACGGCCGAGACCGGGGACATCCGCACGATCGCCGCCACGAGCAGGACGGCGGCGACCGTGAACATGACCGATAATCTTCTTCGCATGCGCGGCTCTCCCTTTCCAGGCACGCCAGCAGGCGCCCCAAAGGCTTCAGATGACCGCCATGCACGAGCAGAGTGCAGGACCCTGACCGTCACCGCGCCTTCGCGCATGAGCTCCATCAGAAGGCTCACACACGGGCGCGCCGACGGTCAATAGTTTGGACGTACAACGAATTAAAGGGTTCGCACCCGGCTGAGCACGCGCTCGCCCCTCGCCGCCCACAGCGCGATCGCGATGTAGAGGACCTGCTCGGGGATCCGCTCCCAGAGCGGCGTCACGTCCTGGCCGGCGAGCGCGGCGTACACGTTCGCCGGCAACAGGCCCACGAAGAGCAGCGCCAGGCAGATCCCGGCGGCCCCGCGGGTCCTTTCGAGCACGAGCCCGGCCGCCCCGGCCAGCTCCAGCACGCCGGTCAGGTAGACCACCAGGGACGGGAACGGCACGAACGGCGGCACCATGGCCACCATGTCGGCGTGGGTGGGCATGAAGGTCACGCCGGCCGGGACGAAGTGCGCGCTGGCCGTCACCACCAGCATGACGGCCAGCCCATGAGCCGCGCTCACCCTCCAGGTGCCGAACCGCCCGGCCCTGGACAGCCGGAACGCCAGCGTGGCCACCAGCAGCACGATCACGATCACGGAAGCCTCCATTGGATAGCAGTGATTTCGATAACACTACTATCCAATGGATTCATCCCGCTATCTGATTCTTCGGCGGCGCGGAGATGCCTGCCCGGGAGCCCCAGCCCCGGTAGCGGGTCTCGGTGCTGAACCGGCCGTCGCCGACCTCGACGCCCTCCGCGACGTGCGAGGCCGCCGGATGCGAGGTGACGAGCCTGCTGGGCAGGCCGTCAGGCCCCAGCGTGAGCTGGTACGTGACGACCGTCTTCTCCTTCGAGCTGAACGGCACGGAGAGCCGGAACCACGGCGACACCTTCGCGAGCGCGCTGTAGGTGATCTTCCCGGAGTACGTCCGGCCCTGCTTCTTGCCCTTGAGGAGGGCCTTCAGGGTCGCCGGCTCGGCCGGGTTGACGACCTGCGAGAACGTGCCGAGCCAGCCGCCCGTCATGCAGATGACGTCCTTGGCCCATTTCTTGCCGTCGGGGACCTCGCCGAACATGGGGTTGGTGGAGTAGCTCCTGCCGCCTACCATGATCGTCCGCCCGGACTTCAGGGTGTACATGTGGTCGAAGATGCCGCCCTGATACCGGGTGTAGTCGGCGGTGATGTCCGACGCGGCGATCCCGGACCTGCCGAACTGCAACGTTCCAGTGCGCTTGAGGAACGTCACCTTCTCCGAGTCCTGGAGCAAGGAGGTGACGTCCGTGAACTTCACCCCCTTTCCGGCCACCAGCTTCGCCTTGAGCGCCCTGACCGGATCGGCCGGAGCCGCCTCGGCGGGAGTGGCGGCCACGAGCATGGCCATGGCCGCCACGAGTGCACCTGCGATCGTCCTCTTCACGAAGATTCCTTTCGATGAGGGGACCGCAGATTCTGCCGAACCTTGATCACGACCTGGTCAACGCGAAGTCCTTGATCCGCAGGTCGCCCTTGAACACGAGGTAGAGGCTCCCGCCGCCCGCCTTGACCGTGGCAGTCGCCGTACCCCACTGGTAGACGCCGCCCGTGGCGGGCACCTGGACGGTGCCCAGCAGGGCGCCGGTCGGCGAGCCGGAGCGCAGCTCCAGCGAGCCGCCGCTCACCGAGGACACGCCGGCCGTGAAGCGGGTGCCGGAGGAGGCGCCGGTGAAGGAGATCCAGTCCCCCGCCGACCCCTCCACGGCGTCGCCGCCGGCCTTGGTCTCGTCCGCGAACGCCACGCCCGCGTAGTCGTCGAAGTCCATCGCCCGCGTGGTCTTCGTCAGGTCACGCACGGGGATGGTCTCGCCGGACACCCGCAGCGTGGTGGACTGGCGGATCCGGTCGGACGCCGAGCCGACGAGGAGGTCGTGGGTGGCGCTCTCCACGGCCCACTTGCCCCGGGTGTAGTCCCAGACCGCCAGGTCGGACTTCTTCAGGGTGAAGGTCACCGTACGGGTCTCGCCCGGGTTCAGCGTGATCCGCTGGAAGCCGCGCAACTGCTTGACCGGCTGCTTGAAGCGGGAGTCGCGCTGGTGGGTGTAGAGCTGGACCACCTCGTCGCCCTTGACCTTGCCGGTGTTGGTGACCTTGACGCTCACCTTGTCGCCCTGGACGGTCAGCCCCTGGTAGCCGAACGTGGTGTAGCTCAGGCCGTGCCCGAAGGCGTAGAGCGGCTTGTCCTTGCCGTACAGGTACGTCATCCCGGTCTTGGCCAGGTCGTAGTCGTAGATGTCCGGCAGGCCGTCGCCGGCGGGCCAGGTCTGGGTGAGCCGGCCGGCCGGGTTGACGGCGCCGAAGAGCACGTCGGCGACGGCGTGGCCGGTCTCCGCGCCCGCGTGGGTGGTCCACAGCAGGTTCGGGGCGTCCACGACGACCGGGTAGCTGGTCTCCAGGACGACGACGGTGCGCGGGTTCGCCTTGCGCACGGCCTCGATCAGCCGCCGCTGCCCGGCGCCGAGCTGCAGGTTGGCGCGGTCGTGGAACTCGCGCCCGGCCACGAACGGGTGGCTGCCCACCACCACGACCGCGACCTCGGCCTTGGCGGCCTGCGCGGCGGCCGCGGCGACGCCGTCCGAGACGACCTCCTTGCCGAACCTGGCCGCCTGCGCCTTGGGCGCCAGACCGAGCGTGCCGTCGGCGGCGACGGTCACGTACGGGTCGGGCAGGGCGTACCAGCCCTCGACGGTCTCGTAGCCGGCGTACCTGATCAGGTAGCTGCCGTCGGACTGCTCCCGCTCAAGCTCGAATTGCTGCTGCACGTACCAGCCGTCGGGGTCGGCGTCGTCGGTGTCGAGCGAGCGCCAGTCGCCGCCGAGCAGCTTGCCGTTGCCCGCGTTGCGCAGCGTGGACACGCCGCCGGTCCAGTCGGTCAGGTCCCACTGGGAGGCCGCGGTGGGCGCCGTGTCGGTCAGGGCGGCGTTGTCGTCGGGCCCGGTGCCGGTGGCGGTGAGGTACTTGCCGGAGCCGAGGTGCTTGAGGGCGATCCGCTCCAGGCCCGCGCCGGTGCTGACGTCGCCGACGCGCTCCTTGATCCCGTCCACGGGTGTGACCTGGTACGGCGCCTTGCCCCCGTACCAGTCGCGGTAGAGCGTCCCGGCCAGCGGGCCGACCACGGCCGCCGACTTCGGTGCCTTGAACGGCAGGGCGCCGGAGTTCCGCAGCAGCACCGCCGCCCGGCCCGCGGCCTCCCGGTTGAGCTTCTGGTTGGCCGGGCTGTTGATCACGTCCTTGGTGATCTTCTTGTACGGCCCGCCGTCCGGGTCGAAGTGCCCCAGCCGCGTCCGGATGGTCAGGACGTTCCGCACAGACCGGTCGACGTCGGCCACGGTGATGAGCCCCTGGCCGAGCGCGGCCGTGAGCTGCTCGATCATCGGCCCGGCGTCGCTGTTGTCGATGGTGTAGCTGTCGAGCCCCGCCTTGAGCACCGCGGCGAACGCCTCGGGCTTGTTGTCGTAGTACTTCTCCAGCTCCGTCAGCGCGTACGGCCCCCAGGCGTCGCTGACGTTGTAGAGCGTCTTGTCCGTCCACGACCTGACCGTGGTGGCGAGGTCGGGGTTGACGTGGTTGGGCCGCCCGTTGACCAGGTTGTACGACGCCATGACCCCGGTCGCGGCGTCGGCCGAGACGGCCGCCTTGAACGCCTGCTCGTAGTACTCGTGCTTGAGCTTCGGCGTCAGGTTGGAGGAGCTGGTGCCCCGGTTGGTCTCGTTGTTGTAGGCCAGGTAGTGCTTCAGCACGGGCGCGGCCTTCAGGTAGACGGGGTCGTCACCCTGCAGGCCCTTGCCGTAGGCGGTGGAGATGGCCCCGGTCAGCAGGGGGTCCTCCGAGTAGCCCTCCTCGTTGCGGCCCGCCCGCGGGTCCCGCAGCAGGTCCACGACGGGGGCCCACACCTGCAGGCCCCACAGGGTCGGGTCCGCGTCGTTGTACCCGCGCACCTCGTCGCCGACGGCCGAGCCGACCCGCTTGATCAGCTCGGGGTCCCATGTGCTGGCCAGCCCCACGGCCTGTGGGAACACGGTGCCGGCGGCGAACTTCTGGTTCCAGTTGTCGTTGAGGTCGTTGGACCAGCCGACGCCGTGCAGCGCCTCGGTGCCGTTCTTGTGGTACGCGATGCCCAGCCGCGGGATGGCCGCCTGCGACTGGTGCAGCAGGCCCAGCTTCTCCTGGAGCGTGAGCCGGCCGAGCAGGTCGTCGACCCGCTGCTCCACCGGCAGGGCCGGGTTCTGGAACGGGAGGCCGGCGGCCTGCGCAGGGGGTGCGGCGAGCAACGAGGCCGCCAGCGTGAGGGTGGCTAATAACGGGATCTTTCGCATCAATGGTTCTCCATCACTTGATGGCGCCGACCGTCACACCTCGGGTCAGCGTGCGCTGGAAGATCAGGAAGAAGGCGACCGCCGGGAGGAGGCCGAGCAGCGCCGAGGCGCTGGACATCGTGGCGTCCATGTACTTCTCGCCCTGCAGCACGGCGAGCGCGACGGGCACCGTCTGGGTGTCGTTCGAGATCAGGAAGATCAGCGGAAGGAAGAACTCGTTCCAGGTCCAGATGAAGAAGAAGATCAGCAGCACGTTGAGGGTGGGTCTGCTGATCGGCACCACGATCCGCCACAGGGACCGCAGCCGCCCCGCGCCGTCGATCGCCGCCGCCTCCAGGATCTCCTTCGGGAACTGGCCCAGGACCGCGCTCAGCAGGTACGTGCCGAACGCCGCCTGGATCACCGTCATGACGATGATCACCGCGAGCTGGGTGTCGTACAGCCCGACCGCCTTGGCCAGGTAGTACAGCGGGTAGGCCAGCGCCTCCTGCGGCAGCGTGTTGGCCACCAGGAACAGCGCGAGGATCGACAGCCGGCCCTTCACCCGGCCGATGCCCAGCGCGTACGCGTTGAGCACCGACAGCAGGACGGCGAGCACGGCCACGGACGCGCTGATCAGGAAGCTGTTCCAGAGCTTGGTGCCGAACTCCACCCGGTTCCAGAAGTCGACGAGACCCTGCAAGTAGAGCCCGTCGGGCAGGCTCAGCGGGCCGTCCGAGCTGTACTCGGCCGGCGACTTGACCGCGTTGATCGCCACGATCGCGAACGGGAACACCATCACGACCGCCAGCACGACCAGCGAGCACAGCACCGCCCAGCGCCCCGGGCCCCTCATTGCTCACGCTCCTGGATCCGCAGGAACAGGAACGTCACCACGATGATGATCAGGGCCAGCACCGTGGCGATGGCGGAGCCGTACCCGACGTTGCTCTTCTGGAAGAAGTTCAGGTACGAGAAGTACGACGGCACCATCGTCGCGTTGCCGGGCCCTCCGCGGGTCAGCACGAAGATCGGCCCGAACACCTTGAGCGCGGCGATCGTGCACGTCAGCAGCACCACGAAGATCTCCGGCCGGATCTGCGGGATCGTGATGTGCCAGAACCTGCGCCACCACGAGGCCCCGTCGATCTCGGCCGCCTCGTAGTAGGCCGGATCCACGCGCTGCAGCCCCGCCATGAAGATCACCACCGGATAGCCGAGCTGGAACCAGACCATGACCGCCATGACCGTGGCCAGCGCCAGGTCGGGATCTCCGAGCCAGTCGAGGTCGAGGCCGAAGATCTGGTTGATCGCGCCGTACGACGGGTGCAGCATCCAGCCCCACACCACGCCGGCCACCGCCACCGGGAGCACCTGCGGCAGGTAGTACATCGCCCGCAGCGCCGAGGCCGTGCGCGGCCCGAACCGCTTGGCGATGTAGTCGAACAGGGCCGCCGCCAGCACGAGGCCGATCGCGGTCGGCACGATGGCCATGGCCACGATCAGCCCCACGTTGTGCTGGAACGACTGCCAGAACCGCTCGTCCTTCAGCAGCCTGGCGTAGTTGTCGAGCCCGATCCACCTGGGTGTGCCCACCCCCGACCAGCGGGTGAAGCTCGCGCCCACGTTCATGAGGAACGGCGCGACGATGACGACCAGGAACAGCAGCAGGCTGGGGGCCAGGTAGAGCCAGTACCCCCTCGTGCGCACCCTCATCTAGTTGCCGATGTCTGCGAGGTTGTCCTCATACGGCTTGGCGATCTCGTCCAGCATCGCGGCCGGGGCCTTGCTGCCGTTGATGAGGTTCTGGACCCCGGCGACCAGCACGTCGTAGTAGCCGGGCGCGGGCCAGTCGGGGTAGAAGGCCAGACCGTCCTGGCTGGTGAGCTTGTTGAAGGTCTCGATGAGCTCCTTGCTCTTCGCGTCGGTGATCGCGGCCGGGTCGGCGGCCACGGGGACTCCTCCGGAGTTGCCCAGGAGGTTCTGGATGTCCTTGCTCATGGTGATGTCGATGAAGTCGTAGGCCAGGTCCTTGTTCTCCGACTTCTCGGGCACGACCCAGATGTTGCCGCTGGAGCCCGGGGCCATCGTGGCGCCGGGGAAGAGGAAGTGGCCCCACTCGAACTTCTTGATCTCCGAGGCGAAGCGGCCGTACCACCAGCTGCCGCTGATCATCATGGGGAACTTGCCGTTCATGAACGCCACGCCCATGTCCTCGGCCTTGAGCCCGGACGAGTCCTTGGCGATGTACCCCTTCTTCACCCAGTCGGCGAACGTGTCGGCGCCGTAGGTGAACTCGGGGCCGTGGAAGTCGACCTTGCCCTTGTAGGACTGGAAGGCCTCCAGCCACGGCTTCTGCGCCTTGGTCAGCGCGAGCTGGTACAGGATCTGCTGGGCCGGGTACTCGGCGCCGGCGGTGGCGATGGGGGTCGTCCCTGCCTTGACGAACGTGTCCATCGCGGCCGTGAACTGCTCGAACGTCGTCGGCACCTGGACCTTGTGCTTCTCGAACAGGTCCTTGTTGTAATAGACCATCACGAACTCGCCGTAGTTCGGCACGCCGTACCACTTGCCGGAGCCCATGACGCCGCGGTCGTCGTACTTGGCGGTGGTCTGCAGGCCGCCGGGCAGCAGCTTGTCCCAGCCGCGCTTGGTGGCCTCCTCGCTGAGGTCGGTGAGCAGGCCCTGCTTGGAGAGCAGGCCGGCGGTGGCGTTGCCCTTGTTGTACTCCATGATGTCGGGCGCCTCGTCCGAGTTCAGCACCATGCTGGCCGTCTTCTGGATCTGTTCGAAGCCCTTCTCCTCGAACTTGACGGTGACGTTCGGGTGCGACGCCTGGAACTTCTTGATCGCCTCGGCCCACGCCTTGCCCATGGCGCTGTCGGCCGACTCGTAGTGCCAGAGCTTGAGTGTGCGCGGCTGACTGCTGCTCTGGGCGGACGGGGTCTCCGAGCCTCCCGAGCCGCACGCCGACAGAACCAGGACCGCGACGGCCAGCGCCGCCGCGGCTCTTGACTTGACCATGATCCCTCCAGGGGGTGTTACGAGATGACGGCCCGCGCGGGAGCACCGGCCACCGGGGCGATCTCGACCCCGGTGACGCGCTTCGGGCCGGTGACGGCGATGCGCAGCACATCGCCGTCCCTGGTGGCGACGGCGACCGTCACGCCGTCCGCGTCGTGGATTTCCGCAGTCGCGTCGCCGCCCCCGAAGGCGACGAGGGTGATCTCGGCCGGCACGTCCACCGTGTCCCCCGGGTCGCTGACCGTGGGGATGAGCGCGCCGTGCCGTACGAAGAGGGGGATCCGGTCGAGCGGCGTGCCGACCGTGACATAGCGGGAGCCTTCGTGCACCTCGCCCGTCCAGTAGTCGACCCACGTGCCGCGTGGCAGGTACACCTGGCGGGTGCCCTCGGGCGCGGTCATGGGGGCGACGAGCAGGTCCCGGCCGAGCAGGTACTGCAGGTCGGCCTGCCAGGCGACCGGGTCGTCCGGATAGTCCACGCACATCGCCCGCATCATGGGCGCGCCGGTGCGGGCCGCCTCGACGGCCGCCGTGTAGATGTACGGCATCAGCCGGTAGCGCAGCTTCAGCGCGCCGACGGCCTGCTCCTCGACGGCCGGGAACTCCCACGGCTCGCGGGTGGTCGTGCCGTGCAGGCGCAGCAGCGGGGAGAGCGCGCCGAACTGGGTCCAGCGCACGTACAGGTCGTCGGTGGGCCTGCCGGTGAAGCCGCCGGCGTCGTGGCTCCAGAACGGCACGCCGGACAGCCCGTGCGCGAGGCCGCCGCGGATCGTGCTGCCCATGGCGGCGTAGCTGGTGTAGGTGTCGCCGCCCCACTGGGCGCTGTGGCGCTGGCCCCCGAGGTACGAGGAGCGGGCCCAGACGAGGTCGTGGCCGTGCACCTCGCGGGTCACGGCGGCGACGGCGTCGTTGAACAGCAGGGTGTAGACATTGTGCAGGTCGGTGCCGATCATGCCGTTGTAGGCCACGGAGTCGGCGGGCACGCCCTCGGCGAAGTCGGTCTTGAACGTGTCGACGCCCTGGCGCAGGAGGTCGCGCAGCAGACCCTGGAACCATTCGGCGGCCTGCGGGTTGGTGAAGTCCACGATCCCGCACGCGGGGAACGACCCGTGCCAGCAGTCGGCGACGTAGGTCTCCCCCGCCCGATTCTTCAAGAAATATCCGGCTTCAGACGCCTGGGCGAAGGCTGGGCTCAAGTGTGAAATATACGGATTCATCCACAGACAGACCCGGAACCCCATCCCCTTGAGCTCGGCCAGCATCGCGTCCGGGTCGGGGAAGTTCACGGGGTCCCACCGCAGGTCCGACCAGTGCCCGTCGCTCTGCCAGTACGTGTCCAGGTGCAGCACGTCGCACGGGATGCCGCGCTCCCTGATCGTCCGCGCCCTGGCCAGCACCCGCTCCTGGCTGTCCACGCAGAACCCCGACGAGATCCACGTCCCGAACGCCCACTTCGGCGGCAGCGAGGGACGGCTGGTCAGCAGGTCGTAACGGTCCAGGACCTCCGACGGCGTCGGCCCGGCGATCACGTAGTAGTCCATCACGTCGTCCGGCACCAGGATCTGCACGACGCTGTGCGTGGACTGGCACACGTCGAACTCCGTCGGCGCCCCGCTGTCGACGAGGACCCCGTAGCCCTTGCTGGAGACGTACAGGGGGATGTTCTTGTACGCCCGCTGCGACTCGGCGCCGAACGCGTCGAAGTTCCACATGAGCGGGCGCTGGCCGCGCTTGTCCAACCGGGTGAACGACTCCCCGAACCCGCTGAACGCCTCGTCGGGCGCGGCGGCGAAGCTCTCGTGGTAGGCGACGGGCGCGCCGTTGACGCTCGACCGGCCGAAGGGCAGCGTACGCAGCCGTCCGCTGATGTCCGTGTGCCCCCGATCCTGCTCGACCAGCGCCTTCCCGCTCGCGTCCGTGAACCTCAGGTGCCACGGCGCCAGGCTGATCTCGGCCCGCAGCGAGCCGGCGTCGATCACGATCGGCTCGCCTGGCGCGACCCCGGCACGTGCCCCTGGATACGTGCCGGGGGTCACCAGCGAGATGGCCCCTTCCGAGCGAGGCCTGGCGGCCGCGTCCTCCGACAGCCGCACCCGGATGACTCCCTCACCGGCCACCCCCACCTGGACGACCAGCGTCTCTTCCGCGGTGGTGACCGCCTTCACCATCACCTCTGCGCCGTCGGCCGCGACCAGCTCCGCGGCGGTCACCGCCGACAGACCACCCTCGCCTCGTCCACGAACCGGTAGCTCGGGCGGGTCCGCGACGAAGTACTCGTGCGTGACCAATGGGGGGCGATAGGGCATGGAAGCTCCTTATGAACGGCTGCGCCAACTCGTGAGTTAGTTTGCTGTCCATACCAACAAACGTCAACGGCCCCCTCCCACTTCCTCCACCCCGACCGCCGCGACGCCGTCCCCCACGACGAGAACACCCGCGCCCGCACACGCGTGTCGACACGCAGGCGGTTGACCCCAGGTGACGGCGCGCGGGCGATGGCGGGCGTACGTCAGCGCCGCGCGCATGTGCACGGCGGCGTACGGTCCTTTGCGTGGTGCGGTGCCGGCCGACGAGCGATCCCCCAGACGCGACCAGCTGGAGCGCTCGCTCACCTCACCCGCCGGATGCGCGCTCCGGCGGCCACGCGACATCGTCGAGCGCGAGAAACGGCGAGACCGCGACCGAAGCCGTGCCGGACACGGGATCGAGCATCACAAACTCAGGGAGAGGGTGTCTTGAACGAATCTTCCGCGGCGGGAAGGGTCAGATGGCGACGCCCGGTTGCATGAGGCGGCGGGCGGCCTCGGTGATGGAGCCCGACAGCGACGGGTAGACCGCGAACGTGTGGGCGAGCTGGTCGACGGTCAGCCGCTGCTGCACCGCCACCGACACCGCCAGGATCAGCTCGGAAGCGCGCGGCGCCACCACCACGCCCCCCAGCACGATCCCGGTGTGCGGCCGGCAGAACAGCTTGACGAAGCCGTCGTTGAACCCCTGCATCTTCGCCCGCGCATTGGTGGCCAGCGGCAGTTTGACCACGTTCGCCTCGATCTCGCCCGCCTCGATGGACTGCTGGGCGACCCCGACGGCCGCGATCTCCGGGTCGGTGAAGATGTTGGAGGCCACCGTGGCCAGCCGCAGCGGCTGGACGGCCTCCCCGAGGGCGTGCCAGACCGCGATGCGCCCCTGCATGGCCGCCACCGACGCCAGCATGAGCACGCCGGTGCAGTCGCCGGCCGCGTAGACGCCGGGCGCGGACGTGCGCGAGACCTTGTCGACCTTGACGAAGCCGCCCTTGTCGAGCTGGACCCCGGCCTCTTCCAGGCCGATGCCGGAGGTGTTGGGGATCATGCCGACCGTCATCAGCGCGTGGGAGCCCTCGGCCGTGCGGCCGTCCTCCAGGGTCACGACCACGCCGTCCTCCGTGCGCTTGACGGAGGCGGCGCGCGAGCGGCCCATGACGTTCATGCCGCGGCGGCGGTAGACCTCTTCGAGCACCTCAGCGCCGTCGGCGTCCTCGTTGGGCATCATCCGGTCGCGGCTGGAGACCAGCGTGACCTCGCAACCGAGCGAGCGGTACGCGCCCGCGAACTCCGCGCCGGTCACCCCCGAGCCGACCACGATCAGGTGCTCGGGCAGCTCCTCCAGGTCGTAGAGCTGGCGCCAGGTGAGGATGCGCTCGCCGTCGGGCTCGGCGCCGGGCAGCACGCGCGGCGTCGCGCCGGTGGCCACGATCACGACCTCGGCCTTGATCGTACGGTCGCCCGCCCTGACCACCTGCGGGTCGACCAGCCGCCCCCGCGCCCTGATGATCTCGACGCCCTCGGCCTCGACCCGGGTGGCGATGTCGGCGGACTGGGCCTGGGCCAGCTCCTTCACCCGCTTGTTGACCAGCGGCAGATCGACCCCGACCACGCCCGCGTCGCCGTCGGGCCCGCCGGAGAACGCCACGCCCAGCGACGGGGCGTCGAGCAGCGCCTGCTTGCGGACCGAGGTCGCGATCAGCGTCTTGGAGGGCACGCAGTCGGTCAGCACGCACGCGCCGCCCGGGCCGTCCTGCTCGATCATCGTGACTTGCGCGCCTAGCTGCGCGGCCACCAGCGCCGCTTCGTAGCCGCCGGGTCCGCCACCGATGATCACGATCCTCGTCACGTAACCCATTGTCCCGCATGGCGCCGGTAAGGCTGCAACTGGGCTGTCGCCGCCCGCACACGCCCGATCCGGAAAGACAAAGGACGGACAAAGAGCTAACCAAGAGTTCAAGATCATGACGACTGGTATCATGCCGCTCGGTAGCGGAGGGATGACACGTCGTCGTCACACCCGAAGCGATGGACCGAGTCGGCCGCCCAGCGTGGCAGGATGGCGCGGTAGCTGGATGACGTGCAGCACCCGCCGAGAGGGGTGGACCGTGGCGTGGCTTTCAGGTCCTTCAGGAAAGCCGAATGAGCCCAGGCTTTATGCCGCGTACGGCTCCAACATGGACCCGGAGCAGATGGCCATGCGCGCGCCGCACTCTCCGATCTGGGGGGTCGGCTGGCTGACCGGCTGGCGGCTGACGTTCGGCGGGATCGACCCCACCTGGGAGGGCGCGATCGCCACGATCGTCGAGGATCCCGACGAGCACGTGTTCGTGGTGCTCTATGACGTGCCCGACTGGGAGGAGACCTCGCTCGACCAGTGGGAGGGCGCCGTACGCGGGGCCTACCACAAGGTGCGGCTGCGGGTGCAGACCCTCGACGGGGAGGTCGTGGCCTGGTTCTACGTGCTCGACGGCTACGAGGGCGGCCTGCCGTCGGCCCGCTATCTCGGCAGCCTGGCCGAGGCGGCCGAGCGGGCGGGCGCCCCCGACGACTACGTCAAGGAGTTGCGGGAGCGCCCCTGCACCTCGTACGGCGGTTAACGCAGCGGCTCGTCCTTGGTCTCCTTCAGCACGAAGATGTAGACCAGCGTCGAGATCAGCGCCAGCGCCGACATGTAGTAAGGAAACGCCCCGACGTTGCCCGCGTCCTTGAGCGCGGTGCCGATGAGCGGCGCGGTGCCGCCGAAGAGCGCCACGGTCAGCGAGTACGGGAAGCCCGCTCCGGCCGCGCGCACCCGCGTCGGGAAGAGCTCGGAGTTCACCGCGGCCGAGATCGAGGTGAAGCAGCCGAGGAACACCATGCCGATCAGCTGCACGGCCAGCAGGCTGCCGAACGAGTTGCCCAGCGTGCTGAGCAGCGGCACCGGCAGGACCACGAAGGCGACGCCGAAGGTGATCAGCAGCGGCTTGCGGCCGACGCGGTCCGACAGCATGCCGAGCAGCGGCTGCAGCACCATGAAGAACAGCAGCGAGATCGTGCCGACCGTGAGCGACTGCGCCGCGTCGAACTTGACCGTGATCTGCGCGTAGATCGGCAGGAAGCTGGTCCAGGTGTAGTACGCGACAGTGCCCGCGATCGTGATGCCGACGATCGTGGCGGCAGCCTTCGGGTAGCCCACCAGGAACTCGAACAGCCGCGGCCGCTTGACCTCACCGCGCTGGATCTCTTCGGCCACGGCCGAGGTCTCGTCGGCGCCCTTGCGGATCCACAGGCCCACGAGGCTGATCACGGCGCCCACGATGAACGGGATGCGCCAGCCGTAGGAGGCCATGTCCTCCTTGATGAGGGTGGAGGCGAGCAGCGCGGCCAGCCCGGAGGCCAGCAGCTGGCCGATGGTGGTGCTGACGTACTGGAAGCTCGAGTAGAGGCCGCGCCGCCCGGGCGGGGCCGACTCCACCAGGAACGTGGTCGCGGCGGCGAACTCGCCGCCGACCGACAGACCCTGGATGAGGCGCGCGAGGGTCAGGATGACCGGCGACAGCAGGCCGACGGCCTCGTACGTCGGCGTCACACCGAGCAGCAGCGAGCCCACGCCCATCAGCACGATCGTGAAGGTCATCGCCGACTTGCGCCCGAACCGGTCGGCGAACGCGCCGACAAGCAGGCCGCCCAGCGGGCGCATGAAGAAGCCCACCGCGAACACCCCGTAGGCGCTCAGCAGCGCCACGAGGCCGCCCTCGCTCTTGGGGAAGACCTGGGCGGAGAAGTACGTCGCGAGGAACGTGTAGGCGTACCAGTCGTACCATTCCACGACGTTGCCGATGCTGGCCGCCATGAGCTGGCGGACACGGCTCTTGGGGATGCCGACTGGCGAATGCGCCACGGGGGAGGTCGCCACGGGGGGCTCCTTTGCTGCAAGGTGCGGAGATGGCTTACTGTGCATTTGGACGACCGAAACAGTCAAATCCATGGCCAGATATTTACAAACCCGACACAGAACAGGTTGCAGGTGGACGTTCTCAACCGGCGCCTCGTCGCCGCGCTCCAGGTCAGCCCGCGCGCCTCATGGGGCGAGATCGGCAGGGTCGTCGGCGAGCACGAACGTACGGTCGCCAGGAGGCTGCAGCGCCTGATCTCCGAGGGGATCGTGCGGGTCACGGCCATCTACGACGACCTGCGCACCGGCCACGGGCGGCCCGTCCACCTGCACGTCCAGGTACGCCCCGGCACGGCGGGCAAGGTGGCCGAGGCGCTGGCCGACCGGCCTGACACGCGCTCGGTCTACGCGCTGACCGGCGCCGCAGACATCGGCTGTGAGCTGGTCTCCCCGTCCCGCGAGGATCTGCATCACGTACTGTCCACTCAGATGTCCGAAATCTACGGCGTCCGGCAGACGCAGGCCCAGGTCGTGCTCCACACGTTCAGGACCGTGGCCGAGTGGCACGCGCCGTACCTCAGCGAGGAGGAGGTGCTCGAACTGCGCCCCGCACCGCCTCCCGAGTGCCTGCCCGACGAGGAGGGCCTGTCGCCCCTGGAGGAGGAGATCGCCCGGCTGCTCGCCGCCGACGGCAGGACCGCCTTCACCACCGTCGCCGAGCGCCTCGACATCTCCGTCCCGACCGCGCGCAGGCGGGTGACCTCGCTGATCGAGCGGCGGCTGCTGCTGCCGCGGGCCGAGGTGGAGCCCGCGCTGCTCGGGCTCGAGGTCGAGGCCATGCTGTGGCTCAAGGTCCGGCCGTACGGGCTGGACCTGGTCGGGCAGCGGCTGGCCGGACACCCGAGCGTGCGTTACTGCGCCGCCACCTCCGGCAGCCATTCCCTGATCGTGCAGGTCGTGGCCGCGCACGAGGCCGACCTCTACCGCTTCATGACCGGCGTCGTCGGACAGTACGACGAGATCACCGACAGCGACCTCACCCTGATCACCCGCGCCTACAAGCGCGGCCACCTCCACAAGTCCGGACTGCTCACGTTGGATCACCGTTGGGAGAAGACGCCATGACCCCCGCCGAGAAAGAAGTCGCCGACCTTTGCGCAGAGCTGATCCGCGTGGACAGCAGCAACTACGGGGACGGCACCGGCCCCGGCGAGCGGGCCGCGGCCGAGGTCGTCATGGCCAGGCTGGCCGAGGTCGGGATCGAGCCGACGTACATCGAGAGCGAGCCCGGCCGCGGCAACGTGATCACCCGCGTCGAGGGCACCGACCCGTCGCTGCCCGCCCTGCTCGTGCACGGCCACCTGGACGTCGTGCCCGCCAACGCCGCCGACTGGTCCGTCGACCCCTTCGGCGGCGAGGTGCGCGACGGCTACATCTGGGGCCGCGGCGCCGTGGACATGAAGGACATGGACGCGATGATGCTGGCCCTGCTGCGTCAGCTCAAGCGCGAGGGGCGCCGGCCGCGCCGCGACATCGTGTTCGCGTGGGTGGCCGACGAGGAGGCCGGCGGCGTGTACGGCGCCAAGTACCTCACCGCGAACCACCCCGAGCTGTTCGAGGGCGTCACCGAGGCGATCAGCGAGGTCGGCGGCTACTCGCTGGAGGTGGACCCGTCGCTGCGGCTCTACCTGATCGAGACGGCCCAGAAGGGCCTGGCCTGGATGAAGCTCATCGCCGACGGCACGGCCGGGCACGGCTCGATGCTGAACTCCGACAACGCCGTCACCGAGATCGCCAAGGCGGTGGCCAGGATCGGCGAGCACGACTGGCCGCTCACGTACACGCCGACCGTGCGGCAGTTCCTCACCGAGGTCGCGGACGCGTTCGGGATCCCGTTCGACGAGGAGGACCCGCAGCCGATCCTGGACAGGATCGGGCCCCTCGTCCGCTTCGTCGGCGCGACGCTGCGCAACACCGCCAACCCCACCCAGCTCGACGCCGGTTACAAGTCGAACGTCATCCCCGGCCAGGCCACGGCCGTGGTCGACGGGCGGTTCCTGCCCGGGTTCGAGGAGGACTTCTTCAAGACCATCGACTCGCTGCTCGGGCCGAGGATCCGGCGCGAGTTCGTGCACCACGACATCGCGCTGGAGACCACGTTCGACGGGGCGCTGGTCGAGTCGATGATCGCGGCGCTCAAGGCCGAGGACCCGGCGGCGCGGGCGATCCCGTACTGCATGTCGGGCGGCACCGACAACAAGTCGTTCTTCGCGGACCTGGGGGTGCGCGGGTTCGGGTTCGTGCCGCTGCGGCTGCCCGCCGACATGGACTTCGCGTCGATGTTCCACGGCGTGGACGAGCGGGTGCCGGTGGACGCCCTGCAGTTCGGCGTGCGGGTGCTGGACAGGCTCCTCCTAAACTACTGAGCTGTGACCAACGACGCATACACCCTGGCAGATGAGGCCGCCGCGGCTCTCAAGAGCGCGACCGGCCTCGGCACCTTCGACGTGGCGCTCGTCATGGGGTCGGGGTGGGTGCCCGCCGCCGACGCGATCGGCGAGACGGTGAGCGAGATCCCGTTCACTGACCTGCCCGGTTTCCGCGCGCCCGCCGTGGCGGGGCACGGCGGCAAGATCCGCGTCGTGCGCACCCCGGCGGGGCGGCACGCGCTGGTGTTCCTCGGGCGCACGCACCTTTACGAAGGGCTCGGGGTGGACGCGGTCGTCCACGGCGTGCGTACGGCGGCGGCGACCGGCGTACGCACGCTCGTGCTCACCAACGCCGCCGGCGGCCTGCGCCCCGAGACGCAGAACGTCGGCGACCCGGTCCTGATCAGCGACCACATCAACCTGACCGGGGCCAACCCGATCACCGGCACCACGTTCATCGACCTCACCGAGGTCTACTCGCGCCGCCTGCGCGCGCTGGTGCGCGAGATCGACCCGTCCCTCGCCGAGGGGGTCTACGTGGCCTTCCGCGGGCCCACGTACGAGACGCCGGCCGAGATCCGCATGCTGCGCACGCTGGGCGGCGACATGGTGGGCATGTCCACCGTCCTGGAGGCCATCGCCGCCCGCGAGGCGGACCTGGAGGTGCTCGGCCTCTCCCTGGTCACCAACCCCGGCGCGGGGCTGTCGGGCGAGCCGCTCAACCACGAGGAGGTCCTGGAGGTCGGCCGGACCACGGCGGCCCGCATGGGCGTCCTGCTGGCCAAGGTGGTGGACCGGCTGTGACCCCGGACCTGGTGGGTGCGGCCCGGGAGTGGCTGGCCCAGGACCCCGACCCGGAGACCCGCGACGAGCTCTCCCGGCTCCTCGACAGCGGCGACCCGGAGGCCCTGAGCGACCGTTTCGGGGCCAAGCTGGAGTTCGGCACGGCGGGCCTGCGGGGAGAGCTGGGCCCCGGGCCCAACCGGATGAACCGCGTCACCGTCATGCGCGCCGCCGCGGGCCTGGCCCGGGTGCTCGGGCCGGGCAAGCACGTGGTCATCGGCTACGACGCCCGCCACAAGTCAGACGTGTTCGCCCGTGACACGGCCGCCGTCCTGACGGGCGCCGGGCTGCACGCGTCCCTCCTGCCGGGTCCGCTGCCCACGCCCGTGCTGGCCTTCGCCGTACGCCGTCTCGGCGCGGACGCCGGGGTCACGGTCACCGCCAGCCACAACCCGCCGCGCGACAACGGCTACAAGGTCTACTGGGGCGACGGCTCCCAGATCGTGCCCCCCGTCGACAGCGAGATCTCGGCGGCCATCGACGCCGTCGGCCGGGTGGACCGGCTCCCGCTGAACGGCTCCGGCACGCTGACGGAGCTGGGCGAGGACATCGTCGACGACTACCTCTCCGCCGTGACCTCCCTGCCCCTGGGCGAGGCCCGCGACCTGCGCGTGGCGTACACGCCCCTGCACGGCGTGGGCGCCGCCACGCTCACCGGCGCCTTCCTGGCCGCCGGCTTCGAGACCCCGCTGGCCGTCGAGGAGCAGCGCGACCCCGACCCCGACTTCCCCACGGTCTCCTTCCCCAACCCGGAGGAGCCCGGGGCCATGGACCTGGCCGTCGCGCTGGCCGCCGAGCTCGACGCCGACCTGGTCCTGGCCAACGACCCCGACGCCGACCGATGCGCGGTGGGGGTGCCGCTGCCGGACGGGACGTGCCGCATGCTGACCGGCGACGAGGTCGGCGGCCTGCTGGCCGAGCACGTGATCACCCACACCGCCGGCGACCGCCTGGTGGCCACCACCATCGTCTCCTCGACCCTGCTGAGCAAGATCGCCCGGGCCCACGGCGTGCGCTACGGCGAGACGCTGACGGGCTTCAAGTGGATCATCAAGGCGGGTCCCGGGCTGGTCTTCGGTTACGAGGAGGCCATCGGCTACAGCGTCGGCTCCGACGCGGGCCTGCCGGTCCGCGACAAGGACGGGATCGGGGCGGCGCTCACGGTCGCGGCCGTCGCCGCGACGGCCAAGCGGTCCGGTCGCACCCTGCTGGACCTCCTGGACGACCAGGCGCGCCGCTACGGCCTGCACGCGACGTCCCAGCTCTCCTTCCGGGTGTCCGACCTGTCGCTGATCGCCGACGCCATGACCCGCCTGCGCGCCCACCCGCCCGCCGCGCTGGGCGGCCGGTCCGTGACGCGTAGGGACGACCTGGCGAAGGGCGACGGGGGCCTGCCGCCCACGGACGGGCTGCGCTACCTGCTGTCGGGCGACGGCCGCGTGGTCGTCCGCCCTTCGGGCACGGAGCCCAAGCTGAAGTGCTACCTGGAGGTCGTGGTGCCGGTGACGGGGGAGGTCGCGCAGGCCCGCGAGCAGGCCGCCCGCGACCTCGCCGCCCTGAAGGCCGACCTGGCCGCCGGCCTCGGCCTCGGCCTCTGAACCTACCGCCAGGCCTCGAGGAGTTCCTCGGGGGTGATGTGCCTGACCCCCTCCACGTCGCAGCCGCTGCGCGAGACCGCGTAGAGCGGCGTGGAGGTGTCGGTGCCCGGCATCCGGGAGCGGTGGACGATGAGCTCCCCCAGATCGTGGTGGTCGAAGGGACGGGTCTCGAGCCACTTCACTGAGCCGACCATCGTGATCTTCTTGGCGACCGGCTCCCGGTCGGCGCCGACCAGATCGATCTCGGGATCGTTGGTCCTGGTCCAGTAGCCGCCGACGGCTCCGGTCGCCTCGGGCAAGCCGTCCATCCGCCGCAGCGACTCGCGAACGACGGGCTCCACCGCGGCGCCGCGCCAGGCCGTCCAGGAGCGCTCGATACGGCGCAGCACGAGGTCGCCGCGGCCACGGTCGATCTCCGGCATACCTGGTTCGACGAAGGAGAGCCAGAATCTCAGGTGGGTGTCCGCCACGTGGTAGCGGCGGTCCTTCGAGGGACGGACGGACAGCGGCACCTCGGCCGTGACCATGCGCTTCTCCATGAGAATCCGCAGGCCACGCTGGACCGACGTGCCGGGTATCCCTCCTGACGCCTTGGAGATGAAGGAGAAGGTGCGTTGCCCCGAGCCGATGGCCTTCAAAAGGACCCTGGCCTGTGCCTCCGGCGGGAACTCGGCCGCCATGGCACGTTCGCCGCTCACGGTGAGCGCCGAGGTCGGGTCGGGAACGGCGTCGTTCAGGAATTCCCGCACGGTCGCGCCGACCGGCCATTCGTCCAGGATCATGGGGAGGCCGCCGGTGACGAGATAGGCGTCGATGGCGTCGGCGGGTGCCAGGCCCAGCTTCTCCGCCACGTCGGCGGGGGTGAGCGGATTGATCACCATCTCCGACGCTCGCATGTAGAACGGCCGGTCGTACTGGTTGATCGCCTCCATGATCGACAGATCGGAGCCGATCAGTACGAGCAGCATGGGCCGGCGGGAGAACTCTCGGTCGAAGAGACGCTGCAGCCTGCCTTCGAGATGCGGGTCTTCCGCGATCATGAAAGGCAGCTCGTCCAGGACCACGATGCTGGGCGAGTCCTGCGGAACCGCTTGGGCGAGCAGCCGGAGCGCGCTGTCCCAGGAGGTCGGGGCCACTCCTTCGAAGAGGGCGGCATCAGGGAGGTCCGAGGCCGCGGCGTCCGCGATGAAACGTGCGAGTTGATCGGCGAGCGGTTCGTGGGCGGCGGTGAAGAAGAGGCTGGGCACGCCACTCCGGTGGATGAACTCCTCCGCCAGGCGCGACTTTCCCACCCGGCGACGGCCACGCATGAGAATGGCCCGCCCTGGGCGATCGCCCGCGCCGACTCGTGCGAAGTAGCGGCCGAGCACGGCCAGCTCCCGTTCCCGCCCGATGAACCCGTCCATTGCACCCCCTGTTACATCCAAATTTGGTTGTACCACGTTCGGGACAACCAAATTTGGTTGTTGACTCACGCCTCCATTCTGCGCCTCCGGGTGTCCGGAGAAGGCCCGGAGGCCGCAGTCACGGACGCAGCAGTTGCCGCACCCGGGCGGCCTGCCGGGTGAGGTGGTCGCGCTCCGGCACGCTGGTGGCGGCGCGGGAGGCTTCGGCGTACAGCTCGGCGGCGTGTTCGAGGTCGCCGGCGCGTTCGTACAGATGTGCCGTCACCGCGGCGTAGCGGGGCAGGTCGGGGGGCACGTCCGCGAGCGCCGCCAGGCCGGCCCGCGGCCCGTCGGCCTCCCCGACCGCCACCGCGCGGTTGAGCCGCACCACCGGGCTGCCGGTGAGCAGCAGCAGCTCGTCGTACCACTCGACGATCTGTACCCAGTCCGTCTCGGCGGCGCACCGGGCGTCGGCGTGCAGGGCGGCGATCGCGGCCTGCGCCTGGTATTCGCCCAGCCGGTCGCGGGCGAGCGCGGCCTGAAGGATCGTCACCCCTTCGGCGATCAGGCCGGTGTCCCAGCGCGATCGGTCCTGCTCGCCGAGGGGCACCAGGCGACCTCCCGGGCCGGTGCGGGACGCGCGGCGGGCATGGTGCAGCAGCATGAGCGCGAGCAGCCCCGCGACCTCGGGCTCGGCGGTCAGGGCGACGAGCTGGCGGGTGATGCGGATCGCCTCGGCCGCCAGGTCGACGTCGCCGCCGTAGCCCTCGTTGAAGACGAGGTAGAGGACGCGCAGCACCGTCCCGAGGTCGCCGGCCTGGTCGAGCGGCAGCCCCGCGAGCCGCCGCTTGGCCCGGCTGATCCGCTGCGCCATGGTCGCCTCGGGGACGAGGTACGCCGTCGCGATCTGCCGCGTGGTCAGGCCGCCGACCGCGCGCAGCGTCAGGGCGACGGCCGAGCCCTGCGGCAGGGTGGGGTGCGCGCACAGGAAGTAGAGCCGCAGCGTGTCGTCCGTGGCGGGCGCCGGACCGGCGGGCGGCTCGACCTCCACGGCGAGTTCCCGCCCCCGCCGCGACGCCTCGGCGCGGGCGGAGTCGAGGAACTTGCGCCACGCGACCGCGACGAGCCAGGCCTTCGGATCGCGCGGTGGGTCGTCCGGCCAGTTGCCCAGCGCCCGGATCAGGGCCTCCTGCACGGCGTCCTCGGCCGACGCGAAGTCCGCTCCGCGCCGGACGAGGACCCCGATCACCGCGGGCACGAGCTCACGCAGCAACGACTCGTTCACTCGCTCACCTGTGCTTCGGCGGCAGGTGCTGCATGGTGGTTCTCCTTCTTCGCCACTCCGCCTTCGCCACTCCGACGCCGCGTCAACTCGCCCCGGAGGTCAGGCCAGACGGAACTGGAGGTCAGTGTCCCAGTTGTTCAGGTCGGGCTCGACCGCCGGGTTGGTCTGGTAGAACTCCAGGCGGCAGCCCCAGTGCTCCGTCCCGTCCTTTTCGGTCATGTCCCAGGTCAGGCCCTGGTCCCCGGCCCACTTCAGCAGCCCGGCGGTGACACTCATCAGCTGGTCCGGGTGGCCGTGGTGGGAGGTGGTGACGTAGCGGCCCGCGGGCAGGACGTCGGCGAAGATCTCGCCCTCGCCCGCCACCGGCGCCGGAACGGGCACTCCCGCCTGCACCACCAGCCGGTCCTCCGGCATGTTGATGCTGTCGTATCTGAAGAACGGGGCGCCGGCCGGGGACGCCCCGCGCTCGGCGAGCCAGCCGATGAGCTCACCGATGCGGTCCCCGACCAGGCCGAAGCTGGTCATGGTGATGGTCTTGCGGATCCCGATGTAGGGGCGCTCGGGAAATTCGACGATCTGTGGCATGTCGTGTTCCTCCTTCACCTCTCAGTACGGAGTGCGCGGTCGAAACTCATCGGCAGCTCGAAGAAGGGGAACAGCCCGGGGTCCAGATAGGTGGTGATGCCGGTGATGAGGCCGCCCTCGACGTCGAGGACGACCAGGGCGAACGCCTCGCCGCCCACGTACTGACCGAAGGCCGGGGAGCCGTTGGCCCGGGTCGGGACCAGGCGGGCTCCGGCGCAGGCGGCGTCTGCCTCAGCCGCGACCATGACGGCGCGGATGTGCTCGCGCCCGCGCAGCCACCAGGTGAACGGCGGCATGGACTCCGTCGCGTCCTCGTGCAGCAGCGACACCAGCCCGTCGACGTCGTAGCGTTCGAACGCCGACACGTAGCGGGCCAGCAGGCCCTCGTCCACCTCCTCGTCACCCTCGCCGACGGCCGGGAGCTTGGTGCGGGCGCGTTGCAGGGCGCTGTTGACGGACGTGACGGTGGTGGACAGGAGGGCGGCGGTCTCGGCGGCGGTCCATTTCAGGACGTCGCGGAGGATGAGCACGGCCCGCTGGCGGGGCGGCAGGTGTTGCAAGGCCGCCACGAAGGCCAGCCGGACGGTCTCCCTCGCCACCACCAGTTCCTCGGGGCTGAGCCGGTTGTCCGGGATCGGGTGGATCCAGCGCTCGGGAGGGAGCGGCATGCCGAGGCCGGCGCCCGGGGCCGCGGCCGGGGTCAGGTCCATGGCACGGGCGCGGCGCTGCGGGCCCCGCAGCATGTCGAGGCAGATGTTCGTGGCCAGGTGGAACAGCCACGCGCGCAGCGGCCCGCGCGCGGCGTCGTACGTGCGCCACGCCCGGACGAACGTCTCCTGCACCGCGTCCTCGGCCTCGAACCCCGAGCCGAGCATGCGGTAGCAGTAGCCCGTCAGCTCGGCCCGGTGCGGTTCCAGCTCCGTCGTGTCCACTACGCCGGTGTCACCTCGATCTGGAGCTCCGTGACCCATTCGTCGAGGTTATCCGGGCAGTGCAGGGAGATCTCCCTCGCCAGGCCGAGCGAGCGGAAGCCGTTCTCCTCGATCCAGTGGGCCAGCGCCTGGAACGTCGGCCCCACCGCCTCCATCGGCCCGTGGTGGATGATCGTGGCCGCGGTCGGGAGCTCGGGCAGGTCGACGATCTGGAAGTCGTACGCGTCCTCGGCCGGTGCGGCGACCGGCAGGCACGCGTGGACCATGACCGAGCCGTCGTCCTCCTCCTGGTAATAGGCGATCCCGGGGCCGGTGACCCGCGCGGAGGCGGCCTCCACGCGGAGGCAGATCTCCACGAAGAGGGGCGAGATGACGGGGCCGATGTGCTCGGGCTCGTAACTGGCCGCCCGGGCGCTGAGCTCGGCGACCCGGATCGGGCTCACGTTCTTCAGGACCACTTCCGGCGTACGCAGGTGCCCCTCCCTCTCGATGGTGCGCAATCGCGCCTCGACGCCCCGGAGCCTGGCCAGGTCGGCGCTGATCTGGGCTTCGAGCTGGGCGCGGCGCAGCCGTACCATGCCGTGCAGCTCCTCCGTGCTCACCTTCTCGTCGAGGATGGCGCTGACCTGCTCCAGCGTGAAGCCGAGGTCCTTGATCGCGACGATGCGGTTGAGCCGGGACAGCTGCGCGGCCTGGTAGGACCGGTAGCCGGTGACGGGGTCCACGTACGCGGGACGCAGCAGGCCGATGGCGTCGTAGTGACGCAGCATGCGCACCGAGACCAGCCCGAGCCTGGCGAAATCTCCAATGCTGAACATGATGTCTCCAGGTCTAGGGCCTGACACGGTGTCACGGTCAACCTATGGCGATTTCGAATGCCATGGGGTATTTTTCCATCCATGGGCGACCGAACGTTCGGTAGGAGTCTGGACCTCACCGACCGGGACGCGGATGCGAACCGGCGGATCAGGACGGCGGCGGTGCTGCTGTTCGCCCGGCAGGGCTACGCGGCCACGAGCATCCGCGACCTGGCCAGAGCGGTCAACATGACCAATGCCGGGATATATCACCATGTGGCGAGCAAGGAATCCCTGCTCGCCGACCTCATGCGCGTCGCCCAGCGAGGGCTGATCGACGCCACGGAACGCATGCTGGACGACGTCCGGAGCCCTGCCGACCGCCTCGCCCTGCTGATCGGCTCCCTCACCTCCGTCCACGCGCTCAGCCCCATGACCAGCCGCGTCATGGACGGCGAACTGCGCTCCCTCACGCCCGGCTCGACCGCCCACGACGAGATCATCGCCCTCCGCGACGCGTACGAGGCCTTCTGGAAGGACGCCCTCGCGGACGGCGTTGCCCAGAACGTGTTCCGCGTCGCCGACCAGAAGCTGACCCGCCTCGCCCTGATGTCCATGTGCACCGGCACCAGCGAGTGGTACCGCCCCGACGGGGACTCCACGCTGGAGCAGGTGTGCGCCGAGTTCGTCACGATCGGCCTGGCCGCCGTCCGCGCGTCCGCCCCGGCCCGGCCCACCCTCGATCTCTCCCTGCTGCCCGACTTCCCGTGGGAGCCGCCGCATGCACGCAACGATCCCCGACCTGATGAGGCACGCCGCTAGCACGTACGGCGCGCGCGAGTTCCTCCGCTTCCCCGACGCCTCGCTCACCTTCGCCGAGGCCGACACCCGGTCCGACGGCCTGGCCGCCGCGCTGATCGACAAGGGCGTCCGGCCGGGCGACCGGGTGGCGATCATGATGGACAACGTCCCGGACTGGCCGCTGAGCTGGCTGGCCGTGCTGAAGGCGGGCGCGGTCACCGTGCCGGTGAACGTCCGCTACCGCGCCGCCGACCTGGAGCACGTCCTGCGCGACTCGGGCGCCGTGGCCACCCTGACCACCGCCGAACACGCCCCGCACATCCCGGGTACGGTTCACGTCCTCGACCCGGAGCCAGGTGCCGAGCGCCCGACTTTGATCCACGAAATCGCGAATTTTCAGTACACGTCGGGGACCACCGGCTTCCCCAAAGCCTGCATGCTCACCCACGGCTACTGGCTCAGGACCGCCCAGCTGATCGCCGACCAGGCCCGCCTGCGCGACGACGACGTCATGCTGATCGCCCAGCCCTACTCCTACATCGATCCCCAGTGGGCCACCCTCTTCTGCCTCGTCGGCGGCATCC
Source organism: Nonomuraea sp. NPDC050153 (assembly GCF_044460125.1). Taxonomy (NCBI): domain Bacteria; kingdom Bacillati; phylum Actinomycetota; class Actinomycetes; order Streptosporangiales; family Streptosporangiaceae; genus Nonomuraea; species Nonomuraea sp. NPDC050153. The sequence continues at coordinate 126,297 of NZ_JBITJQ010000006.1, forward strand.
CCCTCGTCGTGCTCCCCCGCTTCTCCGCCTCCGGCTTCTGGGCCTCGGTCAGGGAGCACGGGGCGACGCTCACGTACGTGCTCGGCTCGATGCCCCTCCTCCTGCACAAGCAGCCGCCCCACCCGCGCGACCGCGACAACCGGATGCGCCTCGTGCTCTGCTCGGGCATCCGGCCGGATCTGCACGGGGCCTTCGAGGAACGCTGGGGCGCGCCGTGGCGCGAGCTGTACGGGTCCACGGAGAGCGGGCCCGACCTGGGGGTCCCCGTCGACGCCGTGGAGACGGTCGGCACCGGCGCCATGGGGCTCGCGTACCCGGGCAAGGAGGTCACTCTCGACGAGGAGACCAGCGAGATCCTGGTCAGGGGCACGCCCATGATGAACGGCTACTGGAACCACCCGGAGGCCACCGCCCACACGTTCAGGGGCGGCTGGTACCACACGGGCGACCTCGGCTTCCGCGACGAGCGCGGCTATATCCACCACGCCGGGCGGGTGAAGGACATGGTGCGGCGGGGCGGCGAGAACATCTCGTGCGCCGAGGTGGAGGGCGTGCTCACCCAGCACCCCGCGGTCCTCCAGGCGGCTCTGGTGCCCATTCCGGACGAGCTGTTCGGCGAGCTGCCCAAGGCGTTCATCCAGCTCCGCCCCGGGCACGCCCCGGACGCCGAGACGGCCAGGAGCGTCATCGACCACGCCAGGGAGCGGCTGGCCCGCTTCAAGATCCCGGAGTACGTGGAGTTCGTGGCGCGGTTCACGCTGACCCCGTCCTCCCGCATCGAGAAGCGCCACCTCCTGTCCCCCGGACGAGACCAGCGCGCGGCCCCGGCTGTGTTCACGGGCCTCAGCCCAGGCGACGGCGCTCCCTCGCAGACCAAGGAGAGATCATGATCGAAGTGACCGAACGCGACGAGGTGGCCCTGATCACGCTCGCGCGCCCGGAGAAACTCAACGCCCTCACCGCGGGCATGCGCCGGGACCTGGCCGCCGCGATCCGCGCGTGCGGCAAGGACGCCAGGGGCATCGTGGTCACCGGCACCGGACGGGCGTTCTCGGCCGGCGAGGACATCCACGAGGCCGCCGGCAAGTCGCTGATCGAGGAGGTGGAGCTCTTCCACGACATGACCAGGGCGGTCCTGGAGACGCGGGTCCCGGTCGTGGCCGCGGTGAACGGCCTGGCCGTGGGCGGGGCCGCCGAGTGGACGCTGTGCTTCGACACCCGCATCGGCACCCCGGCGGCCGAGTACTTCCTGCCGGAGAACCACCTCGGCCTGTCCATCTCGAACGCCGCCGGCTACCTGCTCCCCCGCCTGGTGGGCGCCAGGGCGCTGCGGCTGGTGCTCGACTCGACCCGCATGACCGCCGAGCAGGCCCTGGCCACGGGCCTGCTGGACGAGATCGTCGCCCCGGAGCGGCTGCTGGACGCGGCGACCGAACGCGTGCGCCACTGGACGCGACCAGGCACGGCCACGGCGGTCCACCTGGCGCTCCTGAGGCCGTCCCTGGACGAGGTCGAGCGCGCCTTCGAGCGGGAGACGGAGGCCGCCAGGCAGGTGGACGAGTCGGGCATCGCCCGGGAGGGCATGTCCCGTTTCGTCAACCGGCCTAGGCGATGACGATCGCCACGACCACCAGGACCACAGCCGCCGCCAGCACCGCGATGGAGTCGTAGGACCACGTGACCCGGGCCGGCGCCGCCTCTTCCTCGCGGCGCTTGGCCGACTCGGCGCGGTCGCGGATCTGCTCGCCCACCCAGTCGGCGTGCGTCTTGCCCGCGAACGCCTCGACCGCCGCCTGCTCGGCCTTCGACAGCGTGGGCTCGGTGTTGAAGCGCCCCCGCTGCTGCCTGGGCGCCCCGCGCCGCTGCGCCCTGGCCCGCTCCCGCGCGCTGCTCATCGGCGTCCACAGCCGCAGGACCTGCTCGTCGCCGTACTCGACGTTGATCGAGTGGGACACCGTCACGCCCTCGACCGAGGCCCACGGCAGGAACGTCGTGCGGAGCGGGTTGCGCCCGACCAGCCCCGCCTCCGTGAACACGGTGGCGGGGCGCAGCGCGATCACGTAGACCAGCGCGGTGATCGCGCCGAGCACGGCCAGCGCCACCAGTGACGACGTGCCGGTGTAGTGGGCGATCAGGTCCCAGACGTTGAACGCGACGAAGGCCAGCCACACCCAGGCGAGCACGAACGCGGTCCTGGACCGGTAGGTCTGTTTCACGGCTGCCACTTGAGCTGCGCGAACCCCGGCTTGATCACACCGTTGATCAGCGCCAGCCGCTCGTCGAACGGGATGAACGCCGACTTCATCGCATTGACCGTGAACCACTGCAGGTCGTCCCAGCCGTAGTCGAACGCCTCCACCAGCTTGGCGAACTCCTGCGACACGCACGTCGAGCTCATCAGCCGGTTGTCGGTGTTGACCGTGACCCTGAAGTGCAGCCGCCGCAGCAGCCCGATGGGGTGCTGGGCGATCGACGGGGCGGCCCCGGTCTGCAGGTTGGAGGTGGGGCACATCTCCAGCGGGATGCGCTTGTCACGCACGTACGCGGCCAGCCGCCCCAGCTTGGCGGAGCCGTCGTCGGACACGGAGATGTCGTCGATGATCCGTACGCCGTGGCCGAGCCGGTCGGCGCCGCACCACTGGATCGCCTGCCAGATCGACGGCAGCCCGAACGCCTCGCCCGCGTGGATGGTGAAGTGGGCGTTCTCCCGCTGAAGGTATTCGAACGCGTCGAGATGCCGCGTGGGCGGGTAGCCCGCCTCGGCCCCGGCGATGTCGAACCCCACGACGCCCACGTCGCGATAGCGCACGGCCAGCTCGGCGATCTCCATGGACCGCGCCTTGTGCCGCATGGCCGTGAGCAGCGTGCCGACCCGGATGCCGCGCCCCTCCGAGCCCTGTTTGAACCCGTCGAGCACCGCCTCGACCACCTGGTCGAGGCTCAGCCCCATCGTGGTGTGCTGCTCGGGCGCGAACCGGACCTCCGCGTAGACCACGCCGTCGTCCGCGAGGTCCCGGGCGCACTCGGCGGCCACGCGGACGAGCGACTCGCGCGTCTGCATGACCGCCACGGTGTGCTCGAACGTCTCCAGATAGCGCTCGAGCGAGCCGGAGTCGGCCGCCTCCTCGAACCAGTGGCGCAGGCGGTCGGGGTCGTCGGTGGGCAGCCGATCGTAGCCGGTCTCCCTGGCCAGCTCGACGATCGTCTCGGCGCGGAGCCCGCCGTCGAGGTGATCGTGCAGCAGCACCTTGGGAGCCCGCCGGATCTCGTCAAGCGTGGGACTCATCTGGCCATGATAGGACGTCCTTCCCGAATGGTTCAGTCGCGCCCTGCGCTCTCCGCGGAGAAGGCGGGCAGGCACACCGCGATGTACTCGGCGCCCTCGGGACCTGCGCTGTAACGGACCTTCTCCCCCGGCGCCGTCACCACCGACTGCCCGGCCGCGACCTCCGTCGTGCCCTCGGCGTGCTCCACCATCACCAGGCCGCGCAGCACCACGGTGTACTCGGTGAACTGCGGCCGCTGGGGCGGCTCCTCCCAGCCGGGCGGGGCGGTCATGTGCGCTATGGAGATCCCGTCGTCGCCGCTGCTGACGCGGCCGATGTGCTCGTCGATGAGCTTGCCACCGGGTACGGGTATGCGGGCCGGGCCCTCGATCTTTCTCACCACGACGTCAGTGTGCCACGTCGATGATCAGGCGCCCGGCATCGCCCTGCTCCTTGACCTGGAACGCGGCCTTCCTGGCCAGCACCAGGCCGATGCCGACCCGGCTCTCGAAGTCGCCGGTCCTGACGACGTCGGTGAGGTTGCGCAGCCCGGTGCGGAAGACGGGGCCGCCGTCCCACGTGAGCCTGCCGCTCTCGTCGTGGGCGTTCGCCGGGAAGAGCGTGACCTGTAGGTACGCGCCGCCGTGCACGTCCACGGGCTTGCCCGAGCCGTCCTCGGCGAGCTCGTCCACCCACTGGACGCTGTAGCCGGGGACCTTGCCCTTGAGGTCGATGGTCAGGCGGTCGTACGTGTCGTGGCCGGCGAACCGGACGGCCGTGACGATCGCGGGCTCGATCCCGTCGCGCCGGACGTCCACCTCGGCGGTGCTCGTCGGCGTGCCCGGCTCCGGCCGATCCGTCCGGGTGGCGGCCGGCTGCTCCGGCAGGGCGGTCTGAGTGACCTGGCCGCAGGCGGTGAGCAGGGCCAGGCAGGCGAGCGGGGCGAGGACCCGGGCCGACCGGCCTGCTCGCGGGGATGGCGAGCGCATACCCCTTAGATGCCCGGCCCGCGGACCCGCATGCGACGTCACGGCCAGGTGTGCGCTCTGCCGAGTACCCTGATCACCCCACTAGGAGTCATATACGTGAATAAGTCTGCCGATTTATCGACTTTTCTGGCCAACTACTCGACGTCGTTCGCGCGGACCGCGTACCTGCTGACGGGTGACGCGGACCGGGCGCGCGAGCTGGCGGTCGAGGCGTTGGTCGCGGCGGGCCGCAGTTGGTCCTCCATCCGCCACGGCCGGCCGGCCGTGGCGGTGCTGCGGGAGTTGTACGCGCGCTTCCTGGCCGCCGCGCCGCCACCCTCGCCCGAAGGGCACGTGCTGGCCGCGCTGACGCCCACGGCACGGGCGGTGCTGGTGGCGCGCTACCACGACAGGCTGCCGCCGGAGCAGGTGGCCATGGTGACGGGCCTGTGGACCGCCGCCCTGGACGAGGAGGTCCGCCAGGCCCGCACCCACCTTCGGACCGCACACCCCGAGCTCTTCACCCACCCCGAACCACTCGCCACCACCCCGTCCCCGGAACCGCCCGACCCCCCGTATCCGGAACCGGCAACCGCATCGTCCCCAGAGCCCGCCGCCGCCCCTTCCCCAGAGCCCGGCGAGGCCACTTCCCTGGAGCCGGGTGACGCGCAGGAGGAGGAGAAGAAGGCGGCGGCGGAGCCCGCTGCGCCCGGCGACGGGCAGGAGGTGGCCTGGGCGGCGCCGGGCGACACGCAGGCAGGTGCGGAGTCCACCCCGTGGGCGGCCCCGGCACAGTCGTCGGACACCGACGAGCCCGAACTGCGTGCCGCCCTGGTCCGGCTCGCGGCCGAGATGCCGCACACCAACCTCTCTGAGCCCGTCCTGACCCGCATCGGCAGGCGGCGCAGGGGCCGCGTCGCCATATGGGCGACCACGTCCGCCGGGCTCGTCGGCGCGTTCGCGGCCCTGGTGGTGATCGCGGCGAGCACCCTGGCGGGGAACCTGGAGCGGGCGGCCGGTGACCTCAGCACCGACCTCCCGTCACCGGACGACGTTCCCACGGCGATGCCGGACAAGCTGAGCGACCCCATCCGGTACGCGCACACGAGCTACTGCGAGGGCGACTCCACCGACTCGAACGACCCGCAGCCGTGCGGCCAGTGGCGGCTGACCACCACGTCGGGCAAGGAGTGGCGGCTGGAAGCCGCGCGCGCCGGCTACGACGAGGAGACGCTCGTCGCCCTGCCCCTCGCCATCAGCCAGGACGGCCACCGCCTGGCCTACCGGCACCGCGACGGCTCGTACGTGGTGCACGACCTGCCCACGGGCGTCGTCAAGAAGATCGACATCGAGCACGAGAAGACCCTCCCGCACATCACCTCCTCGCCCGACGGCCGCTACTTCGCCCTCGACTTCGGCGCCGCCGAGGGCGCGCTGCTCGACTTCGACACCGGCAGGACCCGGCACGTCAAAGGCACCAAGATCAAGATCCTGGCCGTGGGGAACGACGGCACTCGGGTGGTCAGCGACGAGGTGGACGTGAACGACGTACCGGGCCACGCGTCCGTCACCACCCTCACCGTCCAGGCTGCCAAGCGCCGCGCGAGCCGCGGCTACCGCGTGGACCCCGGCCTCATCGGGCACGGCGCCGCGCTCTCGCCGGACGGCCGCACGCTGGCCCTGGTGTCGGCCGACGAGCGGCTCGTCACCATGAACGCCCGCACCGGCCGCGTCTTCGGCCCCCGCACGGCGCTGAGCGACTACGGGGTGATCGCGGTCGAGCGCTGGCTCAGCGCCGGCGAGGTCCTCGTGCGCCAGCCCGACGAGGACGACGAGGACGCCTACCTGACCAGGGTCGACGTACGGTCGGGCAAGAGCGTGGACCACGGGGACGAGGAGGAGATCGGCTACGACTACCCGATCGGCGCCCTGGAATGACGGCAGGGCCCCGCCGCGTGCGACGGGGCCCTGTAGTGACGAGGGTCAGACGGTCTCGTAGACCTTGACGTTCTCGCTCTCGACGGCCTCGGCCTTGCGGGCGCGCAGCCCGGTCGCCGAGATCACCAGCCCGACCAGGGCCAGCACCAGCGAGACCACGATCGCCGCGCGCAGCGAGCCGATCGAGAGCGTCTCGCCGCCGCCCGAGGTGAGCACGGCGGTGACCACGGCCAGCACGATCGCGCCGCCCACCTGGCCGGAGGTGTTGAGCAGTCCGGAGGCCAGCCCCTGCTCGTCGTCGTCCACGCCGGTGGTGGCCTGGATGTTCAGCGAGGGGAACGACAGCGCGAACGCGATGCCCATCAGGAGCATGCCCGGGATGACCATGCCGCCCAGGCTGGGGTCGCGGTCGATGCCGAGGAACATCGCGTACCCGCCGGCCAGCGCGGCGGAGCCGATGACGATCAGCTTGGCGGTGCCGAACCTGTCGGCGAAGTCGCCCATCTTGGTCGAGGTGAGCGCGACCAGCAGGCCGGCGGGCAGGAACGCCAGGGCGGTGCCCAGGGCCGACCAGCCGAGGAGGTTCTGGAAGTACTGCATCGCCACGAACTGGAAGGCCACGTACGAGCCCATGAGGATGAGCAGCCCGAGGTTGGCGCGGACGATGTGGCCGGAGCGCAGGATGCCGAGGCGCACCAGCGGGTGCCGCATCCGCCGCTCGGCGAAGACGAACAGGCCGAGCAGCACGGCCACCGTCACCAGCGAGCCGATGGTCTGCAGCGAGGCCCAGCCGGCCTCCGGCGCCTGCACGACCGTGAACACCAGCAGCAGCATGGAGGCGGTGATCAGCACGGCGCCGATCAGGTCGTGACCGCCTTCGGCCCGCTCGTCACGGCCGCGCAGCACCCTCGGCGCGATCAGCAGCGCGAGCAGCGCCACGGGGACCGGCATCAGCAACGTCCAGCGCCAGCCGATCTCGGTGAGCAGGCCGGACAGCACGAGACCGAGAGAGTAGCCACTGGCGCCGCAGGCGGTGAAGATGCTCAACGCCCTGTTGCGCTCCGGCCCCTCCGGGAAAGTCGTCGTGATGATCGACAAAGCCGCGGGTGCGGTGAACGCGGCGGCCACACCCTTGACGAACCGGGCCGCGATCAGCAGCCCGCCGTCGTCCACAATGCCACCGAGCAACGACGCAACGGCGAAGACGCCCAAAGCGACCAGGAACACCCTGCGCCGCCCGAGCAGGTCGGCGGTCCTGCCCCCGAGCAACAGAAGACCGCCGTAGCCGAGCACGTAGCCACTGACCACCCATTGCAGAGATGACGTACTCAGGCCCAGGTCGTGCTGAATGGCGGGCAGGGCGACACCGACCATCGAGACGTCAAGGGCGTCAAGGAAGATCACTGCGCAGAGCACGGCGAGCGCGCCCCAACGGGATGAGGAAGAGGACATGGGACAGAACAATACATGCGGTTGCATCTAATGCAAACGCATTTAATGCCGTTGCATAAGTTTTAGCGAAGTGGTAACCTCCGCGACATGGACGAGGAGTTCGTGGTCGACACCTGGCATTACGTCCTGGCCAAGCACGCCAAGGCCATGTGCGCCCTGGAGCGTGAGCTGGGGGATCGGCATGGGCTGGGGCCGAGTGAGTTCGAGGTGCTTGACCGGATCGTCCACCACGACAGGAAGCTGCGCATCCAGGAGCTCTGCGACGAGGTCCACCTGAGCCAGAGCGCGCTGTCCCGGGTGGTGGCCCGCCTGGAGAAATCCGCGCTCGTGTCGCGCGGGGTCTGCGACGCGGACCGGCGGGGCGTGTTCGTCTGCATCACGGACGAGGGCCGCGCCCGCCACGCCGAAGCCCTCCCCACGCAGCGGGCCGTCCTGACCGAGATCTTCGCCGACGCCCCGGCCCTGGCCCACTGACCCATCCCCCTGCGGCGCGCCGGCCCTCCGGCGGTGACCGGCGTCCTGGACGGCATGCCGTAAGCGCCCTCGACGGGCCCGGGGGCGGGGTCCTGGGCGGCACGCCGTAAGCGCCCTCGACGGGCTCGGGGGCGGGGTCCGTCAGGAGGCGGTGATGCGGTCGATGACCAGGGGCAGGTGGTCCTCGCTCGCCGAGCCCACCGCGTAGCCGCCCTCCAGCGCCTCCAGGGCACGCTCGAACCGGGCCGTCTCATCCGCGTGCAGCGTCATCAGGGGTTGCCCCGCGCGCACCAGATCCCCAGGCTTGGCGTGCAGGGTGATCCCGGCCCCGAACGACACCGGGTCCTCCTTGCGCGCCCGGCCGGCCCCGAGCCGCCAGGCGGCAAGGCCCACGGCGTACGCGTCCAGCCGGGTCAGCACCCCGGACGCGGGCACCTCAACGGTCAGGGTCTCCGCCGCCCGGGGAAGCAGGGCGTCCGGGTCCCCGCCCTGCGCCACGATCATCCGCCGCCACGCGTCCATGGCCGACCCGTCGGCGAGGGCCTTCGCGGGGTCCTTGCCGGACGACACCCCGGCCGCCTCCAGCATCTCGCGCGCCAGCCGTACCGTCAGCTCCACCACGTCGGCGGGCCCGCCGCCGGCGAGCACCTCGACCGACTCCGCGACCTCCAGTGCGTTCCCGACGGCCCGGCCCAGCGGCCGGTCCATCGCCGTCAGCAGCGCCACCGTGCGCACTCCGGCGTCCGTGCCCAGGGCCACCATGGTCTCGGCCAGCTCCCGAGCCGTCTCGGGGGTCTTCATGAACGCCCCCGAGCCCACCTTCACGTCGAGGACGAGCGAGCCGGTGCCCTCGGCGATCTTCTTGGACATGATCGACGAGGCGATCAGCGGGATCGACTCGACGGTGCCGGTGACGTCGCGCAGCGCGTACAGCTTCTTGTCGGCGGGCGCCAGCCCCGACCCGGCCGCGCACACGACCGCGCCCGCCGAGCGCAGGACCTGCAGCATCTCGTCGTTGGAGAGCGAGGCCCGCCAGCCGGGGATCGACTCGAGCTTGTCGAGCGTGCCGCCGGTGTGCCCGAGCCCGCGGCCCGACAGCTGCGGCACGTACGCCCCGCACGCGGCCACCAGCGGCGCCAGCGGCAGCGTGATCTTGTCGCCGACGCCGCCGGTCGAGTGCTTGTCGGCGGTGGGCCGGTCGAGCGCGGACCAGTCCATGCGCTCGCCCGAGCGGATCATGGCCTGGGTCCAGTCGGCGATCTCGCGGCGGTTCATGCCGTTCAGGAGGATGGCCATGGCCAGCGCGGACATCTGCTCGTCGGCCACCACGCCGCGGGTGTACGCGTCGATCACCCAGTCGATCTGGGCCGTGCCCAGCTCGCCCCGGTCGCGCTTGCCGCGGATGACCTCGATGGCGTCCATGGCTCAGGCGCTCCGGCTGAGGTCCTCGGGACCGAACGCGTACGGCAGGATCTCCGCCATCCGCTTCGGCCCGTCCACGGTCTCGACCAGCAGGTCCTCGCCGCCGAACTCGTACAGCAGCTGCCGGCAGCGCCCGCACGGCATCAGCAGCTCACCGTGCCCGTCCACGCAGGTGAAGGCCACCAGCCGGCCGCCGCCCGACGCCTGCAGCGCCGACACCAGGCCGCACTCGGCGCACAGGCCCAGGCCGTAGGAGGCGTTCTCGACGTTGCAGCCGGAGACGACCCGCCCGTCGTCCACCAGCGCCGCCGCCCCCACGGGGAACTTCGAGTACGGCGCGTACGCGTTCCGCATGGCCTCCGCGGCCACATCACGCAGGCCGTCCCAGTCGATGGTGCTCAATGTTGTTCCCCCCGGCGGTAGCGCACGCCGTCGGCCTTGGGCATTCGCAGCCGCTGCGAAGCCACCATGAGCACGAGCAGCGTGAGCACGTGTGGTGTGATGAAGACGAACTCGTTCGGCAGCTGGTCGACGGTCCGCCAGAGCCAGAAGAGCACGACCATGCCCGCAGCGGCGACCGCCATCAGCGTATATTCCCTGACGCCCCTGGCCGCGAGCTCGGCGGGCCGGCCGGGCGACAACATCCGGCGGACCTTGATGATCAGGTAGCCGAGCAGCAGCACGGCGCCGAACAGGAAGAACGAGGTGATCGACTGGGTGCTGCGCAGCTGGAGACCGTCGGCGTAGCCGAACAGCGAGGCGCCGACGGCGAGCCCGCCGGGGCGCCAGTTGCCGAAGATCATGGCGGCCAGGCCGATGAAGCCCCGTCCTTGCGTCTGGCCCTCGACGTACTTGGTGGAGACGAAGACCAGGAACACGCCGCCGAGCCCGGCGAACGCGCCGGAGATGACGACCGCGACGTACTTGATCCGGTAGACGTTCACGCCCAGCGACTCGGCCGCCCACGGGTTCTCGCCCGCCGAGCGCAGGCGCAGCCCGAACGCGGTGTGCCAGAGCACGAAGAACGTCACGGGCAGCAGCAGGACCGCCAGGACGACGAGCACGTTCACGTTGTGCGTGAGCCCGCGCAGGATGCCCGCGAGGTCCGAAAGGAGGAACCAGTGGGTCCCTTCCAGCTTGCCCAGCAGGTCGGGCCCGTCGGAGAGCAGTGGCAGGCTGATCGACGGCGCCGGTGAGGTGATCGCGGGCGAGCTGGTGATGCCGGCGCCCGCGTCCCCCGCGTGGGTGCCCTCCTTGTAGAGCACCTCGGACAGGAAGCGGGTGACACCGGGGCCGAGCAGGTTGATCGCGACACCGCTGATGATGTGGTCGACGCCGAACGACACGGTCGCGATAGCGTGGATGAGCCCGCCGAGCGCGCCGCCGAGCAGCCCGGCCAGCAGCGCGGCCCAGGCGCCCCACTGGTATCCGGCCCAGCCGGCGAACCAGGTGCCGAGCACCATCATGCCTTCGAGGCCGATGTTGACCACGCCGGCCCGCTCGGCCCACAGGCCGCCTAGGCCGGCCAGGCCGATCGGCACCGCCAGCAGCAGGGCGGCGGCGAACGTGCCGGACGAGGTGATGTCGTTCTGGCCGGACACGACGCGTACCAGCGACATCAGCAGGATGAGCGCGGCGATGCTGACGAGCACCAGGTGGTACTTGGTGAACCTAGTCATGCTGCCACCTCAACCGGGGTGTTCGTGCCGAGCTTCTGGGCGGCCCGCCGCTCCTCGAGTCTGAGCGCGAGCCGGTTCGTCACCTCGTTGGCCACGACGACCAGCAGGACGGTGACGCCCTGGATGATCGTGATGACCGACGGCGGGACGTTCGCGATCTGCAGCGCGCCCTGAGCCCGGTCGAGGAAGGCGAACAGCAGCGCGGCGACCGCGATGCCGACGGGCTTGTTCCTGCCGAGCAGCGCCACCGCGATGCCGAGGAAGCCCAGGCCGGCGGTGAAGTTGGAGTTGAACGCGCCCTTGTCGCCGAGGATCTCGGGCAGGCCGATGAGCCCGGCGATAGCGCCGGACAGCACCATCGCCGCGATGACCATCGTCTTGGGGTTCACGCCGGAGGCGAGGGCGGCCGGGCCGTTGAGGCCGCTGGCCTTGACGTTGAAGCCGAACCTGGTCCGCTCCAGCAGCACCCAGATCACCACGCCGAGCACGATCGCCACGATCAGGAAGCCCCACAGGCCGCCGCCGCGCGTGGGCGGGAGCAGGCCGAACCCGTCGAACAGGAAGTTCAGGTTGGGGAACATGGCCGACTCGGGCAGCTGCGGCGTGGTCGTGGTGAGCTGGCCCGCGGCGCGCTGGCCCGCGAAGGGGCCGCGTACGAGGTAGGACGTCAGGTTGATCGCGATGTAGTTCAGCATGATCGTGGCGATGACCTCGTTCACGCCCCTGGTCACCTTCATGACCGCGGGGATCAGCGCGTAGAGGCCGCCGACGGCCGCGGCGACCACGATGATCACCGCGATCTGGATCGGCGCGGGCGCCTCGAACGTCGAGCCCACGTACGCCGCGACGATGGCCGCGAGCCGGTACTGGCCCTCCACGCCGATGTTGAAGAGGTTCATGCGGAAGCCGACGGCCACCGCGAGACCGGCGATGAACAGGGGCACGGCCCGGTTGAGGAAGGTCGCGATGCCGTTGGAGACGGCCCGCGGGGTCGCGCCGAAGTCGAAGAAGGCGGCGAACGCGTCGAACGGGCTGGCGCCCGCCGCGATGATCGCCACGCTGGAGATCGTGATCGCGAGGACGATGGCGACGACGGCGCCCGCCACGGTGAGCAGCGCCCGGTTGAGCCCGGCGGGCATCACGTCTCCTCAGTGCCGGCGATGGCGCCGGTCATGTAGCCGCCCAGCCGCTCGGGCGTGATGTCGGAAGGGTCGAGCGCGGCCACGAGCCGCCCGCGGTAGATCACCCGGAGCGTGTCGGACAGGCCGATCAGCTCGTCGAGGTCGGCGGAGATGAGCAGCACGGCCAGGCCGGCCGCCCTGGCGTTGCGCAGGTGGTCCCAGATGGCGGCCTGCGCGCCGACGTCCACGCCTCTGGTGGGGTGGGCGGCGATGAGGAACCTCGGCTCGCCGCTCATCTCGCGGCCCACGATCAGCTTCTGCTGGTTGCCGCCCGACAGGGCCAGGGCCAGCGTGTCGACGCCGGGCGTGCGCACGTCGTAGTCCTTGACGATGCGCTCGGTGTCGGCCTTCGAGGCCCGCCGGTTGATCCAGATGCCGCTGCGCGCGGGCCGCCTGGTCTGGTGGCCGAGCACGCGGTTCTCCCACAGCGAGGCCTCCAGCAGCAGGCCCTGCCGGTGCCGGTCCTCGGGGATGTAGCCGATGCCGGACTCCCGGCGCTTGAGCGTGGACCAGTCGCTGATGTCCTGGCCGTCCAGCTCGATGCTGCCGTGCGCGGGCCGGATGCCCATGATCGCCTCGATCAGCTCGGACTGGCCGTTGCCCTCGACCCCGGCGATGCCGAGGATCTCGCCGCGGTGGATCTCGAACGACACGTCGTCGAGGAGCAGCCGCTTGCCTTCTTCGCGCAGCTTGGCGAGGTCGGCGGACGCGTGGTGGCCGTCGGCCTCCATGGTGACCTGGGCGACCCGCAGCGTCACGACGTCGGTCACCGTGGACTCGCGGGTCTCCGGCGTGGGCAGCTCGCTGCCGACCATCAGCTCGGCGAGCCGTCGCGCGGTGACGTCGCCGGGGTTCACGCTCGCGACCGTGGTGCCGCGCCGGATCACGGTGATCGCGTCGGCGATGCCGAGCACCTCGTCGAGCTTGTGGGAGATGAAGATGACGGTCAGGCCGTCGGCCTTGAGCTCGCGCAGGTTCTGGAAGAGCTCCTCGACCTCCTGCGGCACGAGCACGGCCGTCGGCTCGTCGAGGATGAGGATGCGCGCGCCCCGGTAGAGGACCTTGAGGATCTCGACGCGCTGGCGGTCGCCGACGCCGAGGTCCTCGACGAGCTTGTCGGGGTCGACCCGCAGGCCGTGGCTCTCGGCCAGCTCGGTGATGCGCCTCCTGGCGGAGGCCGCGTCGAGCATGCCGGCCTTCTTCGGCTCGGCGCCGAGGACGATGTTCTCCAGCACGGTGAGGTTGTCGGCCAGCATGAAGTGCTGGTGGACCATGCCGATGCCGACGCCGATGGCGTCGCTCGGCGTACGGAAGCTGACCTCGGCGCCGTTGATCTTGATGGTGCCCTCGTCCGGCCTCTGCATGCCGTACAGGATCTTCATCAGCGTGGACTTGCCCGCGCCGTTCTCCCCGACGATGGCATGCACCGTGCCTGGTTCTACGGTGATGCGGATGTCGTGGTTCGCGACGACACCGGGGAAACGCTTGGTGATGCCCTCCAGCTCTACAGCGGGTTTCGCCGTGGCCAGGGTGTCAGCACTCATTTCGCCTCTCCTAGCGGGGGGCGGGGGATAGACAGAAGGCCCGAAGTGGGGACTCCGGGCCCTCAGCTGTCACTCCTACCCCGATTACGGCTTCGACGGAACCGTGATTTTGCCGTCGACGATGTCCTTCTTGGCCGTGTCGAGCTTGTCCTTGATGTCGTCGATCTCGCCGCCGGTGGTGGACAGGCCCACGCCGTCGACCTTGAGGTCGTACGTGACGTTGCTGCCGCCCTTGGCGCCGCCCTGGAAGGCCTTGATGAACTCGAACACGCCGACGTCGACGCGCTTGAGCATCGAGGTCATGATGACGCTCTGCAGGTCGGTCTCCTTGACCGTCTGGCGCTGGTCGGAGTCGACGCCGATGGCCTTCTTCTTGGCCGCGGCCGCCGCCTGGAACACGCCCAGGCCCGAGTCGCCGGAGGCGTGGTAGACGATGTCCGCGCCGTCCTGGTACATCTTCTCGGCCGCGACCTTGCCCTTGTCGGGAGCCTTGAAGCCGGAGAAGTCACCGTCGGGGGTGAGGTACTTGATGTCGATCTTGGTGTCCGGCTTGACCGACTTCACGCCGGCCACGAACCCCGCCTCGAACTTCTTGATCAGGTCGTTCTCGACGCCGCCGACGAAGCCCACGTGGTTGGACTTGGTCTTGGTGGCCGCCGCGACGCCCGCCAGGTAGGAGCCCTGCTCCTCGGCGAACAGCAGGCCGGTCACGTTGGGCCCGTTGGAGGCGGAGTCGACCACCGCGAACTGGATGTCGGGGTACTCGGCCGCCACCTTCTTGATGTCGTCGCCGTACGCGAAGCCGACGCCGATGATCGGGTTGTAATCCGCGTCGGCGAGCTGGCGCAGCAGGTCGCCGCGGTTGGAGCCGTCGGCCGCCGGGCTCAGCTCCTTGATGTCCGCGTTGAGGTCCGTCTTGGCCTTCTCCAGACCGGCGTAGGCCGCGTCGTTGAAGGACTTGTCACCACGCCCGCCGACGTCGAACGCCAGTCCGACCTTGAGCCCGCCCTTCGGCGCCTCACTGCTCGCGGCGGCGCTGCTCGGCGCCTCGCTGGCCGTGGTGCCCCCGCCACCGCCGCCGCAGGCGGCCACTGCCATGAGCATGACCCCGGCTACCGAGCCGATCGCCATCCTGTTGAATCGCTTGCCGAGCAAGGCGACTCCCTTCCCTTTCCCCGTCGTCTTCGCCGATGTCGATACTTCATCGCACACGCGAAGCACGTACGGCACCTGCACGGAAGATAGTTGCTTGACCAGGGCGAACCAAACCAGCACACAGGGTCGCAACCGCTCCGTTATCGACATCACTCGCGTCCGTGACCTGACGCACTAATTCAACCCAATCTGTGACACAGGGAAAGATTTGCCCAACTTTGACCCTTGTGTCGAGGCGGATCATGACGGAGATTCCGACAGACGGTGGAAATCTGAGCTCGGAGCCCCGTATGCACCCTTGGAAGGTCCTGACCGTACCGCTGGCCGCATTGCTCGTCGTGGCCCTGAGCGGAACCGCACCCGCCACGGCCGGGACACCGGCCATCAAGATCGAGAACCGCGCCACGCAGCCCGTCTTCTCCCGGGCGGACGCCATCAAGCAGACGGTGTTCGTCGAGGTCGAGGGCACCGACAGCGACAACGACGGCCGGCCCGACCGGGTGGCCGTGGACATCCTGCGCCCCAAGGAGACCGACCAGGGGCTGAAGGTCCCGGTCATCATGGAGGCCAGCCCGTACTACGCCGGCGGCAACGACGTCGCCAACCACCCCGTGGACGTGGACGCGAGCGGCAACCCGCTGCCCACCCTCGCCGCGGCCACGAACAAGCTGGCCTCCGAGCCGTTCGACGGCTACTACGACAACTACTTCCTGCCCCGCGGGTACGCCGTCGCGCTGGTGGAGAACCTCGGCAGCGGCCGCGCCACCGGCTGCCCCACCAGCGGCGACCGCAACGAGACGGCCGGCCCGAAGGCCGCGATCGACTGGCTGAACGGCCGCGCCAAGGGCTTCGACGCCGACGGCAACCCCGTCGAGGCCACCTGGTCCACCGGCAAGGTCGGCATGATCGGCGTCTCGTACAACGGCACGCTGCCCAACGCGGTCGCCGCGACGGGCGTCGAGGGCCTGAAGACGATCGTGCCGATCGCCGCGATCTCCAGCTGGTACGACTACTACCGCGCCAACGGCGGCGTGCTGGCCCCCGGCGGCTTCCAGGGCGAGGACCTGGACGTGCTCGCCAAATACGTGCTGACCAGGGAGAACGGCCAGGCGGCCTGCGGCGCCCTGATCGACGGGATCACCACGGCCCAGGACCGGGTCACCGGCGACTACAGCCCGATGTGGGACGCCCGCAACTACCTGAACGGCGTCGGCAAGGTCAAGGCCAGCGTCTTCCTCGTGCACGGGCTCAACGACTGGAACGTCAAGACCAAGCAGTTCGCCCAGTGGTGGTACGCCCTGGCCAAGCGGCACGTGCCGCGCAAGATCTGGCTGCACCAGGGCACCCACATGAACCCCTTCAACCTGCGCACGGCCGAGTGGCTGCGCCAGCTGCACGGCTGGTTCGACTACTGGCTGTACGGGATCGACTCGGGCATCATGCGCGAGCCGCAGGCCGACGTGGAGATCGGGCCCGGCCAGTGGGCCCAGCACGCCTCATGGCCGCTGCCCGGCGCGACCACGGTGCCGCTCTGGCTGGGCTCGGGCTCGAAGCTGGGCCTGCTGCCCAGCCCGCGCTCGGCCAGGGAGTCGTTCACGGACCAGAAGGCCAGGACGGCCGAGCAGTTGGTGGAGGCGACCGGCTCCGACCCGAACCGGCTGGCGTACCTGACCGGCGACCTGCCCTCCGACGTGCGGATCTCCGGCACGCCGACGGTGTCGGTGCGGGCCTCGCTGAAGGACGGCGCCTCGCCGTACCTGACGGCCCTGCTGGTGGACTACGGCACGGACGTCCGCGCCACCGGCTCGCTGGTCTCGACCGGCCAGAGCTACTGCTACGGCCAGGGCATCCCGGGTGACACGGGTTGCACGACGCTCAGGACGCTCGGCACGGCCGCCACCCCGTACAAGATCGTCACCAGGGGCTGGCTGGATGCCCGCAACCGGCACCGCCCGGACCGGACCGAGGTCCTGCGCCCGGGCAACGAGTACGCGTTCACGTGGGACTTCCAGCCGACGGACTATCTGTTCAAGAAGGGCCACCGGCTGGGCCTGGTGATCATCTCGACCGACGTCGACTACACCCTGCGCTACCCGCCGGGCACGAGGATCACGCTCTCCCCCGGGCGGTCTGCGCTGCGGCTGCCCGTGGTTTTCGGCACCTGGCCACGGCCATGAAAAGTCCCCCGCCGTAGTACGGCGGGGGACGGCAAGCTGAGGCAGGACTACTTGGCCATCGCGGTGGTGACCGGGTCGAGCGGGCCGACCTCCCACAGCGCGGTCAGCGCGGTGGCGGCCATGACGCGCACGCCCATCGCGATGGCCTTCTCGTCGACGTCGAAGGTGCCCTGGTGGATGTCGTACGTCATGCCGTCGGGCGAGCGCGTGCCCAGGCGGGCGAACGCGCCGGGGATCGACTCGAGGTACCACGCGAAGTCCTCGCCGCCGAGCGACTGCTGGGTCGGGACCACCGCGCCCGCGCCGAGCACGCGCTCGGTGGCCTCGGCCAGCATCTCGACGCTGACCTCGTCGTTGACCACCGGCGGCACGCCGCGCGTGTAGTCCATCTCGGCCTCCACGCCGTAGGCGCCGGCCACCGACTCCAGCAACGACTTGATCAGGTCGGGCGCGGCGTGCCAGGCCCCCTCGTCGAGGCAGCGGACCGTCCCGGCCGCGAGGCCGTCGTCGGGGATCGCGTTGGCCGCGGTGCCCGCCTCGACCTTGCCCCAGACCAGGCTGAGCGAGGACCGGGGGTCGACGCGGCGCGACAGGGCGGCGGGCAGCTCGGTGAGGATCTTGGCCAGCGCGAAGACCAGGTCGGCGGTCAGGTGGGGGCGGGCGGTGTGACCGCCGGGGCCCGACACCCTGACGACCAGCTTGTCGCAGGCCGAGGTGATGGGGCCGGGCTTGAGCCCGACCTGGCCGACGTCCACGCGCGGGTCGCAGTGGAGGCCGAAGATGCGGTCGACGCCGCTGATGCCGCCCTGGGCCATGACCTCCAGCGCGCCGCCGGGCAGCTCCTCGGCGGGCTGGAAGATCAGGCGCACCCGGCCGGGCAGCAGGCCCGCGGCGGCCTGCTGGGCGAGGAAGAGCGAGGTGCCGAGCAGGACCGTGGTGTGCACGTCGTGGCCGCACGCGTGGCAGACGCCGGCCACGGTGGAGCGGTAGGGCACGTCCTTCTCGTCCTGCAGGGGCAGCGCGTCGATGTCGGCGCGCAGCGCGACGGTCGGGCCGTCGCCGCTGCCCACGTCGCAGATCAGCCCGGTGCCGCGCGGGAGCACCGACGGGGTCAGCCCGGCGGCGGTGAGCCGCTCGGCGATCCGCTGCGTCGTGCGATATTCGGCGAAGGCCAGCTCAGGGTGCATGTGCAGATCGCGGCGAAAGGCCACGAGATCCTGCTCGGTCTCCGCCAGGAACGCGTCGAGTTCCCCCCGAAGCTCACGTCCCCGCATATGTCACCATCCCGTCCATGCCGCGCGCCCCAATATGTCTGACCACCGCGGCTCATCCGCTGTGAAAGCTCGTCCATCCCGCCGCGGCCCCCCGGTCGAGCGGCCACTCGGCGGATCAAAAAACACACCCTCTGGTCGGGGTGCGCGAGATCGTCAGCATGGGCTTTGCGTTCGTCGGTCGCGAGCGCCGCTGCAGCCTGGGAGCACAGCGGTCGGCCGTGAGCCCGATGGCGATGCTTCGACTTTATCGCCCCGGCGCAAGTCCGCGGTGACAGATACTCCAAAAGTTCCGGTGAGCATGTCCGTAACCCCAGGTGGTCACGGCCCGTGAACGTTCAGGTGATCCGGAAATGGTCACAACGGATCAGTAGATCATGACCCGATGCTGCCAGTTCAAACGTGGTCAGCGATTCCGAATCCTGTCACCTTATGTCATGGTCATCACACTTCGGCGATGGCTGCATTTGAGAAGAATGCGTGTTTCACTCGCAATATGATCACTAATATCCCGTTCGGGGAGAAGGATGCTGGGTTGAGCATCTTCAAGCCGGGCGAGGGGACCCTGGTGGTCGTGCCCTCGCTCTCCCTTCCACAGGATGAGCTCCGCCGGATCACGGGGGCCAGGTCCTACGAGGAGCGGCTGCTGTTCCTGCTGCTCACGCTGCGCGAACCCGGGGTCAAGGTGGTCTACCTCTCCTCCGCGCCCATCGATCCCGACATCATCGACTACTACTTCGCGTTCCTGCCGGATCCGGATGACGCCGCCAAGAGGCTCACGCTGATCAGCCTCGACGACCCTTGGTCCCAGCCGCTGACCAAGGCCCTGCTCGCGCGTCCGGACGTGCTGAAGCAAGTGCGCGCGGCCGTCGAAGGAGACGCCTGGCTGGTGCCGTTCGTCCTGAGCGAGCTCGAGGAGGAGCTCGCCGCGTTACTCAACGTGCCCCTCTACGGACCTGCCACCTCCCTGGCCTATTACGGCTCCAAGAGCGGGGCGCGCGAGGTAGGCCACGAGGCGGGCGTGCCGATGCCGCGGGGCTTCGGCGACGTCCGGCACGTGCTGGAGATCGAGGAGGCGATCGAGGCGCTGCCGGGCGAGCGGGTGATCGTCAAGCTGAACGACAGCTACTCCGGGCTCGGCAACGCGATCGTCACCAAGGCCGACAGGTCCCAGACCAACTTCTCGGCCTCCGGGGAGACCTGGGCCGACTTCACCGCGAAGATCAAGGACCGGGGGGCGGTGGTCGAGGAGTTCATCGAGCACCGGCCGCTGTTCTACCCGAGCGCGCTGGCCTGCATCACGCCGGGCGGCCAGGCCCGGGTGCTGGCCACGCACGACCAGGTGCTCGGCGGGCCCAACGGCCACGTCTACCAGGGGTGCACGTTCCCCGCGGCGGCCGAGTACCGGTCCGAGGTGGGCTCGTCCGCCGAGCGGATCGCCCGCGTCCTGGCCGACCGGGGCGTGGTGGGGATCTTCGGCATGGACTTCTTCGCGCTGAAGGCCGACGCCGGGTACGCGGCGCTGCTGTGCGAGATCAACCTGCGGATCGGCGGCACCACGCATCCGTTCGGCGCCGCCGTGCTGACGACCGGGGCCACGTACGATCCGGCCACCGGCCTCCTCATGTCCGGAAATCAGCCGAAGTTCTACACCGCGACTGACAATTGCTCCTCGTCCTGCTTACGCGGGCGCAGCCCCGGCGAGGTCGTGCGCATGGCCGATCGGCTCGGGGTCGGGTTCGACGCGGAACGGCGTACCGGGAACGTCTTCCACCTGCTCGGGGCCGTCCCCGAGCACGGGAAGCTGGGCTTCACCTCGATCGGCGACTCACGGGAGGAGGCCGACGAACTGCACGCCCTCACCCGGCGCCTCCTGTGCGGCCCGTGACCCCCTTCCCGCGGCTCCCGCGCAGGCCCCGCCAGCCGATCACCCCCAGCACGACGGCGAGGACGATGTTCACCGCGATCAGGATTCCGTGCACCACGTAGAAGCTGGTCGGATGCCCGTCGGCCAAGTTAAACCCGAGGTTCACCCACTCGAAGATCATGAATGCGCCCAGGATGATGAGGAATCCGGCGATCTTTCGTGACATCAGTGCCTCTCTAGTATCGAAGGTGGATCAACGGGGGATGTGTCGCCACATGGCCATTCACTCGAAGCTACGCTGAGACCGCCATGTGGACGAAACTCGTGCCGGTGACGGCACTCATCGCCTCGGTCTCGCTCACCGGTGGGACCGCGTATGCCGCTCCGACGACACCGGTCGGGGGTGAGGCGCTGGGCAGTCGCGGCCTGGTCACGCCCAAGGGCGCCAAGGAGCCGCCCAAGACCGAGGCTACGTCGTTCGTCATCGCGGACGTGGACACGGGTGAGGTGCTCGCGGCCAAGGACGCGCACGGGCGTTACCTGCCGGCCAGCACGCTCAAGACGCTGACCGCGCTCACGCTCATCCCCAAGCTCGACAAGGACCGCAAGATCCGGCCCAGCGAGAACGCCTGCAACCAGGAGGGCACGGCGGTCGGCCTGACGGTCAAGGCGACGTACAAGATCGACGACCTGTTCAAGGCGCTGATGATGTCGTCCGGGAACGACGCGGCCATGGCCCTGGCCGAGACGAACGGCGGCCTGGCCAAGACCATGAGCGACATGAACGCCGAGGCCAAGCGGCTGCAGGCGTACGACACCGTGGCCAAGACGCCCAGCGGGCTGGACAAGCCGGGGCAGAGCAGCTCGGCGTACGACCTGGCGCTGATCGCCCGCGCCGGCCTCGCCAATCCCGCTTTCCGGGGATATATCAGTACGAAGACGTCTAAGTTCCCGGCGCCCAAGGGCTATTACGAGATCAGCAACCACAACAAGCTGCTCTGGCGCTACAAGGGCATGATCGGCGTCAAGAACGGCTGGACCTCGAAGGCCCAGGGCAGCTTCGTCGGCGCGGCCACCCGCGACGGGCACACGATCGTCGTGAGCATCATGCGGCACGAGGGGTACTTCTGGGACGAGGTGGCCAAGCTGCTCGACTGGGGCTTCTCGGTCCGGGGCAAGGTCCAGCCGGTCGGCCGGCTCGTGGACCCGGTCCCCGACGTCCAGGCCGCCCCGCGCTCCTCCGCTCCGCCGGCCGCCTCCAAGGTCACGCCCGCCGCCCAGCCGCCGCTGCTGGACACGGCCGCCTCCAAGCAGACCGACTCCACGAAGACGATCGGGTCCGTGGTGATCGGCGGGGGGCTGCTGTTCGGGTTGGTCTGGCTGGGATACGGCATCCGCCGCCGGCGCGGCCGCTCACGCGCCTGACACGCCCTCGCGCACGGCCCAGGCGTCGGGGTTCGTGGACGGGACCGGGGTCGGGGACGGCGGCAGGCAGCGGCCGGCGGTGGCCGTCCAGGCGGCGACAAAAAGCACGAGCCTGGCCGAGAAGTTGATCCAGATGAGCAGCCCGACGATGACGGCGAACGTCCCGTAGATCGGGTTGCTCAGCGTCTGCCCGAGCAGCAGCGTCGCCGCCTGCTTGAGCACCCCGAACCCGATTGCGCCCAGCAGCGCCCCCCTGGCGATCAGCCGGAACCGCCGGGCCGGCCGGTCCACCCACCCGAGCAGGATCACGAACAGCAGCCAGTCGGCCCCCACGCTCGCCGCCACCCCCGCGAGCCGCAGCACCCAGGTGGCCAGTGCCGACTCGCTCCCGAGGACGAACTCCATGACCTTGTCCGTGGCCGTGGTGGCGAACCCGGCGACCAGCACGGACGCGATCATCGTGACCCCGATCAGGATGATCGAGACCAGGTCGCGCAGCTTGCCCATGACGAAGCCGGGCGGCGACGCGGTGGTCATCGACATCTCGCGCAGGGCCTGGCGCAGCGCGTCGAGCGCGCCGAGCCCGGCGTAGAGGAGGCCGAGCAGGCCGATGATCCCGGCGGCCCCCCGGGCCGCGCCGATGGAGTCCAGGTCGAGCTGGGTGGCGATGCCGGGCAGCCGCTCGGCGATGGCCTGCTCCAGCGCCTTCCTGGTGGTCTCGCTGGTCGACACCGCGAACCCGAGCACCGCGTACGCGAGCGCGACGAGCGGGAAGAACGACAGGAACGCGAAGTACGTGACGGCGCCCGCCAGCAGGTCGCCGGACTGGAACTGGTAGCGCCGCACCGCCCTGATCCCGTGGTCGAGCGCCGGCCGCCGTTCCCGCCAGCGGGTCACCGTGCGGCGGCCCCAGGCCTTGGCAGCTTTGATCTGCTTCGTCACGCTCGCCATCACGCGCCTCCTGGGGACCCACTACCCCGGCGCCGGGGCGACGATCAGGGGTTTGCCACCGTACCGGCCGATTCGATCAGTGCCGAGAGGACCGCCGCAAGGTCGTGGTGGAGCAGCCGCCCATCACGCTTGACCACACGTCCCCCGACCAGGACCGTGTCCACCGCGCTGGTGTCGGCGTTGAGCACGACGGCGCCGATCGGGTCGTGCGCCGCCGCCATGCCGAGCGTGTCCGTACGCAGCAGCACCAGGTCGGCCTGCTTGCCCGGCCGCAGCGAGCCGATGACGTCGGCCAGTCCGAGCACCTGGGCGCCCTCGATGGTGGCCATGCGCAGCGCGTCGCGGGTGGTGAAGCCCAGGCCGGCGCCGTCGGGGCGGCCGCGTTCGAGCAGGTGGACGGTCCGCATCAGGCTGAACAGGTCTCCGGGCGCGCAGACCACGGTGTCCGCGCCGAGGCCCGTCGGGATCCCCGCGGCCCTCAGCCGGCCCGTGGCCGGGTAGCCGAGGCCCAGGTTCATCTCGTCCACGGGGGCGAGCGAGGCCGTGCCGCCGGCGGCCGCGATGCGCGCGAGCTCCTCGTCGGTGTAGTGCAGCGCGTGGACGAAGGTCGTGGGGGTGGCCAGGAGGCCGTTCGCCTCCAGGAACGCGAGCCCGCGCGCGGCGCTCTCCGGGCCGTGGCCGCCCAGGTGGGCGGTGACGGGCAGGCCGAGCTCGGCCGCCACCCGCCACTCCTCCAGCGCGCGCTCCTCCCCCGCGATCTCCGGCCCGAACGCCGCGACCGCCATCGTGACCAGCTCGGACGCGCCGGAGAGCGCGTCGTGGACCCGCCGGGTCTCCTTGGTCAGCTCGCCGGACTCGCCGCCGTAGCAGTAGCCGAGCACGGCCCTGACGCCGGACTCGTCCAGCGCCCGTACGGCCGAGTCGGTGTGGTCCGGGCTGAACTGGATGTGCGACCAGTCGAGCAGCGTGGTGACGCCCGCGTCCAGGCACTCCAGCGCGCCCGCGAGGTTGCCCGCGTAGACGTCCTGGGGGCGGTGGCGGGGGGCGAGCTCGGTGATGACCCGCCGCAGATAGGCGTCGAACGTGATGTCGGTCGCGACGGCCCTGATGCCCGCCTGCCAGGTGTGACGGTGGGTGTCGACGAACCCGGGAAGCACGATCCGCCCGGTCGCGTCGATCACCTCCGCGCCCGGGACCTCCGGCAGGCCGGGGCCCACCTCGGCGATGCGGCCGTCCTCGATCCGCACGTCCACCTGGCCCAGCACGACGGGCTCGGGCTCGGTGTCGACGACGACGCCGTTCCTGATCAAGATCGTAGATGTCATGGCCGAAAGCTTAGTAAGAAGCTTTCTAGAAAGCAATATTGCGACAGGTATCCTCGATGGCGTGAATCACGATGAGGTCGACGCGATGGTCCCCCGCTGGGAGGAGGCGGGCCTGTCACCGTCCCTCATCGCCACCCTGGAGCTCGGCAAGCGAATGGCGCGGCTCCACATGCTGTTCGACCAGGTGGTCAAGGCCGAGTTGGCCGAGCTGGGGCTGACGTACGCCGAGTTCGACGTGCTGGCCGCGCTGAGCAGGGCGGCGCCGACGTGCCGGATGAAGCCGAGCGAGCTGTCGAAGTCGCTGTTCCTCACCTCGGGCGGGATCAGCAACGTGCTGCAGCGGTTGACGGCGGCGGGATACGTCGAGCGCGAGGCCAACGCGGGTGACGCGCGCAGCCGCTGGGTCCAGCTCACGGAAGAGGGACAGCGCGTGGCGACGGCCGCGCTGGTGGCCTCGGGGCGGGCGTACGAGGAGATGGCGGGCGGGATCCCGGACGAGATCGTCCGGGAGGCAGCCGACGCGCTCCGCGAGGTCCTCTCCCGCATCGGCCGCCGCCGCTACCGCTGACCCCCTCCAGGACCCTCTAGGACGCGTTTTCCCGCAGCCCGTGGCGGGTCGCCCAGGCGGCGATTGCGGCGGCGATGGCCTCGGGGCGGTCCTCGGGGGCGTGATGGCCGGCCGGGCCACAGTGCTCGACCTCCAGGGCGGCCATGTTCGCGACGCACCAGGCGGCCACCTCCGTCCCGATCAGCAGCGTCGGGGAGGAGTCGAAGGTGAGCAGCAGCTTGGGCACCTCACCGCTGGCCTCGAACCACTTCCCGTAGGCGTCCACCCGCTCGGCCACGTCGGCGGGCTCGCCGTCCAGCGGCAGGGAGCGAGCCCACTCCAGCAGCGGCCGCCTGCTCTCCCGAGTGGGGTACGGCGCCCGGTACGGCTCCTTCTCCTCCTCGCTCAGGCTCGTCAGCACCCCGCCTGTGAACGCCGTCTCCACGAGGAAGTTCTGGTCGAGCGCCAGCGACTCCCCTTGGGCGCCGCGCAGGGTCTCGGCGCGGGCCCGCGGCGCCTCGCCCAGGTCGCTCCAGCTCATCCCGCGGACGATGGTCTCCATGAACGCCACTCCCCGGACGCGCTCCGGATGCCGGGAGGCCCGGTCGAAGGCGAGCGCGCCACCCCAGTCGTGCCCGACCAGCACCACTTCCTCCAGCCCGAGCGCGTCGAACCACGCGTCGAGGTAACGGGCGTGGTCACCGAACCGGTACGGGACGTCCGGCTTCCCCGAGCGCCCCATGCCGATGAGGTCGGGGGCGAGCAGGCGGCCGTCCAGCCCCGGCAGCACCTTCCGCCACAGGTGGGACGAGGCAGGGTTCCCGTGCAGGAACACGATGGGCAGGCCGGAGCCGCCGGAGTCCTCGAAGTACATGGTCGAGTCGAGCACGTCGATCGTCGGCATGACGGGTCTCATTTCGTAAGTGCGACTAACGTTTGTGGCACTAACGAAGTTACATCGTTAGTGCCACTAACACAAGAGGTAGGATCCCGAGCATGACGGACGACATCAGGGCCACCCCCGCACCGCTGCGGCTCCTGCCCAGCCGGACGCTGTCGCTGGTCGCGATGTACGCCGACCGGCTGGTGAACGAGGGCCTGGCCGCCGTCGACGCCCGCAAGTGGCACTACGCGGCGCTCGTGGCGCTGCGCGAGTCGGGCCCGGTGAGCCAGGCCGAGCTGAGCAGGCGCACCGGCATCTACCGCAGCGACATGGTCGCCGTGATCAACGAGCTCGCGGAGCGCGGCTTCGTCGAGCGCACCCCCGACCCCGCCGACCGCCGCCGCAACGTCATCACCATCACCCCCGAGGGCCTCCAGCAGGTACGACGGCTGCACACGCTCATCGCGAGCCTTCAGGACGAGCTGTTCGCCCCTTTGAGCCGGCCGGAACGCGAGCAGTTGTCAGGTCTGCTGACCCGTCTCCTGGAGCACCATTCGCGCCCCGGCAGCTCCTCTGAGCAGGGCTGAATCCAGGACAGGCGATCTCCTGGAGCCCTAGCCTGTGGGATGTCGGGACCCACCCAGGAGGCGTCACGCCCATGTCCGAAATAGCCACCGGGCAGATGATCAGGCTCCAGCGCGAGCGAAGGGGCATGAGCACCACCGCGCTGGCGACCCAGTCCGGCTGCACCCCCAGGCACATCGAGCTGATCGAGCACGGCAAGCGAACCCCCTCGCTCCCCCTGCTGCGAGAGATCGCCAAAGTGCTGGGCGTACGCACCGCCGTGCTGTTAGGGGAGACCCCGCGCGACTCGCACGAGCCCAGCAGGCCGCAGATCAGCGACATCGAGCGCGCGCTGTTCACCTGGCACTCGGTGGAGCCCGACATCGAGCCGCCCGACGCCGACCAGCTCTCCGAACGGGTGGCGTCGGCGCGCAACGCCTGGTTCACCTCGACGCACCGCTACTCGATCCTGATGGCGGCCCTGCCGTCCCTGATCTCCGACGCCGAGAACCTCGCGCTCGCGGACACGCCGCAGGCCCACAGCGTCGCCTCCGACGCGTACATGCTGGCCAGGGGCGTGCTCAAGCACCTGCGGCGGGTGGATCTCGCCCATCTGGCCGCCGACCGGGCCATGCGCTTCGCGGAGGAGACGGGCGATCCGCTGATCCGGGCGTGGGCGTACTGGAGCCTGGGGCAGTCGATGTTGTCGGACGACATGCACCAGATCGCGTACGACGTCGGGCGGCGCGGCATCGAGATGCTGGAGCCCCACGTCGGCGACGGCGACGACCGCCACGTCAAGGCGCTCGGCGCGCTGCACCTGCTGACCGCGATCGGCGCGGCCCGCGCGGGCGACGACGACGAGGCCAGGGAGATCGTACGCGGGCCCGCCGCCCGGCTCGCACAGCGCGTCGAGGACGGGGCCGACGTCTACGACCTGGCCTTCTTCGGGCCGACCAACGTCGCCATCCACATGGCCAGCATCGAGAACGACATGGGGCGCCCGGAGGCGGTGCTGCGGATCGCCGACGACATCGACCTGCGGCGCACGCCGTCCATCGAGCGGCGCGCCACCCACCTCAGCCAGGTCGCCCGCGCCTGCGAGGACGTGGGCGACGACGCCGCCAGCCTGCTCCACCTCCTGCGGATCGAGCGCGAGTGCCCGGAGGAGCTGGACCACAAGCTGCTGCTGCGGGAGATGGTGCGCTCGCTCGCGCGGCGCGCGCGGCCGTCGTGGGCGCCGGAGGTCCGCTACCTGGCCGAGCGCCACGGCATCGCGAACTGATAGTTCGGGCTTTGCGAACGTGGAGTTCTGCGGCCCGAGTTCGTCACGGAATGGGGTGCGGGTGACACGCTGCGTTCATGACCACAGCGCCGAGTGCCGAGTTCGTCATGGAACGACTGCTTCAGGAGGCGACGCGGGAGTTCCCCGGGTGGTCGTTCCAGCGGGACCACTCAGGCTGGACCGCCACCCACGGGGACACCCGGCTCACCCGCCCCAGCCTGGCGGCCCTCCGCGCCCTGCTCCGGATCCACCGCGGAGCACGGAGAAACTGACCGAGCCCCTCAGCGCCCCCGGCCCCTCAATCACCGGCCGGGACCTTCGGCAGCTCCGGAGTCTCAGTCAGCGGCCCGGTCGAGGACCTTGGCAGCGAAAGCGTCGATGACGGCGGCGACCTGGCCGGGCGCCTTGGCGTGCGCGGCGTGCCCCTGCCCGCGCAGCACCACCCGCTCCACCCTCGGCATCACCCGCTCCAGCGCGTCGAGTCGCTCCACGAGATGCGCAGGACTGCGGTCCCCGCCGAGCAGCACCGTGGGCACCTCGATCCCCGAGTAGGCGTCGAGCCGCACCCCCAGCGAGTCCATGCCCACGTTGTCCTCGATCTGCGGCGATACGAGCGCCCGCATCCTCGGCATCATCGTCACGAACACCCCGGCCAGGAACGCCACCCACGCGGGCACCCGCACGGTCCCCCGCAGGAAGACCCTCATCGCCTTCCCCGGCCGCCCGGCCGCGATCGCCGCCCGGGCCCGCGCGTGGATCTCACCGTGCGGCCCGCCGAGCGGCGCCCCGATCACGGTGGGCGGCTCGTACAGGACCGCCCCCGCGAACGCCGACGGATCGGCCACCAGGGCCTCCAGCGCGATCACGGCACCCGAGGAGTGCCCGACGAGCACCATCGGCCCACCGCCCAGCGCCGCCACCACCGCCTGGACGTGCTCGACCTCCTGCGCGACCGTGCAGGACGCGCCATCGAGATCGAGCCGGTACCGCCGCCGGTGCAACCGCACGACCCGATGGCGCGCGGCGAGCCGCTCGGCCACCTCCCGCCAGGAAGAGCCGTCGTCGAGGCCGGGGTGCAGAACGAGAACGATCGGCCCCCGCCCTTCGTCAACGGCCCGCGCCTCGGTCCCGTCGGCCGCCATCACCCTGATCATCAGCCATCTCCTTTAGCGATGCTAAGGGGACTTTAGCATCGCTAAGGGGAGCGGGACAATGTGAATCTCTGGGACCGGAGACCGAGTGCCCTCGTCCTCGCGAAGGAACCGCCGGTCCATACTTCCGCCCGATTCACAGTCGTTCGGAGGCCGTTGAAGATCAGAGCATGCGAAGACTCAGCGCATTGTTGTTCGGACTCATCGCCCCGCTCGCCTTACTCACGCCGGTCGCGTCCGCCACCACGCAGGCCGCGCAGCCACGGGACACGATCTCGTGGACGCCGTGCCCGGAAGAGCCGGCCGTCGAATGCGGAACGCTCACCGTGCCCATCGACTGGAACCAGCCGTCGAGCGGCACGTTCGAGGTGGGTGTCGCCCGTCGCAAGGCCGCCGATCCCGCCGCCAGGATCGGCGCGCTCGTGCTGGGAGCGGGCGGCCCGGGAGGATCGGGAGTGGAGTTGGTCCTCGGCAGCTCATACACGTTCAGTCCTGAGATTCTGCGCCGCTTCGACATCGTCGGCCTCGACCCGCGGGGCACCAACCGCAGCCACCCCGTGGTCTGCTCCACGGACGTGCTGACGCAGGCTCCGGATCCGCTCCTGAAGAGCCAGGCCGACTTCGACAGGATGCTGGCCTTCAACGACCGTCTGCGTGCCGACTGCCGGGCCCGTACCGGCCCGCTCTTCGACCACGTCGACTCGCTCAGCACCGCGGCCGACCTCGACGCCTTCCGCGCCGCGCTCGGCGAGGAGAAGCTGACCTTCTGGGGCGGCTCCTACGGCACCCTCCTCGGCCAGCTGTACGCCGAGCGTTACCCGTCGCGGGTCCGCGCCTTCGTGCTCGACAGCACGATGGACCACAGCCTGGACACGCGGGGTTTCATGGACACGGAGACCTGGGGCGCGCAGGACGCCTTCAACGAGTTCGTGGCCTGGTGCGACCGCGACAGCCGCTGCGTCCAGCACGGCAAGGACGTCAGGTCGATCTGGAAGGGGCTGCTGGAGCGGGCCGACCGCGGCGAACTGCCTGTCCCGGGAGAGCCGGACACCAAGGTGACCGCGTTCATGCTGATCAGCAACGCCATGGGCGCCTTCTACGATCCGGCCAACTGGCAGCCGCTCTCCCAGTTGCTCGCCGACCTGGAGGCCGGTGAGACCCCGCGCGCGGGCGCGCTCCCCCTGGCGATCGACCGGACGCAGGAGGTCAGCCCCAACCCGTTCCAGATCTTCTGCCTGGACTACCGGCTGCCCGTACGCGACTACCGCGAGTTCAGCAAGCACCTGCGCCGCCTGGCGAAGATCGCGCCCGACATGCGTTACAGCCCGCTGGCGATCGGCCCGGTCATCTCGTGCCTCGGCCAACCGGACCCGATCCCCAACCCGCAGCACCGCCTGAAGGTGCGGACGAACACGCCGCTGCTGGTCCTCAACTCCCTGCACGACCCGGCCACGACCTACCCGTGGGCGCTCAGCACGACCCAGCAGTTGGGCCGGTCGGGCCGACTGCTCACGTACGAGGGCTGGGGCCACATCGTCTACGGACGTGGAGCCTGCGGCACGGAGATCACCGACGTCTTCCTGATCTCGCGGACCCTCCCGGCGCCGGGGACCCGTTGCCCGGCCGTCCCGCCCACCGAGGTCCAGACCCTCAGGAAGCCCGTCACCCCGCTACCCGGCACACCGGGCTGGATGCCTCCCGGCCTCCTCAAATGATCTTCGGGTGATCTCTCGATGAGGGGTGGCTCGTGCGTGTACGAGCCACCCCGCCATCGGCTGTCTCGCAGACCAAGGAGCCACCGGCCGCGACTGAGCTCTATTGGTCGGCGGCCTGGTGGTACGAAAGCTCATAGAGGTGCCCGCCTTTGATGAGAATCGAAACCTCCACCGGCCGTTGGAAGTCGCTGTAGACGACCCGGAATTGCCGGAAAACCGGTACATCGGCCGGCAGGTCCAGGCCCTCCACTTCGTTCACAGTGGGTTGCCGCACAGAGATGCGATCATCGAAATACCGCTCCGGAAACCCGAGATCCGCCAGGACCCGCGGTGCGCCGCCACGGATCTTCTTGCGGCTGACCAGAGGGCTCCCAGCCGCGATGTCCACTGGATAGAACGACCACGAGAGCTCAACAGGCTCACCGTCGCGCAGCAACAGCCGATGACGCATGATGACGTTGCCACCGGGCGACATCGCGAATGCCGCGGCGACATCGTTGGGCGGGCCCACCCGGTGACCGGGCAGCGGGTGGGTGGAGTCGCGCGACCTACAGCTACAGCGTGGGGAGGAAGCCGACCTTGTCGCGGACCTCGGCCATGGTCTGCTTGGCCACCGTCGCGGCGCGCTCGGCGCCGATGGCCAGCAGGCGGTCGAGCTCGGCCTCGTCCGACAGGAGCTTCTCCGTGCGCTCCCTGATGGGCGTGAACGTGTCCGCCACCGCCTCCGCCACGTCCTTCTTGAACGTGCCGTACCCCTGCCCCTCGTAGCGGGCCACCAGGTCGGGGATGGGTGTCCCGGTCAGGGCCGACTGGATGCGGAGCAGGTTGGAGATGCCCGGCTTGTTCTCCTCGTCGAACAGCACCTCCGAGCCCGTGTCCGTGACCGCCCGCATGACCTTCTTGCGCAGCGGGCCGGGCTGCTCCAGGACGTCGAGGATGCCGGCGGGGCTGGAGGAGGACTTCGACATCTTCGCCGTGGGGTCCTGGAGGTCGGTGATCTTCTCGACCTCCTTGAGGATGTACGGCTCGGGCAGCGTGAACGTGTCGCCGAAGCGGTGGTTGAAGCGCTGGCCCAGGTCGCGAGTGAGCTCCAGGTGCTGCTTCTGGTCGGCGCCGACCGGGACCCGGTTGGCCTGGTAGAGCAGGATGTCGGCGGCCTGCAGGATCGGGTACGTGAAGAGGCCGACGCTGGCCGCGCTCTCCCCGAACTTGGCCGACTTGTCCTTGAACTGGGTCATCCGCCCGGCCTCGCCCATGCCGGTGAGGCAGATCAGGATCCAGGCGAGCTCGGTGTGCTCACGCACGTGCGACTGCACGAAGACGGTGGAACGCTCCGGGTCGAGGCCCGCGGCGAAGAGCTGTGCGGCGGCGACCCGGCTGCGGCGGCGCAGCGCGGCGGGCTCGGTCGGCACGGTGATCGCGTGGAGATCGACCACGCAGTAGAAGGCGTCGTGGGTCTCCTGCAGAGCGACCCACTGCCGGACGGCACCCAGGTAGTTGCCCAGGTGGAAGGAGTCCGCTGTGGGCTGGATGCCGGAGAGTACACGAGGTCTGGCCATAGAACGCAATTGTGTCAGGAATCCTGGTCGGGCGGCGACTCGACCACTGGGCGGCGTTTCACTCTCACCCTCGCGATACGGCGCCCGTCCAGCTCCGTAACAGTCAGCTCAAAACCCGCTATTTCCACCTTTTCCCCGACAGATGGCACATGCCCCAGCATCGCCATGACAAATCCGGCAAGCGTTTCATAAGGGCCGTCCGGCAGCCGGATGCCGGACTCGGTGGCGAAGTCGTTGAGGTTCGTGAGGCCGTCCATCTCGATCTCGCCGGCGGGCAGGATCACGACGTCCTCCTCGATGTCGTACTCGTCCCTGATATCCCCGATCAGCTCCTCGACCAGGTCCTCCATGGTCACGATGCCGGCCGTGCCGCCGTACTCGTCCACCACGATCGCCAGGTGCTGGCCCTCGTCGCGCAACTCGTTCAGGGTGCTGAGCAGCCGCTTCGAGGCCGGCACGAACTTGGCCGCGCGGATCGGCACCACCGCGCTGATCGGCTCGGTCCGCCCGATGAGCTCGGGATCCAGCAGGTCCCGTACGTGCACGAACCCGATGATCTCGTCGTACGACTCCCGGTAGACGGGGAAGCGCGAGTGCGGCAGCCCGGCGGCGATGCGGGCCGCCTCGTCCAGCGGCGTGTCGGCGTCCATGAAGTCGACCTCGGTACGCGGCAGCATCACCTCCCTGAGCTGCCGTTTCCCGGCCGCGAACACCTCGGCGATCAGCTTGCGCTCGTCGGCGGTCAGGTCGGTGTGCCCGACCACCATGTCGCGCAGCTCCTCCGTGGTGACCTCTTCGCGGTCGGCCTCCGGATTTCCCCCGAGCAGCCGGACCACGAGGTCGGTGGACTTCGACAACATCCAGATGATCGGCCGCGACAGGGATGCGATCCGGTCGAGGAACGGCGCCACGTACAGCGACAGCCCCTCGGCCCGCTGCAGCGCCAGGCGCTTGGGCGCCAGCTCGCCGAGCACGAGCGACACGTACGAGATCGCCAGCGTGACCAGCACCAGCCCGAGCACGGGCGCGACGGCCTGGGGCACCTGCCACCGCTCCAGTACGGGCACGAGCTGCGCGGCCAGCCGGTCGGCGCCGAACGCGGCCGACAACATGGTGGCGACGGTGACGCCGATCTGGACGGCGGACAGGAAGCGGTTGGGATCACGGGCGAGTTTGGCCACCCGCTCGCCTCGGCGGCCCCGGTGGGAGAGCTTGCGCACCTGGCTTTCCCGGAGGGAGACCATGGCGATTTCGGCGGCGGCGAAGAACCCCCCGATCAGGATGAACACCAGAACCAGGGCGATGTTGGCCGCGAGGGTGTCAAACATGGTGGTTGGCAGCGTACTCGGCGGCTTTCGCGCGTATGCTGGGCGGCAAGCCGTACAAAATCCAACATATTTGAACAGGAGTACACATGAGACTATTGGTCACCGGGGGTGCCGGATACGTCGGCAGTGTCGTCGCGGCGCAGCTCATCGAGGCAGGGCACGAGGTGACCGTACTCGACGACCTGTCAACCGGGCATCAGGACGCGGTGCCGGAAGGTGCCCGATTTGTCCAAAAAAGCATCACCGAGGCGCACGACGCGCTCGACCGCGTGGACGCGGTGCTGCACTTCGCGGCCAAGTCTCTGGTGGGCGAGTCGGTGGAGAAGCCGGGGCTCTACTGGGCCCACAACCTCGGTGGCACGCTGGCCCTGCTCGACGCCATGCGGGACAAGGGGGTGAGCAGGATCGTGTTCTCCTCGACCGCGGCCACGTACGGGGAGCCCGAGCGCTCCCCGATCGAGGAGGGCGACCCCACGCGCCCGACCAACCCCTACGGCGCCTCCAAGCTGGCCGTCGACACCACGCTGAGCGCGTTCGCGGGGATCCGCGGGCTGGGCGCGGTGAGCCTGCGCTACTTCAACGTGGCCGGGGCCTACGGCCGCTTCCGCGAGCGGCACACGATCGAGACCCATCTCATCCCGAACGTCCTGAAGGTCGCGACCGGCGAGCGCGAGTCCGTGAGCGTCTTCGGCACCGACTACCCGACGTCCGACGGCACCTGCGTGCGCGACTACGTCCATGTGTCCGATCTGGCGCGGGCGCACCTGCTGGCGCTGGACGCCGTCACGCCGGGCGAGCACAAGATCTACAACCTGGGCAGCGGCACCGGCTTCAGCGTTCAGGAGGTGATCTCGGTCTGCCGCGAGGTCACCGGGCACGAGATCCCGGCCGTGGTCGCGGACCGGCGCCCCGGCGATCCCGCCGTGCTGGTCGCCTCGTCCGCCAAGATCCAGAGCGAGCTCGGCTGGAAGGCCGAACGGCCCGCGCTGCGCGACATCGTTTCTGACGCGTGGGACGCGCTTTCGTCAAATGCGTGATACTGCACCGGAAAGTGTGCTGTGATACCCAAATGTGAGGAACTTTTCACCAAGGGTCACGAAGCTGCTCTTCGGTGTCCTCATCGTGGTGGGTAGCCTTCTGGCCGCAGCGGGCGTGATCTTCGCCACGCCGCCGGCCGTACCCGCCGTGCAGCCCGTGTCCTGTCCGCCCTGAAGCCCCAGCCCCCCGCATCGCGCGGGGGGCCGGGCGGGTCGTCAGATGAGACCGAGCTCCTTGACCGCGGTGCGCTCCTCCTCCAGCTCGCTCACGCTGGCGTCGATCCGCTCGCGGGAGAACGCGTCGATCGCGAGACCCTGGATGATCTCGAACTTGCCGTTCGCGGCACGCACCGGGAACGACGAGATGAGCCCCTCGGGCACGCCGTAGGAGCCGTCGGAGACGACGGCCGCGGAGGTCCACTCGGTGCCGTTGACCCAGTCGTAGACGTGGTCGATCGCCGCGTTGGCGGCCGAGGCGGCCGAGGAGGCGCCACGGGCCTCGATGATGGCGGCGCCGCGCTTGGCCACCGTCGGGATGAACGTGTCGCGCAGCCACTCGCCGTCGACCTGCTCGGCCGCGATCTTGCCGCCCACCTCGGCGTGGAACAGGTCGGGGTACTGCGTGGCGGAGTGGTTGCCCCAGATCGTCATCTTCTTGATCTCGGTGACCGGGACCTGGAGCTTGGCGGCCAGCTGGGACAGCGCGCGGTTGTGGTCGAGCCGGGTCATCGCGGTGAAGCGGTCGGCGGGCACGTCGGGCGCGTTCTGCTGGGCGATGAGCGCGTTGGTGTTGGCCGGGTTGCCCACGACCAGGACCTTGATGTCATCGGCGGCGTGGTCGTTGATCGCCTTGCCCTGGGGGCCGAAGATGCCGCCGTTGGCGCCGAGCAGGTCGCCACGCTCCATGCCGGCCTTCCGCGGCATGGCGCCGACCAGCAGCGCGACGTTGGCCCCGGCGAAGGCGACGTTGGGGTCGTCGGTGATCTCGATGCCGGACAGCAGCGGGAACGCGCAGTCGTCGAGCTCCATCGCGGTGCCCTCGGCCGCCTTCACCGCCGCCGGGATCTCCAGCAGGCTGAGCTTGACCGGGACGTCGGCGCCGAGCAGCTGCCCCGACGCGATGCGGAACAGCAGTGCGTAGCCGATCTGGCCGGCGGCTCCGGTGACGGTCACCTTGACGGGCCCATTGGCTGACGACGCCATGGCCTTCCCCTCACTCGCAGGATATTGGTTGACTTTGGGATGCTACCTGCTCGTCATCCGCAGGCTTCCATCGCGGGCACCTTCAGCTCCGGATCGAAGTCGACCTTGGCGAAGTACTTGCTCAAAAGCTGCTTCATGTAGCCCGTGCGGTAGAGGTCGGCGATGACCGCCTTCACCGCCTTGCAGGTCTTCACGTCGCCGTTCTTGACGCCGACGGCGTACCGCTCGTTGTTGAGCTTGGCGCCGAGGATCTGGTAGCGCATGTTCTCGCGGGCGGCGAACCCGGCCAGGATCAGGTCGTCGCCGGGGATCGCGTCCACCTTGCCGTCGCGGAGCAGCTGCATGCAGACGGCGTAGTCGCCGGCCGAGACCGGCTCGACCTTCACCTTCCGCTGCACCTCTCCGACGGACGGGCTGTCGGGGGCGCAGATCTTCTTGCCCGCCAGATCGTCGATGGACTCGATGCCGCTGCCCGCGCGGACGAGGACGTCGTGGTGCGCCAGGTAGTAGGGCCCCGCGAACTGGGTCTCGGAGTTGTCGACGGAGTAGGTGGCCACGACCAGGTCGACGCTGCCGTCCTCCAGCGCGCCCTCCCGGTCACCCCTGCTGACCTTGACGAACGCCGCGTCCTTCGCTCCTAACTCGGCGGCGATGCGCTTGGCGACCTCGATGTCGAAGCCCTGGAAGTCGTCGCCGTTCTGCAGCGCGATGCCGGGCAGGTCGCCCTTGACGCCGATCACGATCTTGCCGGTCTCCGCCACCTTGTCCACCACGGTGGCGAACGTGGTGGGCGCCTTCTGCTCGGCCGTCCCCGTGGGCTCGGGCCCCTCCCGGAACGCGATCGACCAGCCGCCGTTCATCGCCAGCGCGATGGCGGCGGCGGTGAGCAGGACGACGGCGGTGGCCACCGCGATCCACACCCTCGCGCGGCGCGACCGTCCGGGCAAGGAGGGCTCGGTCATCGGGTACGGCGCCCCGCCGCCCTCGGGCGGCACCGTGGCGGGCGGGGAGGACTCGGTCACCGGGTACAGCGCCCCACCCTCGGGCTGCACCGTGGCAGTCGGCGGCGGGATCGTCGTCGGCTGCGGCCGGGGCAGGTCCGTGATCGACCCGGCCGACACCCTGCTGAACGGCGTCGTGTCGTCGCTGGCCACCTGCACGCCCCGGGTGAGCACCGCCGTGGACGCCCCCACCGTGGAGGGCTGTCCGAGCAGCCGCAGTAGGATCTGGTCGGCGGACGGCCGGTCGGCCGGAGACTTCGACAGCGCCGAGCGCACCACGCCGCGCAGCGGCTCCGGCATCATGTCGACGTCGACCTCGTGGTTGAGGATCCGGTTGAGCACCACGGCGATGGACTTGCCCTCGAACGCGGGCTGCCCCGTGGCCGCGAACGCGATGGTGGCGCCCCAGGAGAACACGTCCGTATAGGGCCCGACGTCGTCGCCCGCGATCTGCTCCGGCGCCATGTAGGCGGGCGTGCCGATGGCCCGGCTGGTGATCGTGCCGGTGGAGTCGATGATCCGGGCGATGCCGAAGTCCACCACGCGCGGCCCATCGGCGGCGATCAGCACGTTGTCGGGCTTGAAGTCCCGGTGGACGATCGAGGCGTGGTGGATCGCGGTGAGCGCGGTCGCGGTGCCGATGGCCAGCCGGTCGAGCACCGTGCCGGTGAGCGGCCCGTCGGTCTCGATGATCTCCCTGAGCGGCCGGCCGTCGATGTACTCGCTGGCGATGTACGGCGTGTTGCCGTCGAGATCGGCCTCCATCACCCTGGCGGTGCAGAACGACGCCACCCGCTTGGCCGCCTTCAGCTCCCTGGCGAAGCGCGACCTGGCTATCGTGTCACCGGTGAACTTGACGTGCAGCAGCTTGATCGCCGCCTGCTCCCCGTTGTCGTTGACGCCCAGGTAAACGATGCCCTGACCGCCTTCCCCGATCCGTCCGGACAGCCGGAAAGACCCCAGCTGTGTGGGATCGCCGGCGACCAGCGGCGAGATTTGCGGCATTCGTCATCCCCACGTGTGCTAACCCCAACGACGCAAACTTTACGACGTTCAGCAACTCCTCAGGGATCCGTTAACCGTTCGTGACGTCACGGTTTTACCCGGCGTGGAGTTGCGTGCACGAGCCCTCACAGGGAGGCTCTGGATCATGGATCGCCCCTACGACATCGTACTTTTCGGAGCGAGCGGCTTCACCGGCGGACTCACGGCCGCCTATCTCGCGCAGGCCGCCGGCCCCGGCACGCGATGGGCGCTGGCCGGGCGTGACCGGGCCAAACTGGAGCGTCTCGGACTCGATGTACCGATCTTGCTCGCCGACGCCACGGACCCGGCCTCGGTGGCCGCGCTCGCGCGCCGGACGCGCGTCCTGGCCACCACGGTCGGCCCTTACGTCGCGTACGGCGAGCCGCTGGTGGCCGCGTGCGCCGAGGCCGGCACCCATTACCTGGACCTGACGGGCGAGCCGGAGTTCGTGGACCTGGTCTACATGCGCTACCACGCCCGGGCGGCCAGGAGCGGGGCCAAGCTCGTGCACGCCTGCGGCTTCGACTCCATCCCGTACGACCTGGGCGTGCTCCATACGGTCAGCCACCTCCCCGAGGGCGTCCCGCTCAGGGTGAGGGGCTTCCTGCGGGCGAGGGGAACCCCGTCGGGCGGCACCCTGGCCACCATGATGTCCATCCTCGGCCGCGCCCCCCAGATGGTCCAGCAGGGCACACAGCGCCGCTCCGCCGAGCCGCGGCCCGCCGGCCGCCGGGTAAGCTCGCTGCCCGGCGGCGTCCGCTACGTGGGCGGCTGGGCGCTGCCGATGCCGACCCTCGACCCGTTCGTCGTCGGCTACTCGGCCCGCCTCCTCGACCGCTACGGCCCCGACTTCACCTACCGCCAGCACTACGCCGTCCGTACCCTCCCCCAGGCCCTGGCCACCGTGACGACCGCCGGCGCCTTCGCCGCGCTCGCCCAGATCCCGCCCGTACGCGGCTGGATCCAGGGCCGGCTGAAGCCCGGCGAAGGCCCGTCGGCCGAGCAGCGCGCCAGGAACTGGTTCAAGGTCACGTTCCTGGGCGAGGGCGGCGGCGAGCGCGTGGTCACGGAGGTCGCGGGCGGCGACCCGGGCTACGGCGCGACGGCCAGGATGTTCGCCGAGTCGGCCCTCTGCCTCGCCTTCGACGACCTCCCGGACCGCGCCGGCCAGCTGACGACGGCCTCGGCCATGGGCCGGCCCCTCATCGACCGGCTACGCGCGGCGGGCATCACGTTCGACAGGAAAGAATGATCAGTAGGACAGGCCCCACTTGGTGAAGGACTTACGCAGGTACGGGTTCTTGAACTTCGGGTACGCCACGGTCCGCACGTCGCCGTCCGAGGTGTAACGCATGTCCGGGTTGTTCTTGAGCCAGTCCAGCCACGCCTCCGAGCAGAACTGCTTGCAGTCGCCCTTCTTCTCCATGACCTTGATCCGCGGGATCCCCAGCGGGTCGAACGCCTTGCTGAACGGCGCCGGCGCGGGCGTGTAGCCGGCCAGGAACACGCCCTGGTGCTTGTAGGCCTTGCCGTGCAGGGCCCACTCCTTCTTGCTCGGCTGGTTCCCGTACGGCAGGGCGATCGTGGTGGGGTGCACGGCGGACAGGGAGTTGATCTGCTCGGCGATCCCGCTGATCTGGTCGTCGACCTCCTTGTGCGAACGTCCGCGCAGGTTGATGTGGTCGCGGGTGTGGTTGCCGATCTCGAACCCGTTGTCCTTGAGCCAGCCCAGCATCTGGGCCTGCTCCTCGCGTACGGTCTTGCCGAACATGTCGCGGGTCACGTAGAAGGTGGCCTTCGCCGCGAAGCCCGGGTGCTTGGCCGCCACGTCCTTGAGAATGGCGACCGCGGTGTTCGAGGCGGGGATGCCGACCTCGTTGAGCGTGAGCTGCGACGGCGACGAGTCGTCGAACGTCAGCACCACGGGATGTTTGCCGGCCGGAATGTCGATCTTGCCCGCCACCATCTCGGCGGCCGTGATCGGCACGTACCCCTCCCTGGCCAGCCGCTCCAGATCCGCCCGGAACTGCTGCGGCGACCGGTCGTCCGTCGTGGCCGGCTTGTCCACGACCCGGTGGAACATCAGCACCGGGATCTGCCCCAACTCGTTCGCCTTGACCTCGGCGGCGCGCTTGACCCTGGTGGCCTGGGTCGCCTTGAGCTTGGCCGCGGCATCAGCCTTGGTGTCGACCATCTTGACGGTGCTGGGCTGCGAGTCGCAGCCGCTCAGGAGGGCGGCGGCGGCCAACAGCCCCACTCCACTGAAAATACGCAGTCGCATCTGAACCCCCCGAGACGCGTACGACTGTTACGAGGTGGCTCTTACCCAGGTGATCAATTGCGCCACGCCGCGCCACCGTCAAGAGATGGTCTGGGAAACGTCCATCTGCCGGCGGCGAGCCATTTCCCGAAGGGCCGGTGCACGGCGCGCCCTCAACCCGCCCGCCGCCTGGCTGACCTGGTCGAAGACGGGCCCGATGGCCGATGCGAGCACTAAATACCCCGAATGCTGAAATTCCCGCAAATGGATCTAGAAATGCGAAACGGCCCCCACCTCACAACGAGGCAGAGGCCGTATTCGATGATCAGACGGACATCTTCTTCTTGAGGTTCTCGTCCAGCGCCGCCAGGAAGTCCTGAGTGGTGAGCCACTTGGCGTCGCCGCCGACCAGGAGCGCCAGGTCCTTGGTCATCTGGCCGCCTTCGACGGTCTCGATGCAGACCTCCTCCAGCTTGGTGGCGAAGTCGGTCACGGCGGGGGTGTTGTCGAGCTTGCCCCGGTGGGCCAGGCCGCGCGTCCACGCGAAGATCGAGGCGATGGGGTTGGTGGAGGTGGGGTTGCCCTTCTGGTGCTCGCGGTAGTGGCGAGTCACGGTGCCGTGGGCGGCCTCGGCCTCGACGGTCCTGCCGTCGGGGGTCATCAGGACCGAGGTCATCAGGCCGAGGGAGCCGAAGCCCTGGGCCACCGTGTCGGACTGCACGTCGCCGTCGTAGTTCTTCGCCGCCCAGACGTAGCCGCCCTCCCACTTCAGCGCCGCGGCGACCATGTCGTCGATGAGGCGGTGCTCGTACGTGAGACCGGCCTTCTCGAACTCGGCCTTGAACTCGGTCTCGAAGACCTCGGCGAAGATGTCCTTGAAGCGGCCGTCGTAGGCCTTGAGGATCGTGTTCTTCGTCGACAGGTAGACCGGGTAGTTGCGGGCCAGGCCGTAGCGCATCGAGGCGCGGGCGAAGTCGCGGATCGACTCGTCCAGGTTGTACATCGCCAGCGCGACGCCGCTGCTGGGGAAGTCGTACACGTCGAGCTCGATCGGCTCGGAACCGTCCTTCGGCGTGTACGTCAGGGTCAGCGTGCCCTCGCCGGGGATCTTCAGGTCGGTGGCGCGGTACTGGTCGCCGAACGCGTGACGGCCGACGACGATCGGCTTGGTCCAGCCGGGGACGAGGCGCGGCACGTTCGACATGATGATCGGCTCGCGGAAGATCACGCCGCCGAGGATGTTGCGGATGGTCCCGTTGGGGGACTTCCACATCTTCTTGAGACCGAACTCCTCGACCCGCGCCTCGTCCGGGGTGATGGTGGCGCATTTCACACCGACGCCGTGCTTCTTGATGGCGTTCGCGGCGTCGATGGTGACCTGGTCGTCCGTCGCGTCCCGGTGTTCGATG
Source organism: Nonomuraea sp. NPDC050153 (assembly GCF_044460125.1). Lineage (NCBI taxonomy): Bacteria > Bacillati > Actinomycetota > Actinomycetes > Streptosporangiales > Streptosporangiaceae > Nonomuraea > Nonomuraea sp. NPDC050153. The sequence goes on from NZ_JBITJQ010000006.1 coordinate 167,360, forward strand.
CCGAGGTCGTAGTACTTCAGGTCGACGTCGAGGTAGGGAAGGATCAGCTGGTCCTTGATGAACTGCCAGATGATCCGGGTCATCTCGTCGCCGTCAAGCTCGACGACAGGACCCTCCACCTTGATCTTGGGCATGCGAATGGTTCCCCTTCAATGAATTGATGCGTTGAGGCTATCGGACCGTCCGGTCATCGGGCGAAAAGGGACAGTATCAACGCTTTGAGCTCGTTGTTGTAGAGCAGGAGCGAGGTCAGGACCAGCACGAACCCGAACCCGGCCAGCGTGATGACGTCGACCTTCTTGCTGCGGATGGACAGCTGCCCGCCATAGCCGGCGAAGCGGAGGGCGGCGGCGATCATGATGACGGCGCCCAGCGCGAACCCGCCCCAGCGCGGGTTCGCGAAAAAGATCACGAGCACGCCGATGACCGCACCCGCCAGGATCAGCGGGTACGGCCCCCAGCTCTCACGCTCAGTCCGTTGGCTCAACGCACCTGCTCATGGTCGCATTCGCTACGGGCCTTCGTTGGCATCGTGCCTCGCTCTCTCCGGCCCAGGCTCATCGCGCCCGCTCATGGTCGCATTCGCTACGGGCCTTCGTTGGCATCGTGCCTCGCTCTCTCCGGCCCAGGCTCATCGCTCGTCTATCGGCTTCCACTTCTGATCGGTCTCACCGATGTACTCACTGTCAGGCCGGATCAGCCTATTGTCTGCGTGCTGCTCTATGACATGGGCGGTCCAGCCGGACATGCGGCTGATCGAGAAGACGGGCGTGAAAAGGTCCGTCGGGATCCCGAGATAGTGGTAGACCGAAGCCGCGTAGAAGTCGACGTTGGGGTAGAGGCCCTTCGTCTCGAAGACGACCTCCTCCATCTCCTTGGACATCCGGTAGTACGTGTCGTCGCCGCCGGCCTCGGCCAGTTCGGCGGACATCTTGCGCAGATGGGTCGCGCGCGGGTCCTCGGTCTTGTAGACGCGGTGGCCGAACCCCATGATCTTCTCGTGGGCCGCGAGCTTGTCACGTACGACCTGGGCCACCTGGCCCGGCGGGATCGACTCCAGCAGCTTCATGACCTGCTCGTTCGCGCCGCCGTGCAGCGGGCCCTTGAGGGTGCCGATGGCGGCGACGATCGCGGAGTGCATGTCCGAGAGGGTCGCGGCGCAGACGCGGGCGGCGAACGTGGAGGCGTTCATGGTGTGGTCGGCGTGCAGCACCAGGCACTCGTCGAAGATCTCGACCTCACGGGGGTCGGGGACGCGGCCGGTGACCTCGTGCAGGAAGTTCGCGGCGATGCTGAGCGACGGGTCGGGCTCGGGAACGCTCCCGCCGCTGCGGGCGGCGTGGTAGCGGGCGACCAGCAGCGGCTGCTGCGCGGTCAGCCGGGCCGCCTTGCGCAGGTTGGCGTCGGGGGCGATGGAGTCCTTGTCCACGTCGTCCGCGGCGGCCAGCGACACCAGGCTGCGCAGCGCCTCCATCGGTTTCTGCTTCTCGGCGATCTCGCCGATGTTCGCGGATGCCAGTGCGCCCAGCTCCCGGCCCTGCGCCAGCTCGTCGACGTACGCGTCGAGCTCGGACCGGTTGGGCAGCTTGCCACGCTGGAGCAGGTGTGCGGTCTCCTCGAACGTCGCGCGGCCGGCCAGGTCGTGGATGTCGTATCCACGGTAGAAGAGCCGGCCGGCCTTTCCGTCAATGTCGCTCAGCGCTGTGGACGCCGCGACGACATCGGCCAGACCTTTCGTGGGCTTGTCCGCCATGAGTGTTTCCTCCGCTTATCTTCGTCCGAAGTCTACCCGTGAGCAGGCAAAACCGGCCTCAAAGGTCCAGACCAATTTCACGCCGGATTCTCCTTTCGGCAAAGGCGATTCCGCATCCCCTCGTTTGGGTAAGCCGGAGCTGTAGTAATAGTTACGGCGGGCTACCTGGGGAGGAACTGCCGTGGAGGGGCCGTTCATACGCATCGAGGACACTGGCGAGGTGGTCCCGTTGCGCCCCGAGATCACGACGGTCGGGAGGGGTCGTGGGGTCGACATCCGGCTCACCGATCCCAGCGTGTCTCGACTCCATGCCGAGTTCGTCAGGCGAGGACCCTACCTGTACGTCGTCGACCTGGGGCTGTCCAGGAACGGCACGCGGGTGAACGGCAGGCCGATCGCCCGGAGGGTCCTGGACGACGGCGACGTCGTCTCCTTCGGCGCGGCGCGGGGTCGCATCGGTGGAGTCCCCCGTGAGGACTTCACCCCTGAGGTCGAGCTGCGCAGAGCCGCGGCGCCCGAGCTGACCAGGCGCGAGGTCGACGTGCTGACCTCGCTCTGCAGGCCGGCGCTGTCGGACGAGGCGTTCGTCGCCCCGGCGACCGCACGCGAGATCGCCGACGACCTGGTCGTGACCGAGGCCGCGGTCAAGCAGCATCTGCTGCGGCTCTACCAGAAGTTCAGGATCCCCGAGGGCACCAACCGGCGCACGCGCCTGGCCAACGAGGTCGTCGCGCTCGGTCTGGTCCGTCCGACCCCCGTGGTGCCACCACAGCGGTCGACCGGAGCCCCGGCCGAGCAGCCATCGGCGGCTGGGCGAAGGGCTTCCTGACGGCGGAGCGCACTTAGGGCCTGATCGCGACCGGGGCTTCGGCGAGGGGTTCCGGCAGCGTCGGAACCTGAGCGTCAGCGTGCCCGTGACCACGGGAAACGGGCACGTCGCCGGCCAGAGAGCCGGCCGGCGACGCGTGCGGGCGGAGCCTGCTCTCAGGTCAGGAGCTTGCTCTCAGATCCAGGAGCTTGCTCTCAGCATCATCGGGCGCCTGTTCCCAGGCTCAGATGACCCTGAAGCCGTTGCTCGGCTTGCTGGTCCGGTTGGCCCGGTCCACCGCGACCACGTAGTAGTGGTCGCCGCGCTTCCCGTCGGCGTCCGTCCAGCGGACCTGCCGGTCGCCGGGCACGACCGCGACCAGGTTGCGGGCGTCGGCGAAGGCGCCCGAGGACGCGGGCCGGCCGAAGCGGAAGATCGCGAACTGGAAGGGCTCGTCCCTGCCGGTGGCCACCGCGCGCACCTCCACCCCGCCGCCGGGGCGGCGCAGCGCGTACGCCAGGACCGGCCTGCGCGGCGGCTCGCCGTTCGCCAGCCGGGGCAGCACGGGGGCCAGCGCGGGCCGCTGGTAGTGGTCGTTGACGGCGGTCGTGACGGAGCCGATCCGGTCGACCTTGACGTCGTTGGCGTTGTACCAGATGTCGCCGCCGATCTCGGGGTGGTCCCGGTTGAGCGTCAGGTGGGCGGACAGCTCGCCGGGGGCCTGCCACTGGGCCGCCTGGGCGGGGTCGCCCGCCTTGTAGGCGGCCTGGCCGATCCACAGCAGCGTCTTCGTGCCGCTCGCCACGTCGGACCACCAGGGCACGAGCTTGGAGTAGTCGGCCGGCGGCTGCCCCATGTACCAGTAGAGCTGGGGCGCGATGTAGTCGAGCCAGCCCTTCTTGACCCAGCCGCGAGTGTCGGCGTGCAGGCCGTCGTACGACTGGCCGCCGCTGGTGTCCGAGCCGAGCGGGTCGGAGGCCTTGTTGCGCCAGATGCCGGACGGGCTGATCCCCCACGCGATCTCCGGCTTGGCCGCCAGGACGCGCTGCTGCATCTCCTGGACCATGAGGTCGACGTTGTTGCGCCGCCAGGTAGCCAGGTCGGGGAAGCCTGCGCCGTGCTCGGCGAAGGTGGCGCCGTCGTCGAAAGCCGTGGTGTTCGTGGGATAGAAGTAGTCGTCGAAGTGCAGGCCGTCGATGTCGTAGCGGGTGACCGCGTCCATCATCGCGTCCTGGCAGAACTTCCGTACCTCCGGCAGACCCGGGTTGTAGTACAGCTTGCCGCCGAACGGCAGGATCCAGTCGGGATGCTTGCGCCCGGGGTGGTCGGGGTGCAGCTTGGCGGGGTCGGCCTGCATCGAGACGCGGTACGGGTTGAACCAGGCGTGGAAGGCCAGGCCACGCTTGTGCGTCTCGGCCACGGCGAACCCGAGCGGGTCGTAGCCGGGGTCCTGACCTTGGGTTCCGGTCAGATACTGTGACCAGGGCTCGTAAGGTGACGGCCAGAACGCGTCCGCGGTCGGCCTGATCTGCACGAACACCGAGTTCAGCTTGCGCTGTACGGCCACGTCCAGCCAGGCGACGAACTCGGCCTTCTGCTCGTCGGCGGTCAGGCCCGGCTTCGACGGCCAGTTGATGTTGACTACCGAGGCGATCCACATGCCGCGCATTTGACGTAACGGCGGTACGTAGTCCTGCGCTGACGCAGGCGTCGGAACGGCTGATGCGGCGGCGGCGAGGGCGAGGCCCTTCAAGAGAGTCCGTCTGCTCGGCATGGGGGGTGGCCTCTCGGAAAGTGGTTGTATCGAAGGCGACGATGACAGAAAATTACCTTCAGATCAACAACCGTGAAGGAAAATGCCGATGAGCGGTGACCTGTCCAGACTGGCGATGACAGTGTTGCACCCAGGGTACGAGGGGGCATCTGTCCCTGAGTGGCTGCGACGCGCGCTGGGCGAGGGTCTGGGCGGGATCGTCCTGTTCGCCCGCAACGTCATTGACGCACAGCTTGTACGGCAGCTGCGGGCCGAAAACCCGGACACCGTGGTCGCGATCGACGAGGAGGGCGGCGCGGTCACCCGGCTGGAGGTCCTGGCCGGCAGCTCCTTCCCCGGCAACAGGGCCCTGGGCGTGGTGGACGACGTGGCGCTCACCGAGCGCGTGGGCCGCCAGATCGGCCGGATGCTCGGCGAGCTGGACATCACGCTCAACTACGCCCCCGACGCCGACGTGAACTCCAACCCGGCCAACCCGGTCATCGGCATCCGATCCTTCGGCCCCACGCCCGACCTGGTCTCCCGGCACACCGTCGCGTACGTGAACGGCGTTCAGGGCGCGGGCGTGGCCACGTGCGCCAAGCACTTCCCCGGCCACGGGGACACCGTCACCGACTCCCACCTGGCGCTGCCCACCGTGCACGCCTCGCGCGAGGTGCTCTTCTCGCGCGACCTGCCGCCGTTCCGGGCCGCGATCTCCGCCGGGGTGCGCTCGATCATGTCGGGCCACCTGCTCGTCCCCGCACTCGATCCGTCGATGCCGGCGACGCTGAGCCGTACCGCCATGACCGAGCTCCTCAGGGGCGAGCTCGGCTTCGACGGGATGCTCGTCACCGACGCGATCGAGATGCAGGCGGTGGCCGCCATGTTCACCCCGGGCGAGATCGCGGTGCGGGCGCTGAGCGCGGGCGTGGACGCCATCTGCGTGGGGCTGTCCACCGAGGAGAGCCTGCACGGGATGCGTGACGCGATCGTGGCCGCCGTACGCGCCGGAGAGCTGCCCGAGGAGCGGCTCGCGGAGGCGGCCGGGCGGGTGCTCGCGCTCTCCCAGTGGTACGCGGCCCAGGCGCCGCTGCGCGACAAGGCCCGGACCGACGTGGACGAGGGCGTGGGACTGGAGGCGGCCAGGGCGGCGCTGACCACCTCCGGCACCGCCCGGCTCGACCGGGCTCCGCTGGTGGTCGAGGTCAACACCCGCTTCAGCAAGGCCGTGGACCCCTTGACGCCGACCGGCATCACGGCGGCGATCAGCTCCCTGCTGCCGAACACGGCCCGGCTGCCGCTCGAACCCATGGGCGAGCTGCCCGACCTCGCCGCCGACGGGCGGCCGGTCGTGCTGGTGGTGCACGACGCCGCCCGCTACGACTGGGTGCGCTCGACGGTGACCAAGGCGCTGGCGATGCGCCCCGACGTGATCGTGGTGGACACCGGCGTACCGGCGCCGCCGGGCGGGGCCGTCCACCTGGCCACCCATGGGATCTCCCGCGTGTCCGCGCAGGCGGCGGCAGAATGGCTGACCCAGTGACCTCCGAACCAGCGAACCCGGTCGCCGCCGTACGCGCCGTCCTGCCCTCGCTCACCCCGGCGGCGCAGTCCATCGCCCGCATCATCCTGGACGACCCGGGGCTGGTGGTGCGCAGCACGATCACCGAGTTCAGCGCGGTCTCCGGGACGAGCGAGGCGACCATCGTGCGGACGGCCAGGGCGCTCGGGTTCGCGGGATACTCGCAGATGCGCTTCGCCCTGGCGGCGGCCGTGGCCAAGGAGCCGGAGCGGCTGGTGCCCGGCGATCTCGCGCCCGACGACCCGCTGACGGACGTGATCGCCAAGGTCGCCCGGGCCGAGTCGGAGGCGCTGGCCGACACGGCCGCGCAGCTCGATCCCGACGAGCTGTGCGACGTGGTGAAGGCCATCTCGGTGGCGCGACGGGTGGACGTGTACGGGGTGGCGGCCTCGGGGCTGGTGGCGGCGGACATGTCACAGAAGCTGCTGCGGATCGGGCTGTCCAGCCATCCGTTCAGCGACGCGCACCTGGCTCTGACCAGCGCGGCGCTGCTCCGGCAAGGTGACGTGGCGGTGGCGATCAGCTGCAGCGGCGAGACGCCCGACGTGCTGGTGCCCGCCCGCACCGCGGCCGACGCCGGGGCGCTGGTCGTGGGGATCACCAACAACCCGCGGTCGTCCCTGGCCGAGCTGGCCGATCACACGCTGGTGTCGGCTGGACGGGAGACCGCGTTCCGGCCTGGGGCGCTGGCCAGCCGGATCAGCCAGTTGCTGATCGTGGACTGCATCTTCGTGGGGCTGGCGCAGCGGACGTACGACACGTCCGACGCGGCCATCCGCGCGACCCGGGACGCCACGGACCGCTACCGCAACCGCTGACTCACCGTCCCCGCCGACGTCGGTTGCCGTCCCTTGGGGAAGGTGTGCGCCGCGGTCGAGGAGGTGCGGCCGGGTGGGCGCGTCCTCCGGGGAGGGGGTCAGGCGCGGGCGGCTGAGAGGGCGGCGAGGTCGGCCTCGATCTTGGCGGCCGTGGCGAGCAGTGGCGGGAGCAGGTCGCGGCGGGCCGCCTGCAGGGTCGTACGGCTGGCGTGGGTCGAGACGTTGACGGCGGCCACCGTCCGCCCCGAACGGTCGCGGATAGGCGCGGCGATCGAGCGCAGCCCCTCCTCCAGCTCCTGGTCCACCATCGCCCAGCCCCGCCCCCGCACCTTGGCCAGCTCCGCCCGCAAGGCCGCGGGCAGCACGATCGTGTGGGAGGTGAGGCGGCGCAACGAGGCCCGCTCCAGGTACGCGTCCAGCTCGTCCGGCGAGAAGGCGGCCAGCAGGACCCGCCCCATCGACGTGCAGTACGCGGGGAACCGGGTCCCGATGCTGATCGTCACCCGCATGATCCGGGCCGTCGCCACCCGGGCAACGTAGACGACGTCCTCCCCGTCCAGCACCGCCACCGAGGCCGACTCGTGCACCTCGGCCGCCAGGCGTTCCAGGTGCGGGTCGGCGACCTCGGGCAGCGACAGGCTCGACAGGTACGCGTACCCCAGCTCCAGCACCCTGGGCGTGAGCGAGAACAGCCGCCCGTCGCTGCGCACGTACCCCAGGTCTTCGAGCGTGAGCAGGAAGCGCCTGGCCGCGGCCCTGCTGAGGCCGGTCGCGCGGGCCACCTGGCTGAGCGTCAGCTCAGGGTCGACGGCGCTGAACGCCCGGATCACCGCGAGCCCCCGGGCCAGCGACTGCACATGATCAACCATCGTGATCCCCTTGACATGGGCCGTCAGAAGCGTAGGTTCCGCGATACGGGGTTGTTCGGTCAGAGAATACATGTGCGCATCGCGAACAAATAGGAGCCACCGTGCGTCGCGCTCTCATCGTCCTCGCCTTACTCGCAGCCGCCTGCGGCGGCACCCAGCCCGCCACCGACGGCCAGGCCAAGCAGTCCGACAAGGTCAACGCCGGAGTGATCGCGATCGTCGACACCGCTCCGATCCACCTGGGCAAGGCCAAGGGCTTCTTCACCGAGCAGAACATCGACCTCACGATCACCCCGGTCCAGGGCGGCGCGGCCGCCGTGTCGGGAGCGGTGAGCGGGCAGTTCCAGTTCGCGTTCGCGAACACGACCTCGCTGCTGACCGCCAAGCAGCAGGGCCTCGACGTCAAGGTGGTCGCCAACGGCGTCTCCTCCACCGGTCAGCAGGGCAAGGACTTCAGCGCAGTGCTGGTCAAACCGGACAGCCCGATCAGGACGGCCAAGGACCTGGCGGGCAAGAAGATCTCCGTCAACCAGCTCAAGAACATCGGCGACACGACCGTACGCGCTTCCGTGCGCAACGCGGGAGGCGACCCCACCGGCATCGAGTTCGTGGAGCTGCCGTTCCCCGACGCGCCCGCCGCGCTGCAGAGCGGCCGGGTGGACGCGATCTGGGTGGTCGAGCCGTTCGTCAGCCAGGCCATCAGCCAGGGAGCGCGCCCCGTGGCCTGGAACTTCGCCGACGCCGCCCCCAACCTCACCGTCGCCATGTACTTCACCACGGGCCGGACCGACGCCGACCTGGCCAAGCGGTTCACGGCGGCGATGCGCAAGTCGCTGGAGTACGCGGACGCGCATCCGGACGAGGTCAGAGAGGTGCTGAAGACGTACACCAAGATCGCGCCTGACGTGATCGCGAAGATCAACCTGCCGAAGTGGCCCGTCGACGTCAACAAGGCCTCCGTGCAGACCGTGGCCGACCTGGCGCTGGCCGACGGGGTGCTCAAGCAGAAGGTCGACGTCTCGGCGCTGGTGCCGTGACCGGGCCGCTGAGCCGGCTCGGACACGGGCTCGCCGGGCTCGGCGGGCTGCTGGTGCTGACGGAGGCCGTACCGCGGCTCGGCCTGGTCGACGAGCGGTTCCTGCCGCCCGCCTCGCGCGTCCTGGGCACGCTGGCCGCGGAGCTGGCCACGCCCGAGCTGTGGATCGCGCTCGGCGAGACCATGCTCGGCTGGGTGCTGGGGCTGGCGCTGGCGTTCTGCGCGGCGGTGGCGGCCGGGATGGTCATCGGGATCGTGCCGGGCCTGCGCGCGCTGACGAACTCCACCGTCGAGTTCCTGCGCCCGATCCCGTCGGTCGCGCTGGTGCCGCTGGCGACGCTGCTGTTCGGGCCGTCGATCGGCTCGACGCTCCTGCTCGTGGTGTACGCGTCGTTCTGGCAGGTCCTCATCCAGGTCCTGTACGGCGTCGCGGCCGTGGACTCCGTGGCCTTCGACACCGCCAGGTCGTACGGCCTGTCGGCCTGGTCCAGGGTCAGGCACCTGGTGTGGCCGACGGCGCTGCCGTACGTCATGACCGGTCTGAGGCTGGCGGCGGCGGTGGCGTTCATCCTGGCGGTGACGGCCGAGCTGGTGATCGGCAGCCCCGGGCTGGGCGCCGAGATCCAGGTGGCGCAGAGCAGCGGGGCCGTGCCGACCGTGTACGCGCTGATCGTGCTGGCCGGGCTGGTCGGCATCGGGGTGAACGCGGCCGTGCGGCTCCTGGAGCGCCGGGTGCTGGCCTGGCATCCGAGCGTCCGGTCGGAGGTGGCCGCATGATGCGGGTCGTCAGGCTGCTCGCCCTGCCGGCGGCGCTGGTGCTGGTCTGGTGGGCGGTCAGCGGGAGCTCGTTCTACCTGTCGAGCCCCGGCCTGGTGGGGCGGGCGTTCGCGGAGACGTGGTTCTCCGAGCGGATCGTCGACGACGTGCTGCCGAGCGTGGCGCGGCTGCTGGCCGGCTACGTGGTCGCGGGGCTGCTGGGCGTGGGCCTCGGCGTGCTGATCGGGCTGTCACCGCGGCTGCGCGCCACGCTCGAACCGGTGCTGGAGTTCTTCAGGGCCATCCCGCCGCCGGTGCTGGTGCCGCTGATCATGCTGCTGGCCGGGATCGACACCCCCATGAAGGTGCTGGTCATCGTCTCGGGCTGCCTGTGGCCGATCCTGCTGAACACCGTGGAGGGCGTACGGGCGCTGGACGAGGTGCTCGCCGACACCTGCCGCATGTACGGCGTACGCGGAGCCGCCAGGCTGCGGCGGTTCGTGCTGCGCGGCGCCAGTCCGCAGATCATGGCCGGGCTCCGGCAGGCGCTGTCCATCGGGATCATCCTCATGGTCATCAGCGAGATGTTCGCCAGCTCCAGCGGGCTGGGATTCACGATCCTGGTGTTCCAGCGGCAGTTCCAGATCGCCGAGATGTGGAGCGGGATCCTGCTGCTCGGGCTGATCGGCCTGGGCCTGTCCGTGCTCTTCCGCCGCGTGGAACGGCGGGTGTTGTCCTGGTACTACGGCAGTGGAGCCGCCCGTGCTTGAGATCTCCTCGTTGCGCAAGGTCTACGAGAGCCCCGGCCGCACCGTCGAGGCGATCCGCTCGATCACCTTCGGCGTCGGCGCCGGTGAGCTGGTGTGCGTGGTGGGCCCTTCGGGGTGCGGCAAGACCACGCTGCTCAGGTGCGTCGCGGGGCTGCTGCCGGCCGGCGGGGGCGAGGTGCGGGTGGACGACGTGCTCGTGACCGGGCCGCCGCCGCGGATGGCCGTGGTGTTCCAGGAGTACGGGCGCAGCCTCTTCCCCTGGATGACCGTGCGCGAGAACGTCGAGCTGCCGCTGAAGGAGAAGAGGGTGCCCGCGGGGCGGCGGCGCGAGCTGGTCGCCGACTCCTTGGAATCGGTCGGTCTCAGCGACGCCGCCGACGCCCATCCGTGGCAGCTGTCCGGCGGCATGCAGCAGCGGGTGGCCATCGCGCGGGCGGTGGCGTACGAGCCGCAGGTGCTGCTGATGGACGAGCCGTTCGCCGCCGTGGACGCCCAGACCCGGGCGGACCTGGAGGACCTGATCCTGCAGCTGTGGCGGGACCTGGGGGTGACCACGCTGTTCGTCACCCACGACGTCGATGAGGCCGTCTATCTGGGGCAGCGGGTCATCGTCCTGTCCTCGTCGCCGACCGTCATCCTGGAGGACCTGAAGGTGGATCTGCCCTCCGAACGCGACCAGCTGACGACCCGCTCGCTGCCCCGGTTCGGGGAGTTGCGCGGGCACGTCTACCGGCAGATCCAGCGGGCCAGGGGCGAGCGGTGACGACGGTCAGGGACGCCACGTTCGACGTGCTCAGGCGGTACGGGCTGACCACGATCTTCGGCAACCCCGGCTCCACCGAGGTGACCCTGCTGACCGGGCTCCCCGACGACCTGCGTTTCGTGCTCGCGCTCCACGAGGGGTCCGTGGTGGGGATGGCCACGGGGTGGGCGATCGGGCACGAGGCGCCCGCGCTGGCCGTGCTGCACACCACGGCCGGGCTGGGGAACGCGGTGGGGGCCATCGCCACCGCCCGGGTGAACCGGGTGCCGCTGGTGATCCTGGTCGGGCAGCAGGATCGGCGGCATCTGGCGCTGGAGCCGTTCCTGACCGGGCATCTGAGCGGGCTGGCCGGGGACTATCCGGTGCGGGTGGACCAGCCGGTGCGGGCGCAGGACGTGCCCGGGGCGGTGGCCCGGGCCTGCCACGAGGCGACGACCTTCCGCGGGCCGGCGCTGGTGGTGGTGCCGATGGACGACTGGGAGGCGCCCTTCTCCGGGGAGACCGCGGCGGCGCCCGCGCGGGTGGTGCGACCTGCCGGCGTTTCGGACGACGACCTCGCGCCGCTGGTGGAGCTGCTGTCGGAGGCCAGGTCGCCGGCGATCGTCGCGGGCGCGGGGGCCGGGTGGGAGGCGCTGGTCGCGCTGGCCGAGCGGCTCGGGTGTCCCGTGTTCCAAGAGTCGTTCGGGGGACAGGCCGGGTTCCCGCAGGACCATCCGCAGTACGCTGGGGTGCTGCCCGCCGACCGGGCGCGGCTGCGGGAGGCGCTGGCGGGGCACGACGTGGTGCTCGCGGTGGGGGCTCCCGTCTTCCGGCAGTACCCGTACGCGCCCGGCCCCCTGGTGGCGCCGGGGACGTCGGTCGCGGTGGTCACGGACGACCCGGCCGAGACGCATCGCAGCCCGGCGGACCTGGCCTACCTCGCCTCGCCGTCGGCCGTCTGCGCCCGGCTGGCCGCCCTGCTGCCCGCCCTGCCACCCACCTCGTCACCGGCCTCCGGGCGGGTTCCCTTGCCCGATGTCCCCGACCTGCCGGCGGAGGGGCGGCCGTTGCGGGCGGCGCACGTGCTGCGCGAGCTGGCGCTGCGGCTGCCCGCCGACACCGTGCTCATCGAGGAGACCCCCTCGTCCCGCCCCGACCTGCACCGGCTCGTGCCCGCCAGGACCCCGCTCGGCTTCCTGTCGGCGGCCATGGGCGGCCTCGGGTTCGCCGTGCCCGCCGCGGTGGGCCTGCGGATGGCGCTGCCCCGCCGGCCCGTGGTCGCCGTCGTGGGCGACGGGTCGGCCCTCTACGGCATGCACGCCCTCTGGAGCGCCGCGCACTACCGGGTGGGCGCGCTGTTCGTCGTGCTCGCCAACGGCCGGTACGCGGTCATGGACCGGCTGGCCGACAAGCAGGGCGGCAAGGCGCCGTGGCCGCCGTTCACCGAGGTGGACATGGGTGGCCTGGCCAGGTCGCTGGGGTGCCCCGCCAGGCGGGTGGACTCGTACGACGAGCTGACGGCGGCGCTCGACGAGGTGCTGCCGACGCTCGCGGCCCGCGAGGAGCCCCTGCTGCTCGACGTGACCGTCACCGTGGATCCGGACTTCCAGCCATAGGAGGCTCATCATGACGTTCCTCGACCCCAAGATCTGGACAGGATCGATCTTCGACGGCGGATGGACGGCCTCGCGCGCCGGGGACGCGCCCGTCATCGAGCCCGCCACCGGCGACGAACTCGGCCGCGCGGGCGCCGCCGGCGCCGACGACGTGGCGGCGGCGGCCGTACGGGCCCGGTCAGAGCAGCGGGCGTGGGCCGCCACGCCGTACGAGGAGCGGGCGGCGCTGCTGCGGCGGGCCGGGCGGCTGTTCGAGGAGCACGCGCAGGAGATCCAGGACTGGATCGTCCGCGAGTCCGGCGGCGTGCCGGGCAAGGCCGGGTTCGAGACGCACGTGGCGGCGCAGGAGTGCTACGAGGCGGCGGCGCTGGCCTCGCAGCCCCTGGGCGAGGTGCTGCCGACGGCCCGCAAGCGGCTCAGCTTCGCCCGGCGGGTGCCGGTCGGGGTCGTGGGGGTGATCGCGCCGTTCAACTTCCCGCTGATCCTGGGCATCCGGTCGGTCGCCCCGGCCCTGGCGCTGGGGAACGCGGTCGTGTTCAAGCCGGACCAGCGAACGGCCGTGTGCGGCGGGTTCTCGATCGCGCGGGTCTTCGAGGAGGCCGGGCTGCCGAGCGGGCTCCTGCACGTGCTGCCCGGCGGCCCCGAGGCCGGTCAGGCGCTGGTCGCCGACCCGAACATCCCCGTGATCTCCTTCACCGGCTCCACCGCCGCCGGGCGCAAGGTCGGCGAGGCGGCGGCGCGCCTGCTCAAGCGGGTCCACCTGGAGCTGGGCGGGAACTCGGCGCTGGTCGTGTTCGACGACGCCGACCTCGGGGCCGCGGCGTCGGCGGGCGCGTGGGCGTCGTTCTTCCACCAGGGGCAGATCTGCATGACCTCGGGGCGGCACCTCGTGCACGAGGCCGTGGCCGAGGAGTACGTCGAGCGGCTCGCCGCCAAGGCCGCCGGCCTGCCGGTCGGCGACCCCGCCACCGGGCAGGTCGCGCTCGGGCCGCTGATCGACGCCGGGCAGCGCGACCGGGTGCACCGGCTGGTCACCTCCAGCGTCTCCGCCGGGGCCCGGCTCGCGGCCGGAGGCACGTACGAGGGGCTGTTCTATCAGCCGACGGTGCTGGCGGAGGTGCCGGTGAGCGCGCCGGCGTACGCGGAGGAGGTGTTCGGGCCGGTGGCGCCGGTGACGACGTTCGCCACGCTGGAGGAGGCGGCGGCGCTGGCCGCGGACTCCGAGTACGGCCTGTCGCTGGGCATCCTCACCCGGGACGTGATGAAGGGGCTGGCGCTGGCCGACCTGGTGCCGACGGGGATCGTGCACATCAACGACCAGACCGTGGACGACGAGGCCGTGGCGCCGTTCGGCGGGGTGGGGGCCTCGGGGACGGGGGCGCGGTTCGGCGGGACCGGGGCGAACGTCGACGCCTTCACCGAGATGCAGTGGGTCACCATGCAGGGCGACATCGCCACGTACCCGTTCTAGGAGGTGCGGCCGGCGCGGGGGCGCCGGCCCTACCTTGGCTTCGTCAGGAGCGTTCGGCGGCTTCCACCACGTTGGACAGCAGCAGGGCGCGGGTCATGGGCCCGACGCCGCCCGGGTTGGGCGTCAGGAACCCCGCGACCTCCGCCACGTCCAGCGCCACGTCACCGGCGATCTTGCCGTCCACCCGGGAGACCCCCACGTCGAGGACGGCCGCGCCGGGCTTGACCATGTCACGGGTGATCAGGCCGGGCACGCCCGCCGCCGCCACCACGATGTCCGCCTGGCGCACGTGCCCGGCCAGGTCCTGGGTGCCGGTGTGGCAGAGGGTCACGGTGGCGTTCTCGCTGCGGCGGGTGAGCAGGAGGCCCAGCGAGCGGCCCACCGTGATGCCGCGCCCGACCACGGCCACCTCGGCGCCCTTGATCGGCACGCCGTACTCCTGCAGGAGCAGCACGATGCCGTGCGGGGTGCACGGGAGCGGGGCGTCGACCATGTGGACGAGGCGGCCCAGGTTGATCGGGTGGAGGCCGTCGGCGTCCTTGGCCGGGTCCATGCGTTCGAGCAGGGCCATCGCGTCGAGGTGCTTGGGGAGAGGGAGCTGGACGATGTAGCCGGTGCACTCGGGCGAGGCGTTGAGCTCGTCGATGGCCGCCTCGACCTCGTACTGCGTGGCGGTCGCCGGGAGGTCGACGCGGATGGAGGCGATGCCCACCTCGGCGCAGTCGCGGTGCTTGCCCGCGACGTAGATCTGGCTGCCGGGGTCGTCACCCACGAGCACGGTGCCCAGGCCGGGAGTGATGCCGCGTTCCTTGAGCGCGGTCACTCGGGTCGTGAGGTCTGCCTTGATCCTGGCGGCGGTCGCCTTGCCATCGAGTTTCACTGCGCTCATGCGGCAATCCTTCCATGTCCCCTCAACCCATCAACACGCCACTCCCACCATCGGCCCGCCTTTCCGGAGTGCCCTGAATCCACAACTTATCCACAGACCCCAGGCAGCTGGCCCAACTTATCCACAGGCAATCGTTGACATCGTTGTCATTGATCTTGGAAGGGCTTAGTGTTGCTGGGCGCCGGCAACATGCTCACGGAGGACGCTGCCGGATGACCTGCTCGCCAAGAAGGTCGACCTCGTGCCCGCACTGAACCACCCTGGCGACCCCCGCCAGCCCGACAACCCCACGAAGATTGATGACCTACGTACTTGCCATTGACATCGGAGGGACCAAGCTCGCCGCCGCGCTGGTGGACGAGGAAGGTTCCGTGTCGCGATCCGGCACGCGGCCCACGCCGCGTACGGACGTCATGTCCGCCCTGGCGGCCCTGATCACGGAAGTGATCGAGGGCGGCCCATCTCCGAAAGCCGTCGGGATCGGCTGCGCCGGACCGCTCGACCTGGTCGCCGGGACGGTGAGCCCGGTGAACATGCCCAGTTGGCGCGGCTTCCCCCTGCGTGAGGAGGTCCGGAAGCTGACAGGGCTGCCCACCGTGCTGGCCGGCGACGCGCAGTGCTTCGCGCTCGGCGAGCACTGGCTGGGAGCGGGACGCGACAGCACGTCCCTGCTCGGCATCGTCGTGTCCACCGGGATCGGTGGCGGACTGGTGATCGACGGCATGCCGCTCCTGGGGCCGACCGGCAATGCCGGACATGTCGGCCACATGTCCATCGATCCCAACGGCGAGCGCTGCGAGTGCGGCGGCCGGGGCTGCGTCGAGCGCTACTCCAGCGGCCCCAACCTCGCCCGCTGGGCCCTGGAGAACGGCTGGTCCCCCACCCTCGAAGGGCCGGAGGACAAGGCCGACGCCCGAGTGCTCGCCAGACACGCGGCAGCGGGCGATCCGGTCGCGGTGGCGGCGTTCGAACGCGGCGCGCGGGCGCTGGCCGGAATGATCGCCTCCACGGCGGCCGCGGTCGAGATCACCACCGTGGTCATCGGCGGCGGCGTGTCGGCGGCCGGGAAGGTGCTGTTCGACCCGTTGGAGCGCATCCTCGACGACGTGGCCGGGCTGGCGTTCGTCCGGGCGGTACGGATCCACCAGAGCACCCTCGGCGTGCAGGCAGCCCTGGCGGGAGCCGCCCGCCTGGCGTCAATGGCCCTCTAGCGGCCCTGGCGAGCGAGCCGAGCTGGATGCCCTGAGGTCATGGACCTCGGCTCCAGCGAGGCTCACTCGCGTTCGGCGGCCTGGGCTTCGCGGCGTTCGATGATCCGGCGGGTGAACGGGATGACCTCCACCGCGCGGCTGCCGAGGTAGCCCCCGATCAGGGCGAGCACCAGGAGGACGAAGGGGCTGGTGGCGATGCCATTCATGGTGACGAAGACCTGCAGGATCGACTCAAGCAAGGGAGGCTCCATGGGGAGGGGGCGAGCTGGAGTGGCACTCAGGGTAACCGGAGCCGGCGAGTGCTCGCCTGCTGGGGGGACGTGGCAGGCGCGAAGGCCAGGTCGCCCCCGCGAGCCCGATGCGCGATCCCGCGACCCGTCCCCCGGGGAGGGCCAGAGGGGTGCTCTGGCCCTGGGTGAAGGTGGTCGGGCTAGTGGAAGAAGTGGCGGGTGCCGGTGAAGTAGAGGGTGATGCCGGCCTTTTCGGCGGCCTCGATGACCAGC
Organism: Nonomuraea sp. NPDC050153; assembly: GCF_044460125.1. NCBI lineage: Bacteria > Bacillati > Actinomycetota > Actinomycetes > Streptosporangiales > Streptosporangiaceae > Nonomuraea > Nonomuraea sp. NPDC050153. Next base: position 183,940 of record NZ_JBITJQ010000006.1, read on the forward strand.
TCGTCCCGGATCGAGCCGCCAGGCTCCACGATGAACCGGACGCCGGCGTCGATCAGCACCTGGGCCCCGTCCGGGAACGGGAAGTACGCGTCCGAGGCCGCGACCGCCCCCGTCGCCCGCTCGCCCGCCCTGGAGACCGCCAGGCGGCACGAGTCGACCCGGTTGACCTGGCCCATGCCCACGCCCACGGTCGCCCCGTCGCTGGCCAGCAGGATGGCGTTGGACTTCACCGAGCGGCAGGCGCGCCAGGCGAACTCCAGGTCGGCCAGCTGCTCGGGCGAAGCCGGGGTGCCGGTCTTGAGCTCCCACTGCGCGGCCGAGTCGCCGGACGCGTCGACCTTGTCCACGGACTGCGCCAGGACGCCGCCGTCGATCTCCCGGAACTCCACCTGCCGCGACGGCCCCTCCGGGCACTGCAGCAGCCGCAGGCTCTTCTTGGCCCGCAGCACCTCCAGCGCCTCCGCCTCGTAGGACGGCGCGATGACGACCTCGGTGAAGATGTCGGCGATCTGCCGGGCCAGCTCGGCCGTGACCTCGCGGTTGACGGCGATCACGCCGCCGTACGCCGAGACGGGGTCGCACGCGTGCGCCTTGCGGTGCGCCTCGGCGACGTCGGCGCCGATGGCGATGCCGCACGGGTTCTGGTGCTTGATGATGGCCACGCACGGCTGGGTGAAGTCCCAGGCGGCCCGCCAGGCGGCGTCGGAGTCGAGGTAGTTGTTGTAAGACATCTCCTTGCCGTGCAGCTGCTCGGCGTTGGCCAGCCCGCTCGTGCCGCCCGTGTAGAGTGCGGCGCTCTGGTGCGGGTTCTCGCCGTACCGCAGGGTGGCCTTGCGCTCGTAGGTCGCCCCCGTGAACGCCGGGTACTCGCCCTCCCCGTACGTCCGCGCGAACCAGTTCGCGACCGCCACGTCGTACGAGGCCGTGTGCGCATACGCGATGCCCGCCAGCCGCCTGCGCTCGGCCAGTGTGAAGCCGCTCTCGGTCAGGGCGTTGAGCACGTCGCCGTAGAACCCGGGGTCGACCACGACGGCGCAGGTGTTGTGGTTCTTCGCGGCGCCGCGGATCATGGCCGGCCCGCCGATGTCGATCTGCTCGACGCACTCCTCGTCGGACGCGCCGGAGGCCACGGTCTCCTGGAACGGGTAGAGGTTGACCACGACGAGCTGGAACGGGTCGATCTCCAGCTCCTCCAGCTGGGCCACGTGGTGCGGCTTGGTGACGTCGGCCAGCAGCCCGGCGTGCACGCGCGGGTGCAGCGTCTTGACCCGCCCGTCCAGGCACTCCGGGAACCCGGTGAGCTGCTCGACCTTGGTCACCGGGATCCCGAACGACGAGATCGCGGCGGCCGTGCCGCCGGTCGAGACGATCTCCACTCCGGCGCCGTCGAGGGCTCTGGCCAGCTCCTCGAGCCCGGACTTGTCGTAAACAGCGATCAGCGCGCGCCGGATGGCGATGCGAGTCACGTGGATTCCCCTCCTGTTAGGTTGCCGATGCGGACCTGACGTCCGCTGACCGTCCAGCCCTCGCGAGCCATCCGGCCGACGATCTCGACGAGCAGGCGCCGCTCCACGGTCTTGATGCGCTCGTGCAGGACCGCCTCGTCGTCGTCCGGGAGCACGGGCACCGCCTCTTGGGCGACGATCGGCCCGGTGTCGACCCCGGAGTCGGCCAGCATCACCGTGCAGCCGGTCACTTTTACGCCGTGGGCGAGCGCGTCCCGTACGCCGTGCGCGCCGGGGAACGACGGCAGCAGCGCCGGGTGGGTGTTCAGAACGGGAAAGGCGTCGAGGGTCGGCGCACCCAGAATTTTCATGAACCCCGCCGACACCACCAGATCAGGCTCGTACGCCGCGATTCTGGCCGCGATGGCGGCATCCCATTCCGCCCGGGTCGCATAATCGCCCAACTTTTCAACAAAAGTCGGGACTTTTGCCTTCGCTGCCCTGACCAGCCCTTCGATCCCATCCCTGTCCGCGCCGACCGCGACCACGCGAACCCCGTACGACGGGTCGGCGGAAGCGTCCAGCAGGGCCTGTAGGTTGGTTCCAGAGCCGGAGACGAGGACGACGAGCCGCCCAGCCTTAGACACGCACACTCCCAAAAGGAAACAGGGTGGGGGTGCCAGCGTATCTGTTCCTCGCCCGGCGACGCAGAGGAGGTCAGGTGTCGACACCGGTGCAGGCACCGGCAGGCCAGCAGCCCGCCGATTCGGCGGGTCGCCGAGCGATCTGGTTGTCCATCGCAGCGCTGGCCATGACGTTCATGTTGCCGCTCGCAGGCCTGGTCATGGCGCTGTTCGCGCTCACGGCCGGGATCCGGGCGATGCCGTTGCTGAAGTCAGCAGGCCGGTCCCCGGGCATCGCCGTGGGCGGCATCACGATCTCCTCGATCGCGCTGGCGCTGTCGGCCATGGCCACGGGGATGCAGCTCTACCTGATGGACGAATATTCGGCCTACCAGGAGTGCATGAAGGGCGCGGGGACCGTTTCCGCGCAGGGCGAGTGCTTCACGCAGTTCAGGGACGCGGCCCAGCGCAAGCTGCCCGCCGACGTGCTGCAGCTGCTCGGAGCCATGCAGCCCTAGCCGGGCACTGGTCAGTCGCGGTCCCAGGCGTACGGGTCGACGTAGATGACGTGGCCGCCCCGGTCGTCCGACTCGTCCACGATGTCCTTGCGGGGCGGGCGGTCGGGCTGCGCCAGCCGCGGGCGGGCCTGGGCCAGCGTCTCGGCCTCGGCTGAGGCGTGCTCGTCCTGCCAGTCGTCCCTGATGACCGGGATCTCCTGCGTGTCGGCCTCGGTGGCGTCCATCCAGTGGCCGGGCAGCGGGCGCGGGTCCGACTCGGCCAGCCCGACCTTGCTCGCCGCCTTGGCGAGGGCGGCCCCGGCCTTGCGTACGGGAGCGGCCGCCTTGTCCAGCGGCGTACGGGCGCGCTTGTTGAGCAGCAGCAGGTTGGCCACGCCCGCGGAGATGCCCGCGGCCACGCCGACCTCGACCGCGACGGAGACCGCCACCTCCCAGGGCGAGGGCCCGATCGTGGCCAGCCGCCCGCCGCCGATGGGCCCGCCGGACAACGCCGCCAGCACCCCCGTCACGACCCCGGTGACGACCCCGCTGAGGAACCCCCACAGCGGCGCCGCCTCATAGGAGGGCGACGGCGAGATCCGGGCCACCATGACCCCCGCGACGGCCCCCGCCGCGAACGGCACCGCCACGACCGCCATCATCCACGCCGGCACGGGCCCGCTCTCGGGCAACGCCCCCAGCAGCGGCAGGCTCGGCACCGTGCCGAGTTGCACCCCCGTGGGCGCGACCAGGGTGTCGGCGCCGATCGCGAACCCGGGCCCGGCGATGTAGGAGGAGGCCCAGACGACGGCGTTGAGCAGGTAGAGGAGCTGCAGCAGCAACAGCAGCACGCCGCCGACGAGCCCCGGCGAGAGCACGTCGGACAGCTCCTTGACCTGCCCGAAGTTCAGCACGACGGCGACCAGCACCAGCGCGAGCCCGGCCACGAGCAGCCCCGCCGTGGCGACCGCCGTGCCGACGGTGAGCGCGCGCACCCGCTCGGGCAGCAGCCGCAGCATCACCCGCCAGGGCCCGATCATCCGCGCCGTGGCCAGCGACCCGGCCAGGAACGCCAGCACGAAGTGGCTGAGCAGCGCCTCGCCGATGAACGGCTGCGTGATCTCGTTGCTCGCCGCGAGCGCGATCAACCCCGCGAGCAGCGCGTACGGCGCCGCCAGCGACACCCCGGCCTGCACGACCACGGCGAGCTGGGCCCGGCGACGGGCCCCGGCCTGCTCCTTGGGGCTGTTCTTCGGCAGCCGGGCGGGCAGCCGCAGCCGCAGGTCGGCATCGCGGGCCATCCACCGCCCTGCGCGGTAGAGGAGCACGGTGGGCAGCATCATCAGCCCCAGCGGCAGCAGCCCGACCCGCCCGCCCTGGATCGCGAACCCGGCGTGGTGCGCGGCCAGCCAGAGCTGCGCCGCCGTGCGGAACACGCCCGGCAGCCCCGTGCCCAGCGTGCCGCGGGGCGCGGCGATCCAGCCGACGAGGGTGAGCGTGGTGAGCGCGGCCAGCCCCACGCCCAGCGTGGCGGCGGCGGCCAGCATCCCCGACACGGGTAGCGGCCGCCTCGTCTCGTCGTCGTCGCCTGAGCTCCCGGGGAGCTTGCCCAGCATCGACCGGGGGGCAGCACGCAACTGGTCGAGAATCGCCGTCACAGTAGGCGATTTTCTCAAGGTTTCCCGACCGGCGCTTGGTTGACGCGCCGCCGCCCATGCACTTTGTGACGTCGAACTACACCTGATTTGTCCCTCGGCCCCGGGCGGGCCACGGAGACGGCCCACGGGGCGCCGTAACGGCGGCCGGCCCCGCGCACCTCGTGACCGTCTCCCTGGACGGGGCCCGGCCACGTGCGGCGGGTGGGTCGCCCGCCGTAAGCGTAAAAGGTGGGGAAGGGAAAGCCCCGTGCGGGAGACTCTCCGCACGGGGCTTCCGGAAACCCGACGATCAACGCGCCTGCATGATCTCGCGCATGAGGCGGGCGGTCTCGGAGGGGGTCTTGCCGACGCGGACGCCGACCTTCTCCAGGGCCTCCTTCTTGGCCTGGGCGGTGCCCGCGGAGCCCGACACGATGGCGCCGGCGTGCCCCATGGTCTTGCCCTCGGGCGCGGTGAAGCCCGCGACGTAGGCCACGACCGGCTTGGTGACGTGCTGCTCGATGTAGGCGGCGGCCCGCTCCTCGGCGTCGCCGCCGATCTCGCCGATCATGACGATCGCGTCGGTGCCCGGGTCGTCCTGGAACGCCTGGAGCGCGTCGATGTGGGTCGTCCCGATGACGGGGTCGCCGCCGATGCCCACAGCGGTCGAGAAGCCGAAGTCACGCAGCTCGTACATCAGCTGGTACGTGAGCGTGCCCGACTTCGAGACCAGGCCGATGCGGCCCGCGGTGGTGATGTCGGCCGGGATGATGCCCGCGTTGGAGGCGCCGGGGGAGGCGATGCCGGGGCAGTTGGGACCGATGATGCGGGTCTTGTTGCCCTTGGAGACGGCGTACGCCCAGAACGCGGTGCTGTCGTGGACCGGGACGCCCTCGGTGATCACCACGCACAGCGGGATCTCGGCGTCGATGGCCTCGATGACCGCGTCCTTGGTGAACGCCGGCGGCACGAACACGACCGACACGTCCGCGCCGGTCTTGTCCATGGCCTCCTTGACCGTCCCGAACACCGGCAGGCCCTCGTGCGTGACGCCGGCCTTGCGGGCGTTCACGCCGCCGACGACACGGGCGCCGGAGGCGAGCATGCGGCGGGTGTGCTTGGTGCCCTCGCCACCGGTCATGCCCTGAACGATGATCTTGCTGTTCTCAGTCAACCAGATGGCCATGGGTCACGCACCTACCGCAGCGAGCTCGGCGGCACGCTTGGCCGCGTCGTCCATCGTGTCTACCAGCTCGACCCGCGGGAGCGCGGCGTCGGCCAGGATCTGCCGCCCGAGCTGGGCGTTGTTGCCGTCGAGGCGGACCACGAGCGGGTGGGTCACGGCCTCCCCGCGGCTCTCCAGCAGCTTGAACGCCGAGACGATGCCGTTGGCGACGGCGTCGCAGGCGGTGATGCCGCCGAAGACGTTCACGAAGATCGACTTGACGCTCGGGTCGGAGAGGATGATCTCCAGGCCCGCGGCCATGACCTCGGCCGAGGCGCCGCCGCCGATGTCGAGGAAGTTCGCGGGGGACGGCTTGCCGGGGAACTGCTCGCCCGCGTACGCCACCACGTCGAGCGTGGACATGACCAGGCCCGCGCCGTTGCCGATGATGCCGACGTCGCCGTCGAGCTTGACGTAGTTGAGGTCCTTCTCCTTGGCCTTGGCCTCGAGGGGGTCCTCGGCCGCCTTGTCGGCCAGCGCCTCGTGGTCGGCCTGGCGGAAGGAGGCGTTGTCGTCGAGCGTGACCTTGCCGTCGAGGGCCTTCACCTGGCCGTCGGCCGACAGGATCATGGGGTTGACCTCGACGAGCGTGGCGTCCTCGTCGACGAAGCAGCACCAGAGCTTCTCGATGAGGTCGGCGGCGCCGTCGAGCGCCTTCTCCGGCAGGCCGCCGGCCACCGCGATCTCGCGGGCCTTCGCGCGGTCGATGCCGGTCAGCGCCGAGACCGGCACCTTGGCGACCTTCTCGGGCGCGGTGTGGGCGACCTCTTCGATGTCCATACCGCCGGCTGCGGAGCAGATGGCGAGGAATGTACGGTTCGCGCGGTCGAGCAGGAAGGAGAAGTAGTACTCCTCCGCGATAGCGCTGGCCTCCTCGACAAGGACCTTGTGGACCGTGTGGCCCTTGATGTCCATGCCGAGGATGGCTTCGGCCTTGGTCACGGCGTCGGCGGCGTCGTCGGCCACCTTGACGCCTCCGGCCTTGCCCCGGCCACCGGTCTTGACCTGGGCCTTGACGACAACGCGGCCGGTCAGCTCCTCGGCGGCCGACCGCGCCTCCTCCACGTTGTGTGCGACGATGCCGCGTGGCACCGGGATGCCGTAGTCGGCGAAGAGCTCCTTCGCCTGATGTTCGAACAGGTCCACGAGGGTCCGTCCTCTTCCGTTTGGTCGCTCACCCTCTGCCGGGTTCGCGCCCTGCTTTTCCGACTGATGTTCGACGCCCCGGGCAACCCGTGCGTGCCGGGCGTTTCCGCCGGTAAAGCCTAGCCCGAAGCTTGACCTACCCAGGTCATGGGGGCATGGTTCTTCCACTCTGTGACGGTCATCTCACTTCTCCAGACCGCCCCTGCACGAAAAGTGCACCGTTTTGGCATCGCCTGCCCCGGTTGTCGATATATGGTCGTGATCTTCTATTGGCAGGCTTCTGCTCCCTCTCCTTTTGAATCGAACGGGGAAATCGTATGAAGCGAATTCTCGCGGGCTTGGCGTTAACCACGGCCGCGGCGCTCGTTACCGTCACACCCGCCGCGCAGGCCGCGCCGGTGGACGCGGTGAAGGCGCTCAAGAAGCAGTTCGTCGCGGGGCACGGGGTGCGGATCTCGGAGGAGACCCGGACGAGCCTCGACGGCAAGAGCCTCGGGACCACCAAGACGAGCGGCACTTTCGAGTTCGGCAAGTCGGGGGTCGTCGCGAGCGACCTCCGGACCCGTACGCCCAGCAGCGACAAGAGCCTTTCTGCCTCTCTCGCCCCGCCGCGCATCATCACGGTCGGCGGCTACAGCTACATCCAGGGCGGGCTGTACAGCGAGGACCTGCCCGAGGGCAAGAAGTGGGTTCGCTACGGCGGCAGTGAGGCGACCGGCGGCACCTTCAACCAGATCCTCGACATCTTCGAGCCGAAGGTGCTGAAGACTCTGGTGTCGAAGGCCAAGAGCTTCAAGGGTGGCACCTACAAGGGCGTCCTGACCTACAGCGAACTGGGCAAGGTCTACGGCCAGAAGGTCACCGGCCTGGTCGGCAAGATAAAGATCGACTACACACTGAAGGTGAACTCCAAGGGCCTGGTCACCACGCTCTCCTCGGGCTGGTCCATGGACTTCGGCGTCCTGGGCAAGACCCGTTCGGTCACCGAGACCCGGTACCTCGGGTGGGGTTCCAAGGTCAAGGTCAAGGCTCCGGCCGAGGACCAGTGGATCGACGTGAAGGACCTCAGCGAGGACAGCGACGTCCCGCAGGAGATCCCGAACAACTCCCTGAACTCGCTCGCCAACTAGTAGCCCTTCCGGCCTCCCCCCGCCCGTTGGGTGGGAGGAGGCTTTCTCTTCTTGGAGGATGCGTATGAAGCGAGTTCTGGCGGCGGCGGTGGCCGCCACGGCCCTGATCACCGCCACCCCGGCCCAGGCGGCGGCGCCTGATCCGGTAAGGGCGCTGCAGAAGCAGTTCGCGCCTGGGCACGGCGTGAAGATCTCCGAGGTTTCCCGGACGGAGTCAAAGGGCGAGAAGTCGCTCACTTTCCGGATGACGGGCGTCTTCGCGTTCGGCGAGTCGGGGGTCGTCGCCTCTGACGTGACCATGCGGGGCAGGTTCACGAAGTCCTCGCCCGAATACACCTTCCGTTTCGTGGTCGTGGACAAGCAGGTCTACGTCCAGGGCGAGGGCTTCGAAAAGGAGATGCCCGAAGGCAAGAGCTGGGTGCGCCTCGGCGACGCGGCCAGGGCAAGCGCCACCTCTCACCCCATCGACATCTTCCGGCCGGCAGCGTTGAAAGGCCTGCTCTCGCACGCGCGGTCCGTCAAGGGCGGCCTCTACAGCGGCTCGCTCACCGCCGGGCAGACGAGGAAGCTCAACGGGGGCAAGGGCGGCACGCCGATGGACTATCGGTTGAGCATCGGCTCCACCGGCCTGCCCAGCCGGTTCCGCACCAGCTCGAAACTCGACCTCGCCGAGTGGGGCCGGCTCGGGGAGACGACCGACACCCGTTACAGCGCCTGGGGTCACAAGGTGACGATCGAGGCTCCGCCGGAGGAGCAGGTGATCGACTCCGAGGACATCGAGAACGCCGAACTCGACGAGCTGATGGAAGAGCTGCAGATCATCCCGAACGAGGCGCTCGCCTCCCGGTAGCCGATCCTCAGCCCGCGCGGGCCAGGTGGGGCTGCTTGGTGTAGTCGGTCAGGCCGATGACGTTCCCCCAGGGGTCGGTGACCTCGACCGTCCAGCCCGTGAACACCTCGAACGGCTCGATCCCCAGCTCATCGGCCGCCGCACGGGCGTCGGGCACCTCCAGCCAGACGCGCATGGAGCCCGGCCCGCCCTCCTGGACCCGTACCAGCAGCCCGGGGGTCTCCTCCCCGATCGCGAACAGCGCCAGCTCCCCCGTCGCGAACTTCTCCTTCAGCCCCAGCACGCCCCCGTAGAACTCCTTGGCCCGCGCCAAGTCTCCGACCCCGACCAGGATGTTGTCGACGCCGAGGATCCTCATGACGCGAGCCTCGGGTGGTCGCGCCAGGCGGGCATCGAGCGCATGTAGGCCCTGGTGTCCTCCTCGGCCTCCGCCCTGGGCCGGCCGGTGCGCTGGGTCTGCCACTGCACCATGCGCTCGAACCGCTCGTCGAAGTCCTGCAGCGTCCCGTCCGGCTTGGAGCACAACCGGCACCACGTGCTGTCCGGATGGCCTGGGGCGTGGTCGTCGGCCGTCCGCATCGGCATCCCGCAGCTTTGACAGGTCACGGCTCGTCCTCTCCTGGGTTCTCGCCTCTGAGGAGCGCCCGGAGCCCGGCGACGAGCCCTTCGCGCTCCTGCGGGGTCATCTGACGTACGGCCCGCGCCAGCAGGTCGTCCTCGAGCACCCGCGGGGAGGCCACCGCGAAGGCCGCCCGCCCTTCGTCCGTGACCCACACGAACACCCGCCGCCGGTCGCGCTCGTCCCTGATCCTGCCCACCAGACCGCGTTCCTCGACCCGGTTGACCAGCTCGGTCGTCGCGGCCTTGGACAGTTGCAGGTGCTCGGCCAGTTCGCTCAGGGTGAGCGGCCCGGCGGCCTGCAAATGGCCGAGCACGGCGTGCATCCTGGCGGTCAACCCGGCCGCGACCGGTCTCTTGGACGCCTTGAACCGCCGGTAGATCGCAGGGTAGAGCCGCGCGACCTCGCGGGCCGCCTCCGCTTCTTCCATTATTTCTTTCGTGTACGAACTGTTCGTGTACGAACTGTACTCCGCCGCAGGGCAGAGGTCTAGCCGAGCCTGGACTCCCGGAGGCTCGCCCATTCGAGCGAGTGCCGGATGCCCTCCTCGACGGAGTAGCGGGCCTGCCAGTCCAGCAGGAGGCGGGCCCGGTCGCTGCGGGTGTAGGCGCCGGCCACGTCACCGGGGCGCGGGTCGGTCTCGACGATCTCGATCGGGCGGTCGACGACGCGGTTGAACGCCTCGACCAGCTCGCGGACGGTGGTGCCCGCGCCGGTGCCCAGGTTGATCACGTCGGCCTCCAGCCCGTCGAACCGCCGCAGGGCCGCCACGTGGGCCGCCGCCAGGTCCCAGACGTGGACGTAGTCGCGGATGCCCGTGCCGTCCCTGGTCGGGTAGCCGGTGCCGGTGATCCGGAAGGGGACGCGGTCCTCGTACGCCTCGATCATCTTGCCGAGGGCGTGGCTGGGACGCCGCAGCTGCAGCCCGGTGCGCATCTCGGGGTCGGCGCCGATCGGGTTGAAGTACCGCAGGGAGAGGATCCTGATCGGACGGCCTGCGGCGATGTCGGCGAACATGGCCTCGCAGACCGCCTTGGTCCGCGCGTACGGGCTCTGGGGGTCGAGAGGGGAGTCCTCGTTCACCGTGTGGTCGTCGCCCGTACGGTAGATGGACGCGGAGGAGCTGAAGATCATCCGGGTGCAGCCGTTGCGGATCAGGTGGTCGACGAACTCGAGGCTCTTGGTGACGTTCGCGCGGTAGTAGCCGATGGGGTCGGCGACGGAGTCCGGCACCACGATGAGCGCGGCGCAGTGGACGACAGCCTCAATATCCGGATATTCGGCAAATATCTTGTCAATCAGTGGGCCGTCGCTGATATCCCCCTCATAGAACGGCCGCCCCTTCGCGAACTCGCGCCTGCCCGTGACGAGGTTGTCGAGAATGACGGGCTCGATCCCGGCATCGAGGCACGCCGAGGCGACCGTGCTCCCGATATATCCCGCCCCGCCAGTAATCAATACACGCATCCCAGCACCGTACCTAGAGACTGAGCATGAGTTGTATATGCACTGCGCGGTCAGCTCACGCTTGCGGGCCGCCCAGGTGCCGGCACAGTGCTCCAGCCCGTCGGCGCACCTGGTTTCAGGTCGGCGGAGGCCAGCGCGCCCCCCGACCAGGCGCAACACCGTGTCGTCGTCGGGGGTGAGGTGCTTGAGCCGGTCGCGGACAGCGACGCCGGACGGACCGGGCACATGAAGGCGAGGACGATCGGGCGCAGCTCAGCCATGTTCGACGACCTCCGCCGTGATGCCGGCGTGCTCCATGGCCGACCGACGGCCGAGCGAGGGCTACGCCCCAAACCCCCGGACCGCTCCTATGACCGACCTCGCCACCGCGCCGCAGGAGTCCCACAGCCATCAGCGCGGACACGCCCCGGCACCACAGCCGAACTCGCCACCGCACCCCGACCACATCGTCTGGGCTTGTTGGTCCTGGCGTTGCCGTGCAACATTCCTGATATGGGCAGAGATGTGCCAAGCGTCGTCTTCAGCCGGGACGACCGACGGAAATATCGGGAAAAGGTGTATAGATGCCTCGACGTCTTCGCCCAGATGTTGCGCGAGTCCCGGTTTGAGGATGAGCGCCCCCTCGCCGGCCTGGAGATCGAGCTCAACATCGTGGACGCGTACGGCGAGGCTGCCATGCGCAACGCCCAGGTGCTCGCCGCGATCGAGCAGCCGGACTGGGCGACGGAGCTGGGACAGTTCAACATCGAGATCAACATCGAACCGCAGGAGCTGGGCGGCGACGGCGCGCTCCGCCTGGAGAACGACGTCAGGGTGCGGCTCAACCACGCCGAGGAGCGCGCCCGCTCCCAGGACGGCCACCTCGTACTGATCGGCATCCTGCCCACGCTGCGCGAGCAGGACATCAGCGAGGGCACGCTCTCCGCGAACCCCCGCTACCGCCTGCTCAACGAGCAGATCTTCGCGGCTCGCGGGGAGGACCTGCACCTGTCCATCGAGGGCGTCGAGCGCCTGGACACCCACGCGGACAGCCTCGCCCCCGAGGCCGCGTGCACGAGCGTGCAGCTGCATCTGCAGGTCAGTCCCGACGCGTTCGCCTCGCACTGGAACGCGGCCCAGGCCATCGCCGGGCCTCAGGTGGCGGTGGCGGCCAATTCGCCGTACCTGTTCGGCAAGGAGCTGCACCGCGAGACCAGGATCACGCTGTTCGAGCAGGCCACGGACACGCGACCCGTCGAGCTGAAGGCGCAGGGCGTGCGGCCGAGGGTGTGGTTCGGGGAGCGGTGGATCACGAGCGTCTTCGACCTGTTCGAGGAGAACGTTCGCTATTACCCGGCCCTGCTACCCCTGTGCGAGGACGAGGACCCCCGCACCGAGCTCGAACAGGGCCGCATCCCCCACCTCCACGAGCTGACCCTGCACAACGGCACGATCTACCGCTGGAACCGGCCGGTGTACGCGGTGGTGGACGGGGTGCCGCACCTGCGCGTCGAGAACCGCGTGCTGCCCGCCGGACCCACCGTGGCCGACATCGCGGCCAACGCGGCGTTCTACTACGGGTTGATGCGCATGCTGCCGTACGCCGAGCGGCCGATCTGGAGCCAGATGTCGTTCCAGGCGGCGGAGGACAACCTCGGCGCGGCGGCCCGGCACGGGCTGGACGCGCGGATGTACTGGCCGGGCATGGGCGAGGTGCCGGCGGCCGAGCTGATCCTGCGCCGCCTGCTGCCCATGGCGCGCGAGGGGCTGGCCGGCTGGGGTGTGGACGGTCCCGTGGCGGACCGGCTGCTCGGCATCATCGAGGGGCGCTGCCTGACCGGCCGTACGGGAGCGAGCTGGCAGGCGGAACGCGTACGCGCGCATGAAAGGATCTCCGGGGACCGCCACGAGGCGTTGCGGTCCATGACGCTCGAGTACATCGAGCGGATGCACACCAATGACCCCGTGCACACTTGGGACGTGTGAACCCCGTGAAGCGCATCCTGGCACTCGCCCTGGTCCTCCTGTCCGTCGGCGCCTGCGGCCTCACCAGGCCGTCCTCCATGGACACCGAGGGGGCCGACTCGTTCGAGGACGACGTGCGTACCGCCCGCACGCTGGCGGAGGCGTTCTGGACGCAGCAGTTCCAGCAGAGCGGCCGGACTTATCGGCCTGTCGCCGACTTCGTCCCCTACTCCGGCAGCTCCGGACCCAGCTGCGGCAACCAGCCCGCCGTCCCGAACAACGCCTTCTACTGCCCCGTCGGCCACTTCATCGCCTTTGACCAGACATGGATGGAGTCGCTCTGGAACGAGATGGGCGACGGGTCGGTCTATGTGATCATTCCCCACGAGTTCGGGCACGCGATCCAGGCCCAGCTGAACACGAACTTCCAGCTCAACGTACAAATGGAGCTCCAGGCCGACTGCTACGCGGGCGGGACCCTCTCGGCGCTCGTGAGCTCGGGCACGCTCCAGGCACAGCAGGGCGACGAGGACGAACTGCTCCTGAGCCTGGAAGCGGCGGGCGACCCGACCGACGACTGGCTCAACCCATCGGCACACGGGACGGCCGAACAGCGCCAGGCGTCGTTCGCGACCGGCTACCGGAACGGCGTGAACGCCTGCTGACCACCCGCCCACCCCACCCCGGAATCCGCACCACCCCCGGAATCCGCACCACCTCGGAACCCACACCACGCGAGGACCCGCACCATCCGATGACCCGCGCCACCCGGAAACCCACACCCACCTCGGGACCCACACCACCCAGGGACCCGCACCACGCGGGACCCACACCCACCCCAGAACCCGCACCACCCAGAGACTCACACCACCCGGGCCTCGGGCTGACCGGGACCCGGGCTGACCGGGGGCGTACGGGAGGGGCGCGGATCGGACTCCGGGATGTATACGCGGGTCAACCCAGAGGATGATGTATCTGATCATGCCCACGCTCTACCGTTGACCCATGCAACTGGAGGAGATCGGCTGGCTGCGAAGGGGTGCGTGCAGATCCAGCGACCCTGACCTCTTCTTCCCCCTCGCCCCCACCCCCTTGCAGGAGGCCCGCGCCAAAGCGGTCTGCGCGCGCTGCCAGGTCATCGAGGAGTGCCGCGAGTACGCGTTACGCTCGGGCGAGTCGGAGGGCATCTGGGGCGGCCTGACCCCGGAGGAGCGCCGTCGCAGTCGCTTCCCCACCGGCTGGCGCCGCCCGGCCGCCTCCTGACGTCGAGCGATCGAGGTGGGCCCGACGTGATGAGCCCGACGTGGATCCGACATGGACCCGACGTGGGCCCGACGTGATGAGCCTGACGCGATGAGGAAGAGGTGGGCGGGCGGGAAGGCCGCGACGTAGCCTGGCAAGGGTGTTGCTCCGCTCTATCGCGATCCTCGCCGCAGCCAACGTCCTGAACAACAAGGTCGCCCCCCGCCTGGCCCCCTTGACCTCGGCCGCCGCGACCGCCGCCCTGGTCGCGACGGCCCGCAGGTCCGGTCTGTCGTGGCAGGAGCTCGGGTTCGAGCACGGCCGGCGTGGCGCCGTGGCGGGAGGCGCGCTGGCGGCGGCGGTCGCGGCCGTCTACATCGCCGGCATCGCGCACCCCCGCACCAGGCCGCTCTTCCACGACGAGCGCGCCCTGTCGCTCTCGCGCGCCCGCGTCCTGGAGGAGGCCCTGCTCCAGGTCCCGATGGGTACGGTTTTGCTGGAGGAGGTGGGCTTCCGGGGCGCCCTGTACGCGATGCTGCGCAAGAGTCACGGCACGGTGGCCGCCACGGCGGTCTCGTCGTCCCTGTTCGGCCTCTGGCACATCCTCCCGGCCATCGACATGGCCCGCGCCAACCCCGCCCTCGGCGCCCTGACGGCGGCCGAGACCACCGCCCACCTGGACACCGCGCGGGTGGTGGCGGGAAGCGTGGCGTCCACGGCGGCGGCCGGGGTGCTGTTCTGCGAGCTCCGGCGCCGCTACGGCCTCCTGACCCCCGCCATGCTGCACCTGGCCACCAACTCCTTCGGCTACCTCTTCGCCCGCCTCGCCGCCAAGCGAAAGTGACTGAACGTGAGCATTTCCGGCACGCCAGCGGATCTTCGACCGGCCGAGGATGAGGATTATCAACCCGGAGGAGAAAGATCCTTTACCTCTCGATGGATCGTTCCAGACACTTCCCATCTCGATGCTTTAACGTCTCCAGGGCGTACTTCCCAGGCCCGCACGATGCCGGGAATGCGTATATCAAGATCACGAGCTCTGATATACGATGGAGGACACGGAGGTGGTGTTGCATGCGTACCGTAATCGACATCGACAAGGACCTACTGGAGGTCGCCCAGCACGAGTTGGGGACTTCGACCATGAAGGAGACGGTCAACGCGGCCCTGGAGGAAATCGCCGAACGGGCAAAGCGCCGCGAAGCATTCGAATACTGGCGCACCCGGGACAATTCCGATCTCCTGGATCCGGAGATCATGAAGCATGCGTGGTAGCCACGGGCGTGGTCTACCTCATCGACAAGAGCGCGCTGGCGCGCATGCCGCATCCGGCGGTCCACCGCGCGCTGGAGCACCTCATCCTCGACAAGATGCTGGCCATCTGCGAGGTCACACAGCTCGAGGTCCTCTTCAGCGCGCGTGACCCGGCGGGCTACGAGCGCGACGCCCACTACCTGCGCGAAGGCTTCCGCCTCCTGTCGATCCACGAGAAGGAGGTGGCCGCCCGGGCGCTGGACGTCCAGGCCATCCTCGCGCGCAGGTCGCACCACCGGGCCGTCGGGCCGAGCGATCTGCTGATCGCCGCCTGTGCCGAGGTGCACGGGGCGACGATCCTGCATTACGACCGGGACTTCGACATCATCTCCGAGGCCACCGGTCAGCCCTCGCTCTGGGTCGTGTCCCCAGGCTCCGTGCCCTAGGAAGGGCTCAGCCCGTGGGCACGACCTGGAAGGCCTCCGCGTAGTGGTCCGCGCCGAAGCCGGCCTGTTCGGCCCAGGCGGCGAAGCGGGTCCTGACGAAGTCGGCGAAGCCTTCCACGTGGGCGACCTGGCTCACATGTGACTGCAAGGCCGCGAGCTTGCGGTCCATGGCCTCGGTGATGTCCACCCAGTGGTCGGGGGTCGAGCCGCCCGTCAGCCACACCTCACGTACGGTCCACGCCTCCAGGCCCTCGTCCCGCAGCAGCTCCGGGAAGGCGTAGGGGTTGCGGGCGTCCGGGTAGACGGCGTCCAGGGCGGAGCCGCCCACCGCGCGGTGGTCGGGGTGGCTGGGCGCGACGTTGCGGTAGTTGCGATCGGGGTGGTGGGTGATGACCAGGTCCGGCCGGACCTGGCGGATCACGCGGGCGATGTCGCGCCGCAGCTCGATCGAGGGCACCACGAGCCCGTCCTTGTAGCCGAGGAAACGCACGTCCGTGACGCCGACCGCCTTGGCGGCGGCCCGCTGCTCGGTCCTGCGGAGCTCGGCCATGCCGGAGTTGTCCAGAGTGCGTTCGTTGCCACCCGCGTCACCATCCGTGGCCAGCAGGTACGTGACCTCGACGCCCTTGTCGACGAACAGCGCCACGCTGCCCGCCGCACCGAAATCGACGTCGTCTGGGTGTGCGGTCACCACGAGGACCCGATTGATCTCGGCTTCCGGCAGCATGACTCCCCTTTCTGATGCTTTACGAAAAGGACAACCCGCCCCCTGCCGACGGCATTCCGGGCGCCGATTGTCGGTGGGGAGTCTTAACCTAGGTAGGTGCCGACCCAAGTCTCTGTTGACCACCCTCTGCTCGACGGTCTCAACCCTCAGCAGCGCGAGGCCGTGATCCATCATGGCAGTCCGCTGCTCATCGTGGCGGGGGCGGGCTCCGGGAAGACGCGGGTGCTCACGCATCGCATCGCGTACCTGCTGGCCGAGCGGGAGGTGCACCCGGGCGAGATCCTGGCGATCACCTTCACCAACAAGGCCGCCCGCGAGATGAAGGAGCGCATCGACAAGCTGGTCGGGCCTCGGTCCAGGGCGATGTGGGTGATGACGTTCCACAGCGCCTGCATGCGCATCCTGCGGCGGGAGGCCAAGCGGCTGGGGTTCCCGTCGAGCTTCTCGATCTACGACCAGGCCGACTCGCAGCGGCTCATGGCCATGGTCTGCAGGGAGATGGAGCTCGATCCGAAGCGTTACCCGCCGCGCTCGTTCTCGGCCCAGGTCAGCAACTTCAAGAACGAGCTGATCGACTACGAGACCGCGCTCGACAGGGCGGGCTCGCATCTGGAGAAGACGCTGGCGGAGGCGTACAAGGCCTATCAGCTCAAGCTGACCGAGGCCGGCGCGATGGACTTCGACGACATCATCATGAACACGGTGACGTTGTTCCAGCTCTTCCCCGACGTGGCCGAGCACTACCGGATGCGGTTCAGGCACGTGCTGGTCGACGAATACCAGGACACCAACCACGCCCAGTACATCCTGATCAGGGAGCTGGTCGGGCACCCCGAGCTGCGCACGACCGACGGCGAGCTGGTCCGGTCGGGCGCCGACATGTCCGAGCTGTGCGTGGTGGGCGACGCCGACCAGTCCATCTACGCCTTCCGCGGCGCGACGATCCGCAACATCCTGGAGTTCGAGCGCGACTACCCCGACGCGCGCACCATCCTGCTGGAGCAGAACTACCGCTCCACCCAGAACATTCTGGCCGCCGCCAACGCGGTCATCGCGCGCAACGAGTCGCGCAAGCCCAAGAACCTCTGGTCCGACCAGGGCGACGGGCCCAAGATCGTCGGGTACGTCGCCGACAACGAGCACGACGAGGCCATGTTCGTGGCCCAGGAGGTCGACCGGCTCAGCGACGAGGAAGAAGTCCGGCCGGGCGAGGTCGCCGTCTTCTACCGGACCAACGCGGCCTCCCGGGTGTTCGAGGAGATCTTCATCCGCACCGGGCTGCCGTACAAGGTGGTCGGGGGCGTGCGCTTCTACGAGCGCAAGGAGGTCAAGGACCTGCTGGCCTACCTGCGCGTGCTGGCCAACCCGGCCGACGTGGTGTCGCTGCGCCGCATCCTCAACGTGCCCAAGCGCGGCATCGGCGACCGCGCCGAGGCGATGGTCGAGGCGCTGTCGACGCGCGAGCGCATCTCGTTCTGGGACGCCCTGCGCAGGGCCGACGAGGCGTACGGGATGGCCACGCGCTCGCTCAACGCGGTACGCGAGTTCGTCGCGCTGGTCGAGGAGCTGATCGCCAAGGCGGCGGGGATGCCGCCGTCGGCACTGGCCGAGGAGGTGCTGGTGGCCACCGGCTACCGCGCCGAGCTGGAGGTGTCGGAGGACCCGCAGGACGAGTCCCGCCTGGAAAACCTCAACGAGCTCATCTCCGTCGCCTCCGAGTTCGAGGAGGCCAACCCGGAGGGGACGCTGGTGGAGTTCCTGGAGCAGGTGTCGCTCGTGGCCGACGCCGACCAGATCCCCGACGCCGACGGCGGGCAGGGGGTCGTCACGCTGATGACCCTGCACACGGCCAAGGGGCTGGAGTTCCCCGTCGTCTTCCTGACGGCCATGGAGGACGGGGTGTTCCCGCACATCCGCTCGCTCGGGGAGCCCAAGGAGCTGGAGGAGGAGCGGCGGCTGGCGTACGTGGGGATCACCCGGGCGCAGAAGCGGCTCTACCTCACGCGGGCGGCCGTGCGCAGCTCCTGGGGGGCGCCGTCGTTCAACCCGGCCTCGCGGTTCGTGAACGAGGTGCCGGGACAGCTCATCGACTGGCGTACGGATCCGGAGAAGTCCGCCTGGAGCGCGGCCACCCGCAAGGAGCCGGCCGCCCGCCCCGCGCCGGCCAAGAGCGGCGGGCGGAAGGTGCCTTCGCTGGCGCCCGGCGACCGGGTGACGCATGACGCGTTCGGGCTGGGCACGGTGGTGTCGGTGGACGGGGTGGCGGAGAAGACCAAGGTCAAGATCGACTTTGGGAGCGGCGGGGAGAAGACGCTGCTGCTGGTCTACGCGCCCATCGAAAAGCTCTGACGCTGTCTGCGGGCCTGAGGGCCTGAGGGCCGCTCCCCTTGGGGGGGCGGCCCTTCTTGGGTCAGCCCTTCAGCGCGCTGCCCTTCTTCCACTGGGTCCAGTTCAGCTGCCAGTAGCTCCAGCCGTTGTTCCACTGGAGCTTGCGCTTCGTACCGGTGATCTTGACGACGTCGCCGCGCTGGGCGATGCCGAAGAACCACTTGGCCCCGGCGGGGGTGGCCCGCACGCAGCCGTGGCTCTGGTTGGAGCGGCCGAGGAACTGGTAGTAGCCGGCGCTCTGGTGGACGTACTCACCGCTGTCGGAGATGCGGACCGCCCACGGGATCTCCTCCTTGTAGTAGCGCGGATCCTTGGGATCCGTCACGCCCATCCAGGAGGAGGTCATGGTCTCCATGGCCGTCTTGCCCATGGTGAGGTGAACGCCGCTGGTGGTGAGGTAGACGTCCACACCGTTCCTGATCAGCCCGCCCCTGCCTGCGCTGATCGGGATCTTCTTGGCCAGCTTGCCGTCGCGGTAGACCTTCATCTGGTGGGAACGGGTGTTGACCACGGAGATCTGCGACGTGCCGACGGCGAAGCGACGGGAGACGTCCTTGGCACCGGTGTTGCCGGGGAGCTGCGACAGGCGAGCGGTGAAGAGGACCTTCTGGTGAGGCTTCCAGTACGTCTTCGTCCGGTAGATGACCTTGCGCTTCGAGACCCAGCGCCAGGCGCCGTCGACCGGCTTCTCCGCTTCCACCTCCAGCAGCGCTTCCACGGCCGCCGGGTTCTTCACGTCGCGGTCGAACGTGACGATGATGGGGAAGCCGACGCCTACCTTCTCCGACTTCTCCCCCATCGGGGTTATGTCGGCGATATCGAGCTTGACCTTCTTCTCCGGGGCCGGGGTGTTCACCGGGGCCGTGACGCCCGACGCGCCGGCGGCCCGGACCACCGAGACTTGCTGCGTTTGCGGGACGTGGACGCTCTCCGCCGCACAGGCCGTCACGGCGGCCAGTGCGACCAGGGCCGACAGCATCCGGGGGACGCGATTCAAGGGGGCTACTCCTGGGCTGGGTGCTTTTTCTCCTTTATGTGTGACAACTGAGGCGGGAGTTTTGTGGGCACATCCGTGATAACTATCACGTAACGTTCCAAACCTGGCACGGGTGAACACCCGCCCCAGGGGGAAACGGCGCGCGCGGCGGGGGGTGCCGGGTGCCGGGTGCCGGGTGCCGGGTGCCGGGTGCCGGGTGCCGGGTGCCGGGTGCCGGGTGCCGGGTGCCGGGTGCCGGGTGCCGGGTGCCGGGGTGCCGGGGTGCCGGGGTGCCGGGGTGCCGGGGTCGGCCGATGCGGGTGCGCGTGGTGATGGTGAGGCGAGCGCGCTACCGGTGGGTGGTAGTGAGGGGCGTGGGTGGGCCGTGGCGAGGGTGAAGGGGGGTGGGTGGTGATGAGGTGAGGGGTGGAGGGGTGGGTTAGACGAGGCGGCGGGCGGTGGCCCAGCGGGAGAGTTCGTGGCGGTTGGAGAGTTGGAGCTTGCGCAAGACCGATGAGACGTGGGTTTCTACGGTCTTGACCGAGATGAAGAGCTCCTTGGCGATCTCCTTGTAGGCGTAGCCCCGCGCGATCAGGCGCAGCACCTCGCGTTCGCGCTGCGTCAAGGAGTCCAATTCGGGGTCGATGGACGGTGCCTCCGACGAGGCGAAGGCGTCCAGGACGAAGCCGGCCAGGCGCGGTGAGAAGACGGCGTCCCCCTCCGCCACCCGGCGGATGGCGTCCGTCAGCTCCTTGCCGCTGATGTTCTTGGTCACGTACCCCCGCGCCCCGCCCCGGATCACGCCGATGACGTCCTCGGCGGCGTCCGAGACCGACAGGGCGAGGAAACGCACCGGGGAGCCGGCGCCCAGGACGCGGCGCAGCACCTCCTGGCCCCCGCCTCCCGGCATGTGGACGTCCAGCAGGACCACGTCGGGCTGGTGTTCGGCGATCGCCTTGACGGCCGTCTCCACGTCCTCGGCCTCGCCCACCACCTCGATGGAGTCGCCCAGCTCGGCGCGTACGCCGGAGCGGAACAGCCGATGATCGTCGACGATCAACACCCGCGTCATGCCTTCTCCACCTTCATCGTCAACATCACTTCCGTGCCCTCACCGACCGAGGTACGCACCCTGGCCGTGCCTCCGTGGCGTTCCATTCTCCCGATGATGGACTCCCTGATGCCCATCCTGTCGAGTGGCACCGCGTCGAGGTCGAATCCCTTGCCACGATCCTTCACGAAAATCGTGACCTCTTCACCCTCTACTTCGGCATAAACGGAAATAGATGGACTCCCAGAGTATTTGGCCGCGTTGACCATCGCCTGCCGGGCCGCCTTGAGCTGGGCGGCCAGCTTGCCCGCCGGGTCGAGGGCGATGTCCCCCACGCAGACGACCTCGATGGGCACCCCGTGCGCGTCCTCCTCCTCAGCCGCGATCCTGCGTACGGCGGCCGCCACGGTGGCGTCGGCGTCCTGGGCGGGCTGGTAGAGCCAGTTGCGCAGGTCGCGCTCCTGGGCGCGGGCCAGCCGGGTGACCTCGCGCGGATCGTGGGCGACGCGCTGGATGAGCGTGAGCGTGTGCAGCACCGAGTCGTGCACCATGGCGGCCACCTCGGCGCGTTCCTCCTGCCGGATGCGCTCGCGCCGCTCCAGCTGCAGCTCTTTCCACAGGCCGGCGAGCCAGGGGGCGGCGATGACGGCCAGGCCGCCGACCACTACGACGGTGAACATAAGGCCGGGTTTGGCCTGGTTCAGCTCGCCCTCGGCGTACAGAAAGCCGGCCGCGCCGATCACCACGAGCACCACGCCGAGCAGCGTGCGAACCCGGTTCTTCCTGATGCTCGTGGTGGCGCCCTGGACCCAGCTCTTGCGGCGTTCCGGGTCGGCCTGCTGCCAGAGGATCAGCGCCCCGATCCCGCCCACGGCGAACGGCAGCATGCCGATCCCGCCCTGCGACGCCCCCGTGATCCAGCCGAACGCGAACAGCGCCACCCCGATCGCGCTGAACGCGGCCAGCTGGCTCCAGTCGCGCTGCGGCGGCTGCCCCTCGTACGGTTGCCGGGGCGTCACCATCCACAACACGGCGTACGCCACCATGCCGACCCCGTCGACCACGCTGAGCAGCACGAACATCAGCCTGATCACCACGGGGTCGAGCGAGAGCTGCGCCGCGAGCCCCTGGGCGACGCCGCCGAGCAGGCGGCCCTCCATGGGGCGCATCAGGCGCCGATAGGGCGCGTCGCCGGTCGGCTCGGCGAGAGTCTTCTGGTCAGCCATAACATGGCCATAGTCACATGTCGGGGGCACCTCGGGCATCAGGGAACAACCCCCGGGTCGGGTCAGGGGTGTCCCGGATGCGAGCACACCACGCGTAGGTCCACGATGGTGACATGACAGAAGCTCCGCCCAAAGAGCCGGCCGCCCCGCCCCGATCGCTGCGACGCAGCAGCGAAGGGCGCTTCCTCATGGGGGTCTGTTCCGGTCTTGGGCGGCGCACCGGCATCGATCCTGTGGTGTTCCGCGTGGGTTTCGCTGTGCTTCTGCTCGGCTCCGGCATCGGGTTGTTCCTCTATCTCGCGGCGTTCCTGCTGATGAAGGAGCCGAACGGCAGGCCGGGGATCATCGAGCAGTGGACGCGCCGCGACTTCGACGCCGAGACCGTGATGGCGTTGCTGACGGGGGTGCTGGCGTTCGGGCTGGCGCTCAACGTGGCGACGGTGTGGCTCGACACGGGCACCCTGGTGGTGGGCGTCCTGCTCGCCGTCTCGCTGCTCGCCGCCCACTCCAGCGGGGTGGATCTGGTGGGGCTGGCCCGCTCGATGCCCGAACGGCTGAGCAGGAGGCGGACGGCCGCCGCTCCTGAAGCTCCAGAAGCGCCGCCGGTCAGGCCCATGCCGGCCGCGGCGCCCTCGCCCGTCAGGCCCACGCCGGCTGCGGGGGCATCGCCGGTCAGGCCCACGCCCCCTGCGGAGCCGTCCCCGGTCGAGGAGCCTGCCGCCCCGGAGCCGGTCCAGGAGCCGGTGCGGGAGGCGGCTTATCGGGACGTCGCCCCGGAGCCGGTCCAGGAGGCCGCCGCCCCGGAGCAGGTTCAGCAAGGGCCGGAGGTTGTCGAGGAACAGGCGGCGGAGCCGCCGACCCGGGTGCACGAGGCCGCCCCCCGCAAGCCCACCGGCGAGGACGCCAAGGTCACCGCCGAGCATCGGGTCCCCTCGTACCAGCCGCAGCCCAGGACCCGCGCCGACTACACCCCCTACGGCGAGCCGTTCGCGCCGAGCGGCCCCTACCAGCCGCTCGACCCGGCCAGGCGGGCAACCGGCTACTCGCCGTACGACCCCGCCCGGTACGGCCGTCCGATCCCCGAGAAGGAGCGGAAGCGGCGTCCGAGGTCGTACATCGGCGTCATCACCATCCTGCTGGCAATCATCATTGGAGGGATCGTCGTGGCGGTCCAAGCCAGGTCGGCCGCCGGAGTGAGCCCGACCATCGTCGGCGGCACCGTGCTCATCACGATCGGCGCCGGGCTGCTGGTCGCCGCCTGGTGGGGACGCGGGGCCGGGCTGGTCGCCGCAGGGACGCTGGTGGCGGTCATCGTGGCCCTGGGCTTCGTGCTCGGGGGCATCCCCAGGAACATCGGCGAG
The DNA here is from genome assembly GCF_044460125.1 of Nonomuraea sp. NPDC050153. Classification (NCBI taxonomy): domain Bacteria; kingdom Bacillati; phylum Actinomycetota; class Actinomycetes; order Streptosporangiales; family Streptosporangiaceae; genus Nonomuraea; species Nonomuraea sp. NPDC050153. Next base: position 207,194 of record NZ_JBITJQ010000006.1, read on the forward strand.
TCGGAGTGGACGCCGACCAGCGTGACCCAGTCGAGCATGCTGTACGACGTGGGCGTCGGCGACGGGCGGCTGGACCTGTCGGAGCTGAAGCTGGAACCGGGCGCCGAGGTGACGTTCAACGCGGCGGTGACGATGGGCGAGCTGATGGTGATCGTGCCGCCGACGGCCAGGGTGGAGGTGCACGCCACCAACAAGATCGGCGACGTCAAGCTCGACCATTCGGTCAGGGGCGGCGTGGACGTGCGCTGGAACAAGGTGCTCGAACCCGAGACCAAGCAGCCCGACGGCAAGGTCTCCACCATCATCCTCAACCTGCGGGGCGGACTCGGGGACATGGAGGTGCGGCGTGCCGCGTGAGGTCGAGCGGACGCGGCGCCTCCACCGCACCGACTGGATGGCCCTGCTCAGCGGTGTGCTCTTCGTCGTTCTGGGCATTCTCATAGTGACACGCGCGATCACGGATCCGCTGGTCCTGATCGGCGTCTTGGTGCTGGGATTGGCATTCGCGGGGCTGGTGGCGATTATTGCCAGGGTGGTTCGTGGTAAGTAACCCTTGACCGAAATAAGCACCGGCGTAGGTTCGGGTGTGTCCGCCAATCCCCTGCTCCTGAGGGAGGACGTATGCCCCGAATCGCCGTCACCGTCGACGGGATCAAGTACGAGGAGGATGTGGAGCCGCGGCTCCTGCTCGTACATCTGCTAAGAGAGCGGCTGGGCAAGACCGGCACCCCTGTCGGCTGCGACACCAGCAACTGCGGCGCCTGCACGGTCATGCTCGACGGCCAGAGCGTCAAGAGCTGCTCCGTGCTCGCCGTGCAGGCCGACGGCTGCGAGGTCCTCACGATCGAGGGCCTGGGCGTCAACGGGTCGATGCACCCGATGCAGCGGGCCTTCCACGAAGAGCACGCGCTGCAGTGCGGTTACTGCACGCCCGGCATGGTCATGGCCGCGATAGACCTGCTCAGGGAGAATCCCGAGCCGTCGGAGGAGGCGATCAGGGAGGGCCTGGAAGGCAATCTCTGCCGCTGCACCGGCTACTGCAACATCGTCAAGGCCGTACGCCGGGGCGCGCACGAGATGGGGCAGGCGGTGACGACGCCATGACCATCCAGCAGGAAGCCGGGCCGGAAGTAGGCAGGCCGAGGAAGCGGAAAGAGGACGCCAGGCTCCTGACGGGGCGCACGCAGTGGACGGACAACCTTTCCCGCCCTGGCATGCTGCAGGTGATGTTCCTGCGCAGCCCGATGGCGCACGCCAGGATCACCCGGGTCGACGTGTCGGGAGCGCGTGAGCTGCCCGGTGTCGTGGCGGCCTTCAGCGGGCAGGACTTCGCCGACGAGCAGGGCAGCCTGCCGTGCGCGTGGCCGGTGAGCGAGGACATCGTCATCCCCGACCACCCGCCGATGGCGGTGTCGGAGGTCAGGTACGTCGGCGAGGCCGTGGCCTGCGTGGTCGCGACCGACCGCTACCGCGCCGCCGACGCGCTGGAGGCCATCGACGTCGAGTACGAGCAGCTTCCTGCGGTCCTCGACATGAACGAGGCGCTGGCGGACGGCAGCCCGAAGGTGCACGAGGCGGGCAACAAGGCGTTCAGCGTCAAGATCAACTCCGGGGACATCGCGGCCGCGTTCAGGGACGCCCCCGTCCTCATCGACCGGACGTACATACAGCAGCGGCTCATCCCGAGCGCGATGGAGCCGCGGGCGGTCCTGGCCGACACCGACGGTGACGCGTTCACGATCTGGTCGGCCACGCAGATCCCCCACGTCCTGCGGGTCATGCTGGCCGTGGTGACCGGCATCCCCGAGCACAAGCTCCGCGTGATCGCCCCCGACGTGGGCGGCGGGTTCGGCTCGAAGCTGCAGGTCACCGCGGAGGAGGTGCTCTGCCTGCTGCTCGCCCGCAAGCTCGGCAGGCCGGTCAAGTGGAGCGAGTCCCGCTCCGAGGGCAACCTGACCGTGCACCACGGCCGCGACCAGATCCAGCACCTCCGGCTGGCCGCCGACGCCGACGGGCGCATCCGCGGGCTGCAGGTTGACCTGCTGGCCGACATGGGCGCGTACCTGATGCTGGTCACGCCGGGCGTGCCGCTGCTCGGCGCGTCGATGTTCAACGCGATCTACAAGATGGACGCGTACGAGTTCGGCTGCACGGGCGTGTTCACCACCAAGATGCCCACGGACGCCTACCGGGGCGCGGGCCGTCCGGAGGCCACGTTCGGCATCGAGCGGATGATGGACGAGCTGGCCGCCGTGCTGAAGATGGACCCGGTGGAGGTGCGCAGGCGCAACTGGATCAAGCACGACGAGTTCCCGTACACCACCATTTCGGGCCTGACGTACGACTCGGGCAACTACGAGGCGGCCACGGACAAGGCGCTGTCGCTGTTCGGCTACGACAAGCTGCGCGCGGAGCAGGCCGACCGGCGGGACCGGGGCGACCCGGTGCAACTCGGCATCGGCGTCAGCACGTACACGGAGATGTGCGGCCTGGCGCCGTCCAGGATGCTGGGCGAGGCCAACTACGGCGCGGGCGGCTGGGAGCACGGCTCGGTGCGCATGCTGCCCACGGGCAAGGTCGAGGTCATCACCGGCACCTCGCCGCACGGGCAGGGCCACGTGACGTCGTGGAGCCAGATCGTGTCGGACGCGCTCGGTGTGCCCTTCGACGACGTCACGGTGCTGCACGGCGACACGGCCATCGCGCACAAGGGCATGGACACCTACGGCTCGCGCTCGCTCGTCGTCGGTGGCATCGCCGTGCTGAAGGCGTGCGAGAAGGTCAAGGACAAGGCTCGCAAGCTGGCCGCGCACGTGCTGGAGTGCTCGCCGGACGACCTGGAGTTCCAGGCAGGGGCGTTCAAGGTGCGGGGCACGGACTCGCAGAAGACGATCCAGGAGCTGGCCTACGCCGCGTTCACGGCGCACGACCTGCCGGAGGGCGTGGAGGCGCGGCTCGACTCCGATGCCACGTTCGACCCGGAGAACTACTCCTTCCCGCACGGCACCCACGTGTGCGCGGTGGAGGTGGACACCGAGACGGGCATGGTGAAGATCCGCTCGTACGTGGCGGTCGACGACGTCGGCAAGGTCGTGAACCCGCTGATCGTGGAGGGCCAGGTGCACGGCGGCATCGCCCAGGGCATCGCGCAGGCGCTGTTCGAGGAGGCCGTCTACGACGCCGAGGGCAACCTGCTGACCACCACCATGGCCGACTACCTGCTGCCGTCGGCGGCGGATCTGCCGACGTTCCAGCTCGACCGGACCGAGTCCCCGGCGACCAGCAACCCGCTGGGAGTCAAGGGCGTGGGCGAGGCGGGCACGATCGCCTCGACCCCGGCCGTCGTGAACGCCGTCGTGGACGCCCTGCGCCCGCGCGGCATCCACGACGTGCAGATGCCCTGCACGCCGGAACGCGTCTGGCGAGCCCTGGAGAACCGGGCCCAGGAGAACCGGGGCCAGGAGAACCGGGGCCAGGAGAACCGGGGCCAGGAGAACCGGGTGCAGGAAGGAGAGCGGCGATGATCCCCGCGCAGTTCGACTACGTGCGCCCGGGTTCGCTGGCGGAGGCCTGCCAGGCGCTCGCCTCCGACGAGGACGCCAAGGTCCTGGCGGGCGGGCAGTCGCTGCTGCCGCTGATGCGGCTGCGGATGGCGTACCCGTCGACGCTGGTCGACGTCGGCCGGCTGCCCGAGCTGAAGGGCGTGCACGACCGCGGCGACCACGTCTTCATCGGCGCGATGACCACGCACGACGAGGTGCTGCACTCCGGTGTCGTCCGGGCCGGCTGCCCGCTGATCGCGCTGGCCACCGCCCAGGTGGCGGACCCGGCGATCAGGCACCGCGGCACGTTCGGCGGCTCGCTGGCCCACGCGGACCCGGCGGGCGACCTGCCCGCCGTGGTGCTGGCGCTGAACGGCGTGTTCGTGGCCAGGTCGGAGGAGGGCGAGCGGGAGATCCCGGCCGCCGAGTTCTTCGTCGACTACTGGGAGTCGTCGCTGCGTCCCGGCGAGATCCTGCTCGGGGTGCGGCTGCCGAAGCTGGGCGCGGGCTGGGGCTTCCACTACGAGAAGTTCCACAGGACCGCCCAGGCGTGGGCCATCGTCGGCGTGGCCGCCGCCGTCAGGCGCTCCGACGGGTCGATCGCCGAGGCCAGGATCGGGCTGACGAACATGGGCTCGACGCCGCTGCGCGCCCACGCCGCCGAGGCCGCGCTGGAGGGCGCGGAGCTGGGCGCCCAGGTGCGCCAGGCGTGCGAGGAGGCGGCGGCCGGCACCTCGCCGCCGTCCGACCTGCACGCGCAGCCCGACTACCGGCGGCATCTGGCCAGGGTTCTGACCCACCGCGCGGTACGCACCGCGGCCGGATCGCCCTGACCAGGACCGGGCCGCGGACCGGTCGAAGGGGGCGCCTCTTCCGGGGCGTCCCCGCCCCGGCGTAGTGTCGCAACCAGCGGGAAAAGGAGCGGATCGATGGCGATGCGGTTCGAGCACGAATTCACTGTTCCAGTTCCGATCGAGCAGGCTTGGGCGGTGCTGCTCGACGTCGAGCGGGTCGCGCCGTGCCTGCCGGGGGCCACGCTGGACGTCTTCGAGGGTGACGAGTTCACCGGCAGGATGAAGGTCAAGGTCGGCCCGATCGTGGTGACCTACAAGGGCTCGGCCAGGTTCGAGGACGTCGACAAGGACGCCTACACCCTCACCATCCAGGCGTCGGGCAAGGAGGCTCGGGGCTCCGGCACGGCCTCGGCCACGGTCAAGGCGCGGTTGACGCCGGTCGACGAGGCCACGAAGGTGACCGTGGAGACGTCGTTCAACGTGACCGGGCGGCCCGCCCAGTTCGGGCGCGGCGTGATGGCCGAGGTCGGCGGCAAGCTCGTCGAGAAGTTCGCGGCCAACCTGGCCGAGCTGCTGTCCGAGCCCACGGTGGAGCAGGTCGCCCCCGCGCCGGGCCAGGAGGAGGAGCGGCACCTGACGGCGGTGCCTGCGCCCGAGCCGGAGGCGCGGCCCGCGGGCACGATCCGCACGTCGCGCACGGCGGACGAGGAGGCGCTGGACCTGCTGGAGATCGCCGGGCAGCCGCTGCTGAAACGCCTGGCGCCCGCCGTGGGCGCGCTCGTGGCGCTACTGGTCATCGTCTGGGTGATCCGCAGGCTGCGCCGCTGATCGCCCAAAGCCGCGAATCGCCCAAAGCCGCGGATCACCTGAGGCCGCCGATCACCTAAAGGGCAATGGGCTGATTTTCAGCAAATACTCCATCAAGTCCGGACACTTCGCCCACGCTGGGGGAAGTCCCACTTCCGCGGGTGATTGAGCCAGCGGGGGGACTTGGGATGCCGGACTGCACCGTGGTGGTGATCTCCTACAACGACGCCGCCCGCCTGCCCAGGGCCGTACGTTCGGTGCTCGGCCAGTCGCTGCGCGATCTCGAAGTGATCATCGTGGACGACGCGAGCACGGACGGCACGCCGGAGGTGGCCGCCCGGCTGATGGACAGCGATCCGCGGGTGCTCTACCTGCGCAGGCAGGTCAACAGCGGGGGCTGCGGCGCGCCCAGGAACGACGGGATCGACGCCGCGGCCTCGCCGTACGCGATGTTCCTCGACAGCGACGACGAGCTGCCCAGGCATGCCTGCAAGAGCCTGCTCACCGAGATCGAGCGGACCGGGGCCGACTTCGTGTCGGGGCAGATCTCGCGGCTGTTCGAGTCGAGCGGGCGGCAGAACCCGTACTATCCCGAACTGTTCGCCAGGCGGCGGGTGGTGGAGGGGATCCGCCAGGAGCCCGAGCTGTTCCTCGACTGCTTCAGCACGAACAAGCTCTACAACGTGGGCTGGCTGCGGGACCACGAGTTGCGCTTCCCCGAGGACATCCATTACGAGGACCACGTCTTCGCGACCGCGCTGTACGCGGTGTCGCGCAGGTTCGCGATCGTGCCGTGGACGGTCTATCTCTGGCACCGGGCGACGACGAACGACTCGATCTCGCTGAGCGTCGACGACCTGGAGAACGTGCGGCAGCGGGTCATCGCGGCCCGGCTGAGCGACGGCGTCCTGCGCGACCACGGGGCCGGGGATCTGGTGCCCCACAGGCAGCGCCGGTTCGTGCGCCAGGACCTGCGGGTCTACCTCAACCCGCTGCCGGCCCGGGAGCTGGTGTGGATCAAGGAGTTCGCCGCGGTGGTCCGGCCGTACCTGGAGGAGCTCCCCCGCTGGCTGCTGGAGGAGCTGGAGCCGCTGGACCGGGTCTGCTGCCAGCTCATACTCGACGACCGGGCCGAGGACCTGCGGGTGGCCGCGGCCTCGCTCACGGGGCCGAGGGCCGCCCCGCGGTCGGCGGTACGGCTGAACGGGCGCACGTACTGGGGGACGACCGTCTCGCCCGGCATGGACATCACGAAGCTGCGGCTGGCCGAGCTGCCCTTCTCCGAGTCCAGGCTGCGGCACGAGCTGACGGAGATCGTCCCGGACGGCGAGCAGGTGCGGATGACCGTGCGCACGTACGACCCGTTCGGGGCGCTGCCGCTGGACTGGACGGCGTTCCTGGAGCTCGGAACGCTGAGGATCCCGATGAAGCCGCAGCCGTCCGGTGGCGGAGGCTACGTCACCGACATCGTCTGCCGGCCCACCGGCAGGTGCGATCCGCGCATCGTCTTCACCAGGACCTCCGACGGGCACACCACGTCCGACCGCATCCTCGCCGACCCGCGGCTGCGGCCCGTCGAGCTGCCGGACTGCCTGGTGAAGGCCGAGGGGTACGCCGCGTACCTGTGCGTACGCCCCGACTCCGTCACCCGTTCGGTGCTGCGGCGGGTCAAGCAGGTGCTGATGAGACGGCTCAACACCCCGGCGAACAAACTGCGGGCCTACAAGCTGCTCATCAAGGTGGTGCCCCCGCGGCAGAACCTCGCGCTGTTCGAGTCCGACGTCGGCAAGGGCTACAGCGGCAGCCCCCGGGCCATCTACGAGGAGCTGCGCCGGCGCGACCTGCCGATCGACGTGGTCTGGTCGGTGGCCAGGGGCCGCCGGAACTTCCCGCCCGACGCGCGGCTGGTCCGGCGCGGGAGCTGGGCCTACCTCTGGACCATGGCCAGGGCCGGGATCTGGGTGGACAGCCACGGGTTCCCGCTGGACTACCCGAAGCCGCACGGCACCCGCTACCTGCAGACCTGGCACGGGCAGGGGATCAAGTCGATCGGGTTCGACGCGCCCGACCTGCGTACCGACTTCGACGGGCCGCGGGCTCAGTGGCGGGCGGCGGTGGCGCGGTGGGACGCGCTGGTCTCGCCGAGCGCGGAGTTCTCGCGGGTGTTCCTGCCGTCCAACGGGTACGCGGGGAAGGTCTACCGGTGCGGGACGCCGCGGTGCGACGCGCTGGTGAAGGCCGAGCCGGCCGATGACGTGCGGGAGCGGCTGGAGATCCCACCCGGGAGAAAAATCCTGCTTTATGCGCCTACGTACAGGGATCGGGTCAAAGGCAGCGGCCAGTCCGTACGGGTGGATCTGGAGCTGCTGGCCGACGAGCTGGCCGGGGAGTGGGTGGTGATCCTGCGCACACATCCGGTGGAGCGCTACAACCCTCCCGAGCACCTCAAGCACTTCGTCCGGTCCGCCGGGTCGTATCCCGAGATCAACGACCTGATGCTGGCCTCGGACGCGCTGCTGACGGACTACTCCTCGGTGATGTGCGACTACGCGCTCACCGGCAAGCCGATGCTGTTCTACATCGACGACTGGGACGACTACCGGCTGTCCGAGCGCGGCGTGTACCACGACCTGCCCGCCATCGCGCCGGGCCCGTGCGTGTCGACCACCGCCGAGCTGGTGGGCGCGCTCAGGCGGCTGCCCGACCTGCACGCCGCCCACGCCGGCCGGTACGCGGCCTTCCGCGACCTGTGGTGCGCCGACGAGCGGGGCGACGCGGCCGCCAGGATCGTGGACGACTTCTTCGAGGGCGCGCGATGAGCGTCGTCTTCGCCTGCGTGGACGCCGACACGCTCGGCGGCGTCCAGCGGGTGACGCACACCCTCGCCCAGGGTCTGGCCGGGCGCGGCCACGAGGTGCACGTGGTCGGGCTGCACCGCGCGGCGGCGCCGTTCCGGTACGTGGACGGCCCGCTCTACCACCACCACGTGATCGGCCAGAGCCCTGCGGGGCCGCGGGGCCGCCTGGCCCGCAGGAGAGCCGACCGGCGGCTGAAGGAGTTGCTCGGGGCGATCAGGCCCGGCTACGCGGTCATGACCTCGCCGTCCGTGGTGGCCCGGCTGGCGGGGCTGCTGCCCGCGTCGTTCCGGCCGATCGGGCAGTACCACGGCTCGTACGACCACGCCCGCGGCTGCTGGCACCTCGGCTCCATCAGGCGGCACTACCCCGGGCTCGACCAGGCGGTGTTCCTCAGCGAGGACGACGCCCGGCTGTTCTCCGAGCACGCGCTGCTGCCCAACTCCTGGGCCCTGCCGAACCCCCTGGCCCACTGGCCGGAGGAGCTCTCCACGCTCGACGCGCCGCGCGTCCTCGGCGTCGGCCGGCTGGAAGGGGTCAAGCGGTTCGACCGGCTGATCAGCGCGTTCGCCCGCTCGGGCGCGCCGCCCCCGTGGGAGCTGCACCTGATCGGCGACGGCACCGAGCTGGACCGGCTGCGGGAGCACGCGTTCAAGGAGGGCGTCGGCGACCGCGTGGTCTTCAAGGGGCTGGTGCCGGGCGACCGGATGCCCGCCGAATACCTGAACGCCTCCGTCCTGGGCCTGACCAGCGGGCACGAGGGGCTGCCCGTCGTGCTGCTGGAGTCGGCCGCGCACGGGGTGCCGTCGGTGGCGTTCGACGTGTCGGGCGGCGTGCGTTCCGCCGGGTCCCTGCTGGTGCCGGCGGGGGACGTGGACGCGTTCGCGACCGCGCTGGGCGGGCTGGTCGCCTCCGCGGAGGAGCGGCGGCGGCTGGGGACGGACGCCCGCGCACGGGCCGAGGCGTTCCGCCTCGACCACGTGCTCGACGGCTGGGAGCGGCTGTTCGCCCACATCCGGCGCTAGACGGCGCTAGACGGGCTCGGCCATCTCCGTACGCTGCTGCGGCACGCCCGCCAGGGACCGCTGGCGCGCGGTGAGCATCGCGGCCACGGGGCTCGGCTCACGCAGCCGGTTGAAGCGGTCGCGCATGTGCTTGCGCATGCGGCTGGCCCTGCGCTTCTGCATGGTCTTCTGGGCGGCCGTCACGTGCTCCTTGGCCGGCTTGGGCGCGCCGGTCAGCTCGTACCCCATGGACTCCAGGCGGTCGCCGAGCATGTGCTCGCACAGCGCGATCTCCCAGTCGTCGAGCCGGTTCGCCCAGCTGCCGACGCGGGTGCGGATGACCTCGCCGTGCGTGTTGCTGTGCCAGACCTTGTGCTGCGGCACCGCCACGCTGGCCGCCTCGCGCGGGGAGATCATCGAGACCGAGAAGTCCTCGTCGAGGAAGTGGCAGAGCTTCTTCAGCTCGGTCATCGGGTCGTCGGTGAGGTCCTCGTACCGCAGTTCGTAGTACGTGTCCTCGCCCAGCGTGCGCTTGAGCCGGCCGCCCGCGTCGATGGCCTCGGCCCAGGTGGAGACCGCGTGGAAGGAGTCCAGCGTGTACCAGGGCATCTCCTTCAGCGAGGCCACACAGTCGCGGCCGTCCCTGATGAGGTGGATGAACTGGGCGTCGGGGAAGAGCCGCAGCAGCAGGTCGACCTGCTTGACGTAGCTGGGCCGCTTGTCGCCCCAGCGGGGCTTGTCGAACCGGTCGGCGTACATGCGGAAGGCCGTCCCGATCACCGATCCCAGCGAGCCGGGCCCCTCCACGGCCTGCCTGACGAACTCGTCCTTGTCGATCTTGAGCTCGCGGAACTTCGTGCTGCGGTCGGTCGCGATCCACTGCGCCAGCGCGCGGCGGCGGGCGGTGATCCGCAGGTCGCCCCACGTCCGGCGGCGGTAGTAGGCGGGAATGAGGAAGCGTGTCTCCGGAGGCACCGCCATGCGGGGGTGCGAGTGGAGCATGAGCTGGAGCATCGTGGTGCCGGACCGCGGACATCCAATGACGAAGACTGGCCGGTCGGACATTTCTTAATAACCCCCGAAAACTAGACGAGAACGTGCTCTCGGCTCTCCTGAGACGAGGCCACGCCGTGCCTGCGCGTGAAGCGCCACATTCGGTAGACAAGGAAGATCTCGTTGACCAGCAGCAGCACCCCGGCCACCGCGGCGAGCGGGATCAGCGCCCATTCCCCCGCGAGGGGCGCGACCACGAACACCGCGGCGTGAAACTCGATGCCGCTGATCAGGTGCGAGCGGACCCGGTGCCGGGCCAGGAACCTGTTGAAGCGCCTGGGGAAGCTGCGCGGCCGGCGTGCCCTCGGGACGAGCGCCACCCGCTCCAGGGAATCGAGGTCCTCCTCAAGCCCGGGCTCGGGCTCCCCCCGCTCTTCCCTGACGGCGTCGCGTACCCGCTTCATCTGCGGCGCGTTGACGTACCGGAAGAGGTCCAGCACGGCCACCGCCGCCCCGAGCACGACGTAGCGCACGTCCGAGGTGAGCACGTACTGCCCGTATGCCAGCCCCCCGGCACACAGGACCACCCTGACCCGGTCCCCCACGTAGTCGAGCCAGAGGCCGAACGGCGTGCCCGTGCCCTTCAACCGGGCGATTTTGCCGTCCACGCAGTCGATCATGAAGCTGAGATAGAAAACCACCGCGCCCGCCATGTGGTGGTTCAGGGCGAAACAGGTGGCCGACACCGCGCCGAGGACCAGCGAAAGCACGGTGAGGGCGTTGGGTGTCAGCTGGGTGCGGTTGGCGACGGGAAGGGCGACCCGACAGGCGACCGGGTCCACGAAATAGACGGTCCACCAGGAGTCTCTCCGCTTGCGTGTCTCGAAGACGTCATCGAGCGAATAGGTCCTCATGGACTCCAGCATGACCACGTGACGTGCCTGATCGATTACTGTCTGGAACTACTGGGTGATGTCCATGCCGCTTCTTGACCAACCCGGCACGGAAAACCGCCACGCGGAGTTCGCGTCCCCGTCCCTGAACCAGCTCTTGAGCACGAGGCCGCGGGTCTCGGTGCGCACCATGAGGCGCCAGGTCGGCCCTCCGCCTTCGAGCCGCCTGGGGTCGAAGGCCGCCGACACGCCGTAGCGGCCGGCACGCCAGACCTCCAGCGGCACCTTGCGGTGGCCGTCGCTGAGCCACAGGTTGAGCTTGCCGACCTTGCGGTCGACCCGGTGGATCGCCACCTGCCCGCGCAGCCGGTATTCGGACCCGGTCCACGCGCACTCCTCGACCCTGGCGACCAGCTTGAGCTCGTCGCGGGCGTCGAACACCTCGTCGGGGATCCGGAGCCGGCGGCGCCTGCGGAAGAAGGGGTAGTCGCCGTACCAGTTGGTGACGCGCAGCCCCCGCGGCACGATGCGGGTGCCGTCCTCGCAGGTGCGCCGGAACTCGCGTACGGTGCGCAGCTCGGCCACCAGGCCGCGCCTGATCAGGTGCAGCTCCAGGCGGCGCAGCGACGGCGCGGTGGCCAGCGCCTTCGGGCTCAGCGTGGCCAGCCACGCGTCGGCCAGCTCCAGCAGCGCGCCGCTCTCCTCGCTCCCCTCCAGCGCCTGGAACAGGAACACGATGTCCTTCTCCAGCACCAGCGCGTCGAAGCCGTCGAGCAGCTCGGGCGCCCGCTCGTCGAGGAAGGCGCGGACCGCGCGGATGGCGGCCAGCCGGTCCCAGAGGTTGGGCAGCTCGGCCCGGCGCTGCGTGATCGAGGTCTCCCCCGCGTCCCGCTTGCGCCAGTGGTAGACCACCTGGCCGATCATGTCGACGCTGCCGGCCAGGACGTGCGCCTGCATGGCGACGGGCACGTCCTCGTAGATGCCGGCGGGGAACGTCAGCCCGTTGCGCTCCCAGAAGTCGCGCCGGTAGACCTTGTTCCACACCGTGCGGTCCCTGACCAGCACCTGCTTGTCGGTGATGTGGGTGCACAGCTCGGGCCGCCGGAAGGCCTTCTCGTGCAGGATCGACTCCTCCAGCACGCCGTCCACGAGCCGCGCCACCGCGCCGCACGCCAGGTCGGAGCCGGTCTCCGCGAGCGTGCGGACGAGCCGCTCGTACGCCTCCGGCGGCACGATGTCGTCGCCGTCGGCGAAGGCGAGATACGTGCCGCGGGCCTGCCGGATCCCCAGGTTGCGCGCGGGGCCCGGACCCAGGTTGTCTCGCTGGTCGATGAGGGCGAAGCGGTCGTCGCGCGCGACGAAGTCCGCGGCGACCCGCCGGCTGCCGTCGTCGGAGCCGTCGTTGACGAGGATGACCTCGATGTCGTCCAGCGTCTGCGCGGACAGAGATTTCAGACATTCCGTGATGTACGGCTCTACGTTGTAGATCGGGACGACCACGCTGAGCAGGGGGATCATTCCGAATCGCTCCTTGGCTCTCGGGATGTGGGTTCGAGGGCAGCATGCCTTGACCACTCCGCGGATTCCGTGTCCCTGATCAGCTCTTTACTGGACGCATAATCGGCTACGTTGTGCAATTGATTGAACACCAATGGTAGGGGGAGCGGTGCTGAGAGGCGTCGAGGACAAAGACCTGCCGTCCATGCGGCGATGGCGCAACCATCCACGCGTGCGAGCGGCCAGCTTCGCCACGCACAAGATCGGAGAGGACGAGCACTCCCAGTGGTGGGAGGCCGTCCGGGTCGACGCGCGCAAGCGCGTGCTGATCTACGAGCACGAAGGGGTCCCCGCCGGCGTGGTGACCTTCTTCGGCCTGTCGTCCGAGAGCGGCTCCTGGGGCTTCTACCTGGACCTCGACGGGCTGGAGCAGTCGGGAGAGCTGCTGCGGGCCTGGATCGGCCTGGAACGGGCGGCCGTCGAGCACGCCTTCCAGACGCTCGGCCTGACGACGTTGCGCGGGGAGGTGCTGGCCTGCAACGAGGCGGTCAGGCGGTTGCACAGGCGGTTCGGCTTCATGGAGGTCGGGGCCTACCTGCGCGACGTCGACGGCGAGCCCCGCGACGTCGTTGCCATCCGGCTCGTGAAGGAGCAGTCATGATCACTATCGACGGACGGCCGATCGGGATCAAGAACCCGCCGTTCATCGTCGCCGAGCTGTCCGGCAACCACAACGGGAGCCTGGAGCAGGCGCTGGCCATCGTGGACGCGGCGGCCGCGGCCGGGGCGCACGCGCTGAAGCTGCAGACGTACCGGCCCGACACGCTGACCATCGACTGCGACGGGCCCGCGTTCCGCGTGGGCGACGGGCACGAGCTGTGGGGCGGCGAGAGCCTCTACCGGCTCTTCGAACGCGCCCACACGCCATGGGAGTGGCACCAGCCGATCTTCGAGCGGGCGCGCGAGCACGGCCTCACCGCGTTCTCCACGCCCTTCGATCCCACGGCGGTCGAGTTCCTGGAGAAGCTGGGCGTGCCGGCGTACAAGATCGCCTCTTCGGAGATCGTGGACCTGCCGCTGATCAGGCTCGCCGCCGCCACCGGGAAACCGCTGATCCTCTCCACCGGGATGGCGTCGATCGGCGAGATCCACGCCGCGCTGACCGCCGCCCATGAGGCGGGCTGTACCCAGGTGGCCCTGCTGTCCTGCACGGCCAGCTACCCCGCCTCCCCCGACGAGAGCAACCTGCGGTCGCTGATGGTGATGAGCGTGCTCACCGGCGCGACGGTCGGGCTCTCCGACCACACTCCGGGCATCGGGGTGTCGGTGGCCGCGGTGGCGCTGGGGGCGTCCATCATCGAGAAGCACGTCACCCTGTCGCGCGCCGACGGCGGGGTGGACTCGGCCTTCTCGCTGGAGCCGGACGAGCTGGCGACGCTGGTGGTGGAGAGCCGGCGGGCGTGGCTGGCGCTGGGAGAGGTGTCCTTCGGGCCCCGGCCGTCCGAGCGCGAGGGGCTGCGCTTCCGCCGGTCGCTCTACGTGGTGCGGGACGTGCGCGCGGGCGACGCGGTGACCCCGGAGAACGTACGCTCGATCCGGCCCGCGGGCGGTCTGCCCCCGGACGCGGCCACGGCCGTCATGGGGCGCCACTTCACCAAGAACGTGCCCTCCGGCACGCCGCTCACCTGGGATCTGATCTAAGGAGCGCGTCGGCGACGCGTTCCCTGCCCTTGCCGTCCACGAGGCCACGACCCAGCCGCCCGTGCTCCTCGCGGGCGGCGGGGTCGGTCAGCAGGCGGGCGAGCACGCCCACCGCCGCCGTGTCGGCCGCCGCGTCGGCCGCTCGCCCGAGCCCGGCCGCGACGCCCCGGCCGACGAGCTCCTCGTAGCCGATGAGCTGGTTGTCCGCCACCCAGCTCAGGGCGGTGGGGACGCCGAGGTGGAGCAGCTCCCAGACGGCCGACCCGGCGGCGGTGACCACGAGGTCGGCCGCGGCCATGAGCTCGGGCAGCCGGTCCGTCGGCGGGATCACGGTGATCGGTCCGCCCGCCTCGAACGGCGTGGGGCTGACGACCGTGGCCTCGAACGGCACCCCGGTCGCCAGGAGCGCCCCGGCCCAGGCGGGGGCGACGCCGGCGCTGTCGGTGCCGCCGAAGAAGCACAGCACGCGCGGCACCGGCCCCGTCCGCCGGACCCGCCGGCGCCCGCGCACGCTGTCGCGCAGGAGCACGTAACGGGCACCGGCCAGGCGCCGGGCGGGCCAGGGGAAGGGGCGGCGCTCCGCGCCGAGGTTCTGGTCCAGGTACAGGTCCGCCTTCTGGCCCAGCGGGTCACCGTCCACGATCGCCAGCACGGTCAGCCCCGCTCCCCGCAGCGCCGCTCCCGTCCCCTCCGGCAGGTCGTACGAGTCGAGGACCGCGGCGTCCAGCCGGAGCTCACGGGCCAGCGCGGCCAGGCGTCCCGGCTCGTCGGGGGCGGGCACCAGCGGCAGCGCGCGGTCCCGAAGCTGCGCCCGCGCCCAGCCGGACCCGCGCACCTCGCCGAGGAAGACCACCTCGACGCCCCGGGCGCGCAGCTCCTCGGCCAGCGCCACGCACCGCACCAGGTGGCCGACCCCGCTCCGCACCCCGGCGTCGCACCGGAAGCCGACCCGGATCACGCGTCCTGCAACGCCTTCTGCCGCACGTGGGCGTTGAGCCCGCAGATCTCCGGCCGCTCCCGCAGCCAGCTCACCAGCGTCCCGTACGGCACGCACCGGTCGCCGAGACCGTCCACCACCCGGGAGATGAGCCGCCAGTCGTCCTCGGTGTCGAGCGTCACCCGCAGGTCGTCGGCGACCGGCTGGTAGGTGAGCCCGAGCAGCCGCGTGTCGTCCGGGTGCGAGTAGACGTAGGAGGTCACGTGCGTGCGGTGGAAATCGGCGGCCTCGGCGTCGGCCCGCTCCAGCGCGCCCCGGCTCACGATCTCCACGTCGAGCCCGCGCGGCAGCGTGCGCGCCAGCGCGGTGCTCAGGTAGCCGAGCCCGCGCACGGCGCGGAACACCAGCGCCGCCTCCCTGATCACGGCGGGGTCCAGCAGCGGGCAGTCCGCCGTGAACCGCATCATCGCGTCCCACCGCCGCCCGGCCAGCGCCTCCATGAACCTCGTCAGCACGTCGTCCACCGGCCCCCGGTGCCACGACACGCCGAGGCGGCGGCACTCGGCGACCACCGCGTCGTCGACCTCCTCGGTCGTGGTGGCCACCACGAGATCGTCGAGCGCGCCCGCCTCCCGCGCGGCGCGGACCACCCACCCCAGCACCGACCGGCCGTGAAGCTCCCGGAGCACCTTGCCCGGCAGACGCGTCGAGCCCATCCGTGCCTGAACAATCCCGACAATGCGCACCGAAGCCCCAATCCCCCGTGTGACCGTGTGTCGCCAGCCGATCGCGCTATGCTACCGCCCTGCTCGAATGACTACAGTGCGTAAACGCGAATCCAGGGGGCCACGTGAGCATTCTCAGTGGATCGTCGATTCTGATCACCGGAGGCACGGGGTCCTTCGGTAAGGCGTTCATCCGCAACGCACTCGACTCGCTGGGGGTGCGGCGCCTGGTGGTCTTCTCCCGCGACGAGCTCAAGCAGTACGAGACCAGGCAACTCTTCGGCGACGACGACCGCCTGCGCTGGTTCATCGGCGACGTCAGGGACCGCGACCGGCTGACCCGCGCCATGCACGGCGTGGACTACGTGGTCCACGCGGCGGCGCTCAAGCAGGTGGACACGGCCGAGTACAACCCGTTCGAGTACGTCCGCACCAACGTCGCCGGATCACAGAACGTGGTCGAGGCCGCGATCGACAGCGGCGTGCGCAAGGTCGTCGCGCTCTCCACCGACAAGGCCTCCGGCCCGATCAACCTGTACGGGGCCACCAAGCTGGTCGCCGACAAGCTCTTCGTCTCCGCCAACCACTACGCCGCCGCCTACGAGACCCGCTTCTCCGTCGTCCGCTACGGCAACGTCGTCGGCAGCCGGGGCTCGGTGGTGCCGCTCTTCCTGCGCCTGGCCGAGCAGGGCACCAGCCTGCCGATCACGGACAAGCGCATGACCAGGTTCTGGATCACGCTCGACCGGGCGGTCAGGTTCGTGGTGGACTCGTTCGACCTGATGCGGGGCGGCGAGCTCTACGTGCCGCGCCTGCCCAGCATGCGCATCACCGACCTGGCCGAGGCGCTGGCGCCGAACAGCCCGATCTACGAGATCGGCATCAGGCCCGGCGAGAAGCTGCACGAGGAGATGATCGGGCCGGACGACGGCCGCAGGACGCTGCGCCTGGCGGACCGGTACATCGTCCAGCCCACGATCGCGACCTGGGGCTACACGCCGCCGGAGACCGGCGAGCCGCTGCCCGAGGGCTTCTCCTACCGCTCCGACGCCAACGACGAGTGGCTCTCGGTGGACGACCTGCGCGCCATGGTGGCCGGCTGATGCTCCCCTACGGTCGGCAGTCGATCGTCGAGTCCGACATCGAGGCGGTCGCCGAGGTGCTGCGCGGCGACTGGCTGACCACCGGGCCCGCGGTCGGCAGGTTCGAGGCGGAGCTGGCCCGCTGGACCGGCGGCGTGCCGTGCGTCGCGGTCACGTCGGGGACCGCCGCGCTGCACGTCGCGTACGTGGCGGCCGGGGTGCGGGCGGGCGACGAGGTGGTCACCTCGCCGCTGACGTTCGTGGCCACGGCCGCCACGGCCGTGCTGCTGGGCGCGCGGGTGGTCTTCGCCGACGTGCAGCCCGACACGGGCAACCTCGACCCCGGCGCCGTCGCCGCCCTGCTCACCCCCAGGACGCGGGTCGTCACGGCCGTGGACTACGCGGGCCATCCCGCCGACTACGACGAGCTGCGCGCGGTCGCCGACCCGGCCGGGGTGCTGCTGATGGCCGACGCGGCGCACTCGATCGGGGCCGCGTACAAGGGCCGGCCCGTGGGGGCGACGGCCGACCTGACGACGTTCTCGTTCTTCCCGACCAAGACCGTGACCACGGCGGAGGGCGGGGCGGTGGCGGCGACCGACCCCGAGCGGCTCCGGCGGGCCGCCCGCTTCAGGAACCACGGCCTGGTCAGGGAGCCCGCCGACCAGCGCCAGCCGGACGTGGGCGGGTGGCACCAGGAGGTGCACGAGTTCGGGCTGAACTACCGGCTGCCCGACGTGCTGTGCGCGCTGGGCGTCAGCCAGCTCCGGCGGCTGGAGCGCTTCCGCGAGCGGCGCTCCGAGCTCGTCGCACGCTACAACGCGCTGCTGCGCGACGTGCCGGGGCTGACGCTGCCCGCGCGGCGCGCGTACGTGCGGCCGAGCTGGCACCTCTACCCGGTCAGGGTCCGCGACGGCCGGCGGCGCGAGGTCTACGAACGCATGCGCGCCGCCGGCATCGGCGTGCAGGTGAACTATCTGCCGGCGTACTGGCACCCGGTGTTCGAGGACCTCGGCTACCGGCGTGGGCTCTGCCCGCGGGCCGAGGCGTACTACGCCGAGGAGCTGTCGCTGCCGCTGTTCCCCGACCTGACCGACGCCCAGCAGGACCGGGTCGTGGAGACGCTGGCGGGCATCCTGCGCTAACGCTCGGCGAGCAGCAGGCAGCCGTCCTCGCCCCGGTCGACGAGGAAGCGTCTGGCCGCCACGGTCGCGACCGGACGCTGCCCGGTCCGCACCAGCGGGCGCAGAGGTTTGCCCTGGTCGATGACGACCTCCCACCACGACTCGTGACCGACGCTCTCGTCGATGTCGGCCAGCGGCACCCGCGCGTGGAAGTGCTGCCCCGCCAGCGCCACCGGGAAGTACATCTCCTCGCCGTCGCTCCTGCGCCGCAGCCTCAGCACCGGCTCGCCGTCGCCGACGTCGGTGATCTCCCCCGAGAACACCAGGTCGCCGCCGTCCACCCGGCACTCCCCGATGATCGCCCGCGCCTTGCGCAGGCGCAGGCCCCAGGCGCCCTTGGCGCTGCGGATCGGCACCAGCCACACGCCCGACCTGCGCCGCGGCGCGGGGATCAGGGGCGGCAGCCAGCGCGGCCCGGCCACCCGGCCGTCCAGCCGCAGCCCGTGGCCCCTGAGCTGCACGCGCAGGTCCCATCGGCCGCGCCTGGCGAGCTGCGCGGGCGTCAGCACGGCCGGGTCGAACGCGAAGCGGAACGGGAACGCGTGCTCCGGCAGCGCGCCGCCGTCCTCCTGCACGACGCTCTCCCAGGTGGGCGCGGTCTCCTCGTCGGACAGCGGTATGGTCTGGCCCGTCCTGCGCTCCTCCAGCCAGATCCGCACGCGCATGCGGCGCAGCTCCCCCACGTCGAACCGGCCCAGCGCCACCCGGCCCACCCCGCAGAGCACGCCGTCGCGCCAGTCGAGGTCGACCAGCCTGGCGATCAGGCTCAGCTCGTCGGTGACCTCCGACAGGTGCGCCGGCATCGACGGGTGCCGGCCGTACCAGCGCCTGCGCAGCCACCCGGCGGCGCCGACCCGCGGCTGCAGCTGCCCGCAGCGGTCCTGGGTGAACACGTACGCCAGCTCGCCCAGGCGCCGCTGGTGCAGCAGGTGGACCTGGAGGCGCTGCGCGAACGGGATGCTCTGCCAGGCCTCGCGCGACACGCCGTCGAGATAGCGGACGATCATGTCGAGCAGGGCCGGGTCCGCCGTCGTGCCCATGGCGGCCATGGCCTCCACGGCGACGGCCATGTCGATGTCCAGCGTGTCGCGGTCGAAGTCGGGCTTGAGCTTCGGCGCCCCCCGGCCGAGCAGGGAGGCCGTCTCCAGCACCGACAGCAGGCGGTCGCGCAGGTTGTCGGGCTCCAGGCAGCGCTGGGTGATCGAGCTGGCCGGCTCGTCGCGCTGCCGCCAGTGGTAGACGATCGAGGCCAGCACGTCCACCGACCTCGCCCCCACGTGGGCCGCCATCGCGACGGGCTGGTCCTCGTACATGCGCTCGGGGAAGCTCAGGCCGAGGCGGTCCCAGAAGGAGCGGCGGTAGACCTTGTTCCACAGCATGCGGTCGCGGATCAGCAGCGGGTGGCGGGTGATGTGGGTGCTCTTCACGGGCCTGGCGAACGCCTCCCGGTGGGCCCACGACGGGGTGAGCAGGTTGCGGTAGAGCCGCATGACGTTGCCGCAGGCCAGGTCGGAACCGGTGGATTCGAGCGAGGTCACCAGGCGCTTGAACGCGTCGCGCGGCACGGTGTCGTCACCGTCCACGAAGGCCAGGTAGCGGCCGGTGGCCTGGCGCACCCCCACGTTGCGGGCGCGGCCCACACCCATGTTGTCCTGTCTGATGAGGCTTATCCGGCAGTCGTCTGCCTGCCTGGACTCGACGACCGCCGAGCCGCCGTCGCCGCTGCCGTCGTCAACGCAGATCACCTCCAGATCGCCCAGCGTCTGGGCGGCGATGGAGTCCAGGCAGGGTCCGATGTACTTCTCGACGTTGTAGAACGGAACGATCACCGAAAGAACCGGCACACCTATTCCTCTTCCTTTTGTCCTACGTCCATGGGCCCGGCATCAACCAGAGAGGAGGCGGATCACCTTGCGGGCGACCTTGCGGGGGCTCGCCAGACGACGGGAGAGGCGATACCCGAGCGTCCTGCGGAAGGCGCTGGCCTTGCGCTGGGTCCTGCGTAGCTTGGCCTTCGCCCTGACCAGCTCGCGTTCGCGGTAGGAGAGCTTGGTCTCCAGGCGCGAGATCCGGGCCAGCGCCGCGGTGAGCTGGTCGGCCAGGCGGTCTCGGGCGCCCAGCAGATCGCGGTACGTGGGCGCGTGCTCCGCCACCTCGGCCGGGCAGCCCAGCTCCGCGTCCAGCTTGCGGGCGCGGTCGAGGTCGCCCTGGTCGCAGGGGCGGTCGGCCATGCCGCACAGCGTCAGCGTGAGCTGGTCGGCCTCCAGCGGCCACGGCCACGGGTGGTGGTGGCCGGCCGCCAGCAGCCGGACCGCGAACCGCCACAGGATCCGGCACAGGACGACCCTCGGGGCGGGCGGGGTGGACGGGCCGGCGGCGGGGCTGATGGCCGCGAACCGCTCGCCGTCGTACACCAGGCTGTCGGTCGCGGCCGACACGTCGCCGCCCGCCTCCAGCCATTCGGCGAGCCGGGCCAGCAGCTCGCGCACGGTCCTGACGTCCTCGCGGGCGCACGCCTCGACGAGGATCTCCTCGACGACCCGGCCGGCCGGGACCGGTCGCACCTCGCCGTCCGGCAGCCGCCGGGCGCCGTCGCCGGTCAGCTCGTAGAGCGCCGAACCCTCCTCCACCAGCCCCAGCGGCAGCTCCACGTCGTCGTCGGCTTCCAGCGCGGTGGTGGCCACGGTCAGCCAGAGCGGCGCGAGCTCCTCGCCGAGGCCGTGCCGGAACACCATCCGGGTCAACCTGAGCGGGTCGGCCACCGGCATGCGGTCGCCGCCACGCGCGCTCAGCGGGAACGCGAGGGCGTCCGGCAGGTCGGCGGCCAGCACCTCGCGGGACAGCAGCGCCCGGGGCGCCTGCCTGACCGGGTACGCCGCGTAGCATCGCCGCACGCGCAGCCCCGCCGACTCCAGAGCGCGGTCGAGCGCCTCGGGACCGCTGGGGTAGCTCGGGTCGAAACCGTGCGGCGCCCACTGGTCGTCGGCGCCCTCCCGGTCAGCGGGCCTGGCCTCCAGGAAACGATCGACGCCCAGGTCGTTGCGGACGCCGAGCACGAGCCGCCCCCCGGGCGCGACCAGCCCGGCCAGCGCGTCCAGCGACTCGCTCCACGCCGCCGCCGGGGCCTCCGCGGAGTGCGTGCGCAGCAGCCCGTCGAGCGCCAGCACCAGGTCGTACGGCTTCTCCGCGTCGAACACCTCCAGCCGCCCGCAGAACACCGCCAGCCCCGGATGCCGTTCGCCGAGGGCGCAGGCGTCGGGGTAGGAACGCAGCAGCACGGCGGCCGACGGAGCGCGCGCGACCACGTCGTCCACCAGCACCTGCGGATGCGGCCCGACCAGCAGCACCCTGCCGCCCTCCGGGACGAGCCGGCCGACCAGCTCCAGTGCCGCGCCCCGCCAGTCCGTGATGCCGCCCATGTTGGACATGTCGGACCACAGCAGCATCTCTCCGCCGATCAACCGGACGTTCTCGGGCGCCTCCCCGGTGATCATGTTCGTGTTCATGGCCTCACTCCGTGAGGCGGCTCGGTCGCCCTGGAGCCGCCGCCTTCCCTCGTCACTCGGGTCGCTCCGCTCCCGCCGCTCCTCAGTCCAGGCGGCGGCGCTCCCTCGCGGGCCCCCCGCTTCCATCCGAACATTCGCCGTAGCTCCTCCGGTGTCGCCTGATACTCGAATCCCAGCTCGCGCCGCGCCACCTCCGACGCCAGTTCGGGGTCGACGCGCGTGCCGTGCAGCTCCGGCCAGAGCCGCATGCGGCGCGCCGTCCCCCCGTACTCGGGACGCTCGTCCTCGAACTGCATCGGATCCCCGTACACCGCCACCTCGCATCCGACCGAGGCGCCGTAGAACAGCGCGCTACCGAGCCGGTTGGAGGCCACCCTGCGGTGGCGTCGCAACTGGACCAGCTGCTTGCGCAGGAAGTCGCGCCCCTTTCCCTCCCACCGGGAGCCGCGCTCGCCATGGCAGATGACCCGGAATCCCCTCGATTCGTACGCCCGCCGAATGTCCGGATTCGCGAATTCCAACCAATAAAGGCAGACCGTGACCGGACCAGTCTCGACATTTCGTATTTCGTCGGCCAACCGAGCATGGTCACCACTGACGGAATGCTTTTCCCAGCCATGAAAGGGATACCAGATCGTACCCTTGCGTTCGGGTACCACGCCCAGCTCAGGCTCCAGATGAAGGAGATAAATCCACGGCGCGCCGATGAGGTAGTGTCCCCTGCGGCCCATGGACCAGCCTCGGCGACGCAGCACGTCAGACCAGATGAAACGGGGATATCCAGGGCTGCACCAGTGATCGTTGGGCGGAAATCCGTGGAGATAGTTCCATCCGTGCTGGAGGAAGCCCTGGATGCGTTTCGGCGTATCCTCCGACAGGCCACAGTATCTGCCGATTATGCGAGAGTGCCCGTACCAGTGATTGGATTCGTCCATCATTCCCCCCGTACGGTGGACCGTGTCCCGTCCGACATTCCCAGCCCGCAACGGGTGCCACGCCTCGTTATACGGTTCCATTACCGGAGAGGGGGCCTTGGTTTTCTCCTGGCTCGCAATTCCCGCTACACTACGTCGTGGCTTGAGGACAGAGAGTGAGTGATCATGAGTCATCTCGACCGCCTGCGGGCCGTCTTCCGCAGTGCGCTCAACCTTCCGGCCGACGCCGACGTCGACGGGCTCGAATACCGCGCCATCCCTCAGTGGGACTCACTGGCCCACATGGCGTTGATCGCCGCGATGGAGGACGAGTTCTCCGTCATGATCGACACCGACGAGATGATCGACATGAGCTCGTTCGCCAAGGCGAGCGGGCTGCTGGAGAAGCATGGCATCGGCGCCGCCGCCATCTGAGCCCAGGGTCGTCCTGGTCACGGGCTCGACGGCGGGCATCGGCCGGGCCGTGGCGACCACGCTGGCCCGGGCGGGCCACGACGTCGTGCTGCACGGCCGCGACGAGGAGCGTGCCGCGAAGGCCGCCGCCGAGGTCGGGGAGGAGACCGGCGGGGTGACCGACTCGGTCGCCTGCGACGTCGGCGACCCCGCCGCCGTCTCGGCCGTGATGCGGCGGATCTACCAGCGCCACGGCCGCCTCGACGCCCTCGTGATCAATGCCGGCATCCACGCGGCGGGCCCGCTCGGCATGACCCACCCCGACACGGTCGAGAAGCTGTTCCAGGTCAACGCGGTGGGCGCGACGTACACGCTGCAGTCCGCGCTCAGGCTGCTGCGGCGGGGCAGCTCCCCCGCGGTGGTGCTGGTCTCCTCGATGATGGGCCGGATGGGCGGCGCGGGCCAGGCGGTCTACTCCGCCACCAAGGCGTCCCTGATCGGCCTCACCAAGGCGGCGGCCAAGGAGCTGGGGCCCACCGGGATCCGGATCAACGCCGTGGCCCCCGGCTACATCCAGACCGACATGCTCGCCACGCTCGACAAGGAGAGCCGCGCGGCCACGGTCGCCGCGACCCCGCTCAGGCGGCTCGGCACGCCCGCCGACGTCGCCCGCGTGGCCGCGTTCCTGCTCTCGGCCGACGCGGGTTTCGTCACCGGCCAGATCATCGGCGTCGACGGCGGGCTGGTGCTGTGATGTTCCCGCACCCACAGGCCCGGCTCGTCGTCGCGGGAGAGGCGGCGGGCCTCGGCGGCGACGAGTTGGCCGGCCACGTCGCGCGCGCCGCGGAGGCCCTGACCCGGCTGCGGCCCGGGCCGCTGTTCTGCGGCATGCGCAACAACCTCACGTCCGTCCGGCGCTACCTCGCCGCCTGGCGCTCCGGCCGGCCGATCGCGCTGCTCGACCCCGACCTGGCTCCGGGCGCGCTGGCCGAGCTGACGGGCCGGTTCAGGCCCGCGGCGCTGCTCGGGTTCACGCACGCGGCCGACGGCTCGCCACCTCCGCGCCACGACGTGCCCGAGCCGCATCCCGACCTCGCCGTGCTCCTCGCCACCTCGGGCTCGACCGGCAACCCCAAGCTCGTACGCCTGTCCCGCCAGGCCGTGCTGGCCAACGCCACCGCCATCGCCACGGCCCTGTCCATCGTCCCCGACGAGATCGCGCCCACCAGCCTGCCGCTCCACTACAGCTACGGGCTGTCCGTGCTCAACAGCCACCTGGTCGCCGGGGCGACGGTGATGCTGACGGAGGCGGGCCTGCTGGAGCGGTCGTTCTGGACCCATCTGGACGCCCACCGGTGCACGTCGCTGGCCGCCGTGCCCTACCAGTACGAGATGCTGCGGCGGCTGCGCTACGACCGCTCCGAGCACCCCGCGCTCGCCACGCTCACGCAGGCCGGCGGGCGCCTCGGCCAGGACCTGGTGAAGGAGTTCGCGGGCCAGGCCGACCGGTTCTTCGTGATGTACGGGCAGACCGAGGCCACGGCCCGGATCACCGTCCTGCCGCCCGACCGGCTGGCCGACAAGCCGGGCTCCGCCGGGCAGGCCATCCCCGGCGGCCGGTTGGCCGTCGACGAGGGCGAGGTCGTCTACCACGGGCCCAACGTCATGATGGGCTACGCCGAGACGGCCGCCGACCTGGCCAGGGGTGACGACCTGGGCGGGGTGCTGCGCACGGGCGACCTGGGGCGGCTCGACTCCGAGGGCTTCCTCTACCTCACCGGGCGGCTGAAACGCATCGCCAAGATCTTCGGCGTGCGGGTCAACCTCGACGACGTCGAGCGCCTGCTGCGCGGCTCCGTCCCGGTCGCGGCGACCAGCGGCGACGACCGCGTGACCGTGTGGGTCGAGGGGCTCGACGCCGCCGGCTGCGCGGGCCTGGCCCGGAAGCTGGCGGCCGAGCTGCGGGTCCATTGGAGCGGGTTCGACGTGCGCGCCGTCGACAGCCTCCCGCTCCTGGCCACCGGCAAGATCGACTACCGCGCCCTGGAGTCCCGCACATGACCGCCCGGCCACGCTCCGCGGGCAGCCGCTCCGCGCGGCGCGCCGGGCTCAGGGGTGTTCCCGACCGGGCGAAGCGTAGCGGGCTCGGTGGTATTCCCGACCGGGCGGAGGGTGGCGGGCTCAGGGGTGTCCTCGACCGGGCGGAGGGTGGCGGATGAGCGTTTTCAGTCTGGCGGAGCCCGAGCGTGAGGCGGCGCTGGTGAGCGAGCTGGCGGCGCTGACCGAACGGCATCGGCGGGCCTGCGCCCCCTACCGGCGGGTGCTCGACGCCATCCAGGCCGAGCCCCCCTACGAGCGGCTGGCGGACCTCCCGTGGCTGCCGGTGCGGCTGTTCAAGACGCACGAGCTGCGCAGCGTGCCAGAGGACGCGGTCTTCAGGGTGCTGACCTCCAGCGGGACCACCGGGCAGCGGCCGAGCCGGGTCTACCTCGACCGCGAGGCCGCCGCGGCGCAGCCGCGGATGCTGGCGGCCACGCTCAGGGAGGTGCTGGGCGGGCGGCGGCTGCCGATGCTGGTCGTGGACAGCCGCTCGGTCGTCCGCGACCCGACGCTGAGCGCCCGCGGGGCCGGGGTGCTCGGGATGATGAACTTCGGCAGGGACCACACGTTCGTGCTCGACGAGCGGGGCCATCTGGACGCCGAGGCGGTCAAGGGCTTCCTGGCACGCCACGGAGGCGAGCGGTTCCTGATCTTCGGGTTCACGTTCATGGTCTGGCTCCACCTGCGCGACCTCGGGGCGGACCTGTCGCAGGGGGTGCTGGTCCACTCCGGCGGGTGGAAGCGGCTGGCCGAGCAGGCGGTCGACAACGCGGAGTTCCGGCGGCGGCTGGCGGCCGAGTGCGGGCTGACCCGGGTGCACAACTTCTACGGGATGGTCGAGCAGATCGGGACCGTCTTCCTGGAGGGCCCCGACGGCGACGGGCTCTACTGCCCCGACTTCGCCGACGTCGTGGTCCGCGACCCGGAGACCTGGCAGGAGGCCCCCGTCGGCGAGCCGGGGCTGATCGAGGTCGTCAGCACGCTGCCCACGTCATACCCGGGCCACGTCCTGCTGACCGAGGACCTGGGCGTGGTACGCGGCGTCGACGACGGGTGCTGGCCGGGCAAGCGGTTCGAGATCCTGGGCAGGCTGCCCAGGGCCGAGGCGCGCGGCTGCAGCGACACCATGGGGCGGGGCTGATGCTGGACGACCCGAAGCTCGACGTGCGCTTCCCCGCCGCCGCCCCGGCGTCCGCCGAGGAGCTGCTGAGCGAGCTGCGCGGCGGGCTCGACGTGGGCGACGAGCGGGTGCGCGACTTCCTCGCGGCCTTCGGCAAGCGGCTGCTGCGGCCCGCGCTGGCGCGACGCCATCCCGAGCTGGGCTCGCTCGGCTTCTTCCTGCGCCCCAGCGAGCTGGCCCGCACCGTCGACGGGCTCGCGAACGAGCACGTACGCGTGCCGCGCGGCATGGTCTTCCACATCCCGCCCGCGAACGTCGACACCGTCTTCGTCTACTCCTGGGCCCTGTCGGCCCTGATGGGAAACCGCAACGTCGTCCGCCTCTCGCCGCGCTCCGGCGCGGTCGCCGAGGTCATCCTGGATACGCTGCACGACGCGCTGGACGGCGCCGACCCCGTCATAGCCGCGACCCAGCGCGTCGTCTCCTACGGCCGCAGCGACTGCGTCACCGCCGCGCTCTCGGCCGCCTGCGACCTGCGGGTGGTGTGGGGCGGCGACCGCACCGTGCAGGAGATGCGGCGGCACCCGCTCGCCCCGCACGCCCGTGACCTGGTCTTCCCCGATCGCTCCTCGTTCGCCGTCGTGCGGGCGGCGGCCTGGCTGTGCGCGCCCAGGGCCGCGCGGGTCACCGTGGCCGAGGGCTTCGTCAACGACACCTACTGGTTCGACCAGGCCGCCTGCTCCTCGCCCAGGACGGTGTTCTGGGTGGGCGCGGAAGGCGACTGCGACACGGCGCGGACCGACTTCTGCGAGCACGTTTCGCGCGTGGTCACGGTCCGCGGGTGGGGCGTCGACGCCGCGATGGCCGTGGAGAAGCGGGTCTCCACCTACGGCCTGGCCGCCGACGGCCTGGCCGAGAGCATCGAGTTCCGGGGCAACGCGCTGGCCAACGTGACGCTGTCGGCCGCCGCCGCCGCGCCCAGGCAGTGGCTGGGCGCCGGGACGTTCGCGCACGCCAGGCTCGGGTCGCTGACCGAGTTGGCCGTGCTGGTCGAGCGGCGCGACCAGACGATGACGCACTTCGGGTTCGCCAAGACCGAGCTGGAGCAGCTGGCCAGAGAGCTGGCCGGGCGCGGGGTCGACCGTATGGTGCCGGTCGGGAGCGCGCTGAGCTTCCATCGGGTGTGGGACGGGTTCGACCTCCCGGCCGAGTTCACGCGACTGGTGACCGTGATCAGATGACGCTCGCGCCACCCGCGGCCCGGCTCGCCCGGTGGCCGGCGTCGTCCCGGCGGGGCCTCGGGTGGCTGCCCCCGGGGGTCGTGTGCGCCGGCGCGGTGGCGGTGTTCCTGTGCTGCGGGGTCTCCGCCCGTGATCTGGCCGTTTTCGCGGCCTACCTCGGGGCCGGGGTGGCGCTGCCCGGGACGCTGCTGTGGCGGGCGCTGACCGGTGGCGGGCGGTCGACGGCCGAGGACGTCGCGGCGGGGCTGGCGCTGGGCTACGCGGTCGAGGTGCTGGCCTACCTCCCGGCCAGGGCGGCCGGGGCGCCGCTGCTCGTGCTGGTGCCGCCCGCGGGGGTGCTCTGCGCGTTTGCCTGCGTACCCCGGTTGCGGCGGCACTGGCGGGGCGGCGGCGGGGAGCGCATGCCCTTGTGGTGCGCGTGGGCGCTGGCGGCGGTCGTCGGCTACCTGATCGCGTGGAGCGCGCTCCACCTGTACCGCGTGCCGATCTCCGGCGCGTACGTGGACCTGCCCTACCACCTGGCGCTGGTCGGCGAGGTCAAGCATCACGTGCCGCCCACGCTGCCGTCCGTGCTGGGCGAGCGGCTCTCCTACCACTGGTTCGTCTACGCCGAGCTGGCCGCCACGAGCTGGGTGACCGGGATCGAGCCGGTGACGCTGGTCTACCGGCTGGCCACGCTGCCGATGGCGGCGGCCATGGTCGTGCTGGTGGCGGTGCTCGGGCGGCGGCTGGGCGGGAGCTGGGGCGCCGGGGTCGCGGCGGTCGGGGTCGCGTACTTCCTGATGGGCCCGGTCCTTCAGGAGGACGTGGTCTTCACGACGCGGCCGATGTTCACCGTCTGGGCCAGCCCGACGCAGACGTTCGGGGCGCTGCTGTTCGCGCCGGTGGTGCTGCTGCTGACCGGTGGCGGGCGGCGGGGCCGGGCGGCGCTGGTCGTGCTGCTGGCGGCGCTGACCGGGGCGAAGGCCACGTTCCTGCCGCTGCTGCT
Source organism: Nonomuraea sp. NPDC050153 (assembly GCF_044460125.1). Lineage (NCBI taxonomy): Bacteria > Bacillati > Actinomycetota > Actinomycetes > Streptosporangiales > Streptosporangiaceae > Nonomuraea > Nonomuraea sp. NPDC050153. Next base: position 235,491 of record NZ_JBITJQ010000006.1, read on the forward strand.
CGCGGGGCTGCTGGTCGTGGTGGCCGTGCGGTGGGTGGTGGAGCGGCGGGTGCCGTGGGCGTGGCTCGGCACGGCCGGGGGCACGCTGGCGTGCCTGCTGGTCGCGCAGTTCGTGGTGTTCGGGCAGGGGTCCCAGGGGACGGTGGTCGCGCCGTTCGCGGCGACGCGGGGGCTCTGGGGGCTGGTGGCGGGGGTGGGGATGCCCGAGCTCGCCTCCGTGCCGGTGACGCCGTTGCTGGTCCTGACCGTCGTGCACCTGTTCTGCCTGCTCTGCGTGTGGGGCGGGGCCGCGGCGCTGGGCCGGCGGGCGCTGGAGCCGCCGATGTCGCTGCTGCTCGGCATGGGGGCGGCGGGGGTCGGCGCGGCCGTGCTGCTCGGGCATCCGTCGGACTCGCAGCTCTACTTCCTGGAGAGCGTCCGGCCCTACCTGTCGGTCGCCGCGATGTGCGGGGTGGCCGGGCTTTCGGCCGGGCGGCGGGTGCCGTGGACCATGGTCGCGGCGGGGGCGGGGGTCGCCCTGCTCGCCGCGTGGATCGAGATGCCCGGGGGCGCGCCGGTGCGGGCGGTGGTGCCGTACCTCGTGCTCGGGTTGGTGGCGGCGGGGGTGCTGCTGTGGCGGCGCGGGGCCGTGCTGGCCGTGGTGGCGCTGCTGGCCGGGTACGCGGTGCCGGCGTCCGCGCGCGAGCTGGCCCTGCGGGTGGTGCCCGAGGACGTCGAGCGCGAGATGGAGATCCCCGCCGGGGCGCTGAAGGCGGGGCGGTGGCTGCGTGCGCACTCCTCGCCCGACGACGTGGTGGCCACCGACCTGCACTGCCGCCCGGTGCAAGCGCCCGGGTGCGACAGCAGGCATTACTGGGTGTCGGGGTTCACCGAGCGGCGGGTGCTGGTCGAGGGGTGGGCGTACGCCGAGAGCACGCTGTCGCGGGCCGAGCTGTTCGTGTCGCCCTACCTTGAGGTGCCGTTCGCGGATCCCGCGCGGCTGGCGGCGAACGACGCGGTCTTCCGGGCGCCCACGGCGGCGAACGTCCGGCACCTCGCCACGCGATACGGCGTCAAGTGGCTCTTCACCGGAACAAATCCGGAACTGGGGAAATTCGCGCGACTACGCTTTCGCAATTCCACCTCATCCGTTTATCAACTCACCGCCCGGTAAAGGTATTTCCCGCTCCTGGAATGCTGCCGGAGAAACACCGCGCGCCCCGCTGGACGGCCCCAGGAACATTTCCATGGACGTACGGCCACCGATCAGTATCAGGGACTCCTATGGAAACGCCTACCGCCACGGAGCCTCGCCCCCGCGTTCTCGACACCACGACCCGGCCGGTGAGCGTCGACATCGTCATCCCCGTGCTCAACGAGGAGCGCGCCCTGCCCGGCTGCGTCCGCACGCTGTCCCGCTTCCTCGGCGACGGCTTCCCGCTGCCGTGGCGCATCACGATCGTCGACAACGGCAGCACCGACGCCACCTGGCCGGTCGCCAACGAGTTGGCCGTCGAGTTCGAGCACGTGCACGTCCGCAGGCTCGACATCCGGGGCCGGGGCGCGGCGCTGCGCGCGGCCTGGCAGGACAGCCCGGCCGACATCGTGGCGTACATGGACGTCGACCTGTCCACGGACCTCGACGCCCTGTTCCCGCTGGTCGCCTCGGTGGCCAGCGGTCACTCCGAGATCGCCGTCGGCACGCGGCTCGCGCGCAGCGCGCGCACCCGCCGCTCGCTGCGGCGCGAGGTGGTCTCGCGCGCCTACAACGCCCTGCTCAGGTACGGCTTCGGCGTCCGCTTCAGCGACGCCCAGTGCGGCTTCAAGGCGGCCAGGGCCGAGGTGGTCAGGCCGCTGATGGCCAGGGTCCGGGACGACTCGTGGTTCTTCGACACCGAACTGCTCCTGCTGGCCGAGCACAACGGCCTGCGCGTGCACGAGGTGCCCGTGGACTGGATCGAGGACGTCGACTCCCGCGTGAAGATCGTCAGGACGGCCGTCGACGACCTGAAGGGGCTGGCCAGGGTCGCCTGGTCGATGTCGACCGGCCGGGCCCGCGTCGAGGTGGCGCGGCCGGAGCCCACGCCCACGCATCCGGACGCGGTCCTGGCCCGCCCCAGGGCGGTGACGGCGGCTAAATTCGCGTCGTTCGCCGCGACGGGCATTGTTTCCGCGATTCTGTACGCGCTCATTTATCTGCCGCTGCGCGACATGTGGTCGCCCGCGGTGACGAATTTCGCCGCGCTCGTCCTCGCCGGATTCGTCAGTGCCGAGGCGAACCGCCGCTGGACATTCCACCGGCGCACCGCCATGCACGTGCGGGCGGCGGCGCTCTTCCTGGCCGGCTACGCCCTCACCACCATGGCCGTGCTCGCGCTGCCCCGTGGCGCCGGACGGCTGGCGGAGGTCAGCGTGGTCGCCGGCGCGTACTGCCTGCTCACCTTGATCCGCTTCACCGCCCTGGACCGCTGGGTCTTCTCCCGTACGAGGAACTGATCGATGGAAACCACTGAGATCCACCGCCTGATCGCGCTCGAGGACACCCACTGGTGGTACCGCGAGCGCCGGGCCATCCTGCGCAGGGAGCTGCGCGGGCTGGGCCGTCCCGGGCGGGCGCTGGACATCGGCGCCGCCGGCGGCGGGAACACCAGGGTCCTGGTCGAGGAGGGCTGGGAGGCGACCGCGACGGACTCGTGCGCGACGGCGGTCGAGGTGGCCAGGGGGCGCGGGCTCAAGGCCGTGCGCGCCGACGCGCGGGCGCTGCCGTTCGAGCCGGGGAGCCTGGAGCTGGTGACCGCGTTCGACGTGCTGGAGCACGTCCGCGAGGACCACCTGGTCGTGGAGGAGATCGCCAGGGTGCTGGCGCCCGGCGGGCACGCGCTGATCGCGGTCCCGTGCGACATGGCGCTGTGGTCGGCCCACGACGACGCGGTCGGGCACGTGCGGCGCTACGCCCGCGAATCGCTGACCGTCGTGGTCGAGCAGGCCGGGCTGAAGGTCGATCGCGTCTGGAGCTGGAACGTCCTGCTCCGCCCCCTCGTCGCCCGGCACCGGCGCCGGTCCAGGGGCAGCGACCTGCGGAAGATGCCGCTCCTGGTCAACGCGGGCCTGTCGGCGGTCGTCCGCGCTGAGCGGTACCTGCCGGTCAAGTCGCTCAAGGGCGTCACGCTGTTCCTGCGGGCCCGGCTCGGGAGATGAGCGTGTTCAGACCGAGACGCCGGGGTGTTCCACGGTGTGCGCGTATTGGCCCTAGGCTGTGCTCCGTGGTGATTCATGCCCTGCTGGCGGCCGCGCTGGCCACGACCTCGCTGCCCGCTCAGGCGGCGACGGTCGACTGCGACCGGGTCAAGTGCCTGGCGCTGACGTTCGACGACGGCCCGGGCGAGGGCACCCCCACCCTGCTCAAGATCCTCAAGCGGGAGGGGGCCAAGGCCACGTTCTTCCTGGTCGGCAAGCAGGTGGAGCAGCGGCCTCAGATCGCCAAGCAGACGCTGGCGCAGGGACACGCGATCGGCAACCACACCTACTCGCACGCCTCCCTGCCATCGCTGCTCGACGAGGAGATCCTCGACGAGCTCAAGACCACGCAGAGCGCGATCCAGCAGGCCACGGGGCTGCGGCCGACGATGTTCCGCCCGCCGTACGGGCACACCGACGACCGTGTGCTGGGCCTGGCGTACGAGGAGGAGCTCGCGCAGGTGCTCTGGACGGGCACGACGCTCGACTGGCAGCTGCGTGACGCCAAGAAGATCAAGGCCGCCGTGCTCAGGCTGGCCAAGCGCGACGGGGTGATTCTCATGCACGACACGGTCCCGGCGACCGTGAAGGCCATGCCCGCGATCCTCAAGGAGCTCAAGAAGCGGGGCTACCACCTCGTCACGGTGCCGACCCTGCTACGCGGCGAGAAACCCGAGCCCGGAGTGAGCTACCCCTGACGGGCCATGGGCACCGCGAAGTCAAGGCCGTGGGTCGCGATCCCGACCTTCCTGATCGTCCAGGCCGTCCTCGCCTGCTGGTGGGCGGCCTTCTACCCCGGCCTGTTCAGCCGCGACTCGGTCCTGTACCTCAGCCACACCGTCGTCGGTCCCTGGGTGAGCGACCACTCGGTGCTCTACGACGCGCTGCTGTCGCTGAGCTTCACCAAGACGGGTGACCTGGGCGCGGTCACGTTCGCGCAGACCACCGCCATGGCGGCGGCGCTGACGTACCTGGCGCAGTCGCTCAAGGCGCTCGGCGCGCCGCGCCTGCCGACCACGCTCGTGGCGATGCTCATGCCGCTGGCGCCACCCGTGGGCGCGTTCTCGGTGACGCTGTGGAAGGACGTGCCGTTCACGATCTGCGTGATCGCCATCGCCGGCGTGTGCGCCCGCATCGCGGCCCGGCGCGCCGTCACCGTGCCCACGCTGGTCGGGCTCGTGCTGCTCTTCACGGCCTTGGGGCTGTTCCGGGCCAACGGCTTCCTCGTCGTGGGCGTCGCCGTCCTCGCGCTGCTGGTGATCGTCACGACCATGCGTGTACGGCTGCTGCTCGCCGGCACCTTCGCCGCGGCCCTGCCGCTCGTGCTCACGAACTTCGTGTTCCCGCAGTTCGGCATCATGGCCCCGGCCAAGACGTACGTGTACCACACGGCCTTCGGCGACATCGCGGTGGCGTACCGGGACCGTCCCGAGCTGTTCGACGAGCGGGACAAGGCGTTGATGGCCTCCGTGGCGCCGCTGACGCGGTGGTGGGACGGCGGGACCTGCCACACGATCAACCCGCTCATCTGGCGCAAGGACTTCAGCTGGCAGCAGGCCGACGCGCACGCCTCCGAGCTGCTCGACCTGTGGAAACGGCTGCTGATCTCCCAACCCGCCATGATCATCGACACCCGGCTGTGCCGGGGGGCCATCGCGTGGCGGCCCGTGCAGGACGAGTACGCCGTCGGGGGGATGACATACCGCTTCTCGCGGCGGCCGAATGCCGACACCTACGTCGGGCCGAACAAGGTGCCCGACTTCCCCGGGCGGTGGGTCTTCTCGCTGCGGCCTCGGTCGTGGGAGCTGAACCAGGCGGCCGAACCGTGGCTGACCGGGTCGCTGGCGCCGCAGTACGACTGGGTGCTCTGGCGAGGGGCGTTGTGGTCGTACGTGTCGTACCTGGCCGTGGCGCTGGGGGCGCTGGCGCGGCGGAACCGGTACGTGCTGGGGGTGGCGGCCGTGGTGGCCGGGCAGCAGCTCGCCGTCCTGGCCAACATCTCGGCGCAGGACTTCCGGTACATGGCCTCGCCCATCTTCGTGGGGGTGCTGCTGGTGCCGCTGCTGGTGGGAAGTGTGGGGCGGTTGGCCGTCGCCTCGGTGCGGGGGGCCGGGCGCGCGCTGCGCCGCAGACCGCCCGAGCCCTCACCGACGCAATCCGTCCCGGCTCCTGGCCCGGCCGCCCCCGCACCGGACGACCCTTCCGCCACCGAGCCCACCGAGTCGGACGCGCCCACCGAGCCCATCCCGGCCATCCCGCCTTCGACGAGCCCCTCCGATTCAGACGCGCCCTCAACCACCGAGGCCGCGACATCCGGGCCTGACACTCACGCGTCCGAGCCGGGCGAGGCGGACGCTCCTGGACGAGAGGGCGAGCGGGAGTAGCGGCGGCCGCCACCGCTCGGCGGGACCGCGAGGTCGGTGAGGTAACGGTGTTCTCCATGCACGGCCCGCTGGTGCGCTGCCGTGACCCGCCGTCGACGTGGCGTCCGCGAGGGGAGCGGCGCCGAGGCGCGACTCAGGGATGGTTCCGGGTCCGGCGAGTGGTGTCGCTGATACGCGGCGGCGGGTCCGTGACAGCGTGCGGTCAGTGCGGGAGCAGTGGTGGTCGGCATCGTCTTCCTCGTCGAGAAGATCCCCCGATGAGGAGCCCCCGCCATGATGACCTTCGCCGCCGTCCTCCAGTTGCTCATCGCCCTGGGCTTCGTGAGCATCCCCCTCGTACGCCACCGCTACGGCCGCGAGGCCGGGGCCGTAGCGGAGCGGGAGCTGGAGCGTCAGGGCGTCCCCACCCGCGTACTGAAGGAGAACAACCTCAGCTTCGACGCCAGTGGCCACGAGACCGTCGTCCCCGCCACGGTCGCGCTGGTCATGACGGTGCTGGCCGTGCTCAACCTGGCGGGGAACCACTGGGGGCAGGTCCTGTCCTGGGTCTTCCAGCCGCTCGTCCTCGTCGGCAACGTCCTCATCCTCTACAGCCAGCTGACCGCCGCCACGTCCGTGAAGAAGGCCTTCGAGCGCAAGGGCGACCCGATGCTCCAGCGCGTCGACGTGCGGGCGCTGTTGAAGGCGGCCGAGAGTGCCTTCCCGGGCTGGGTGATGCCGGGTCTCCAGAACGTCCGGCACACGGTGGTGATGGCCGGCTCGATCCTCGTCCTGGTGGCGTTGGTCGCCGCCTGAGCCGGACACGCGAACGCCGCGCGGGCGGGAACCCGCGCGGCGCGTTCGTGTGCTCGGGCTACCAGCCGCCGTTGTGGAGCTGGCCGCGCACCGCGCCGCCGGGGAACTCCGCGGTGTGCAAGTTGACGTACCAGCCCTTGGGGTTGCCCTTGATGCCGGCGGCGACCTTGGGCGAGGCGGTGCCGGTTCCGGCGATGCCGTTGACGCCGGCCGGCAGGCCGTTCGCGGCGGCGAAGAAGTCCACCACCACGGGGCCGTTCTTGCCCTTCACGCCGCGGTGGACGTGGCCGTTCGTCGGAGGGGTGACGCGTTTCCAGGCGGCGGCGAAGTGGACCTTGGTGCCCTTCACCCAGACGAGCCACGCGGCCCGCCCGTCCTTGTCGCCGACCTTCGTGCCGGGCGCGGGCACCTCCTGGCGGCCGTCGGCCGACGCGGTGAGCGTGTGGTGCGACGAGCCGGCCGCCAGCACCGACTCAAGGGACACGGGGCGGACCCGGTGCAGCTGGGCGCGGACGGCGCCGCCGGGGAACTCGCCCGTGTGCAGGTTGGCGTACCAGCCCTTCGGGTTGTTCGCGATCCTGGCGAGCAGGCCCGAGTCCTTGACCGTGACGGTGCCCTTGACGGCGCTGAGCGACGCGGGCAGCGCCGCGCCGAAGAACGGGATCTTGACGTCGCCGTTCTTGCCGGCCTTGCCCTGGTGGATGTGGAACGCGGTCGGAGCGGCCACCTTCTGCCACCGGATCGCGTAGTCGACCTGCTGCCCGTGGATGCGGAACACGGCGATCGCGCTGCCGTTCCGGTCACCCACCTTCGCACCCGGGGCGGGCACTTCGTTCTTGCCCAGCAGCGTCGCCGCCAGATAGACGTCCGTGCTCGACTGCGTGTCCGCCTGTGCCGTGGCCGGGTTGACGGAGGCGGCGATCAGCGCGGTGGCGAGCGCGAGGCCGGAGGCGGTGAGGATGCGCTTCGTCATGATTGACCCTTTCAGTTGCCTCAGGGGTGAGGCCCGTAGCGGTGTTCGACGCCCGGTTGTACGACCCGCGTCTCGCGCCGGGTTCAATCCGCAAATGTGTATAAATACGCATTCGCGCTGGTAGGAGGCGGTCCGGGCGCCCGCTCCGGCCTCGGCCGGTGAACCCTCCCGTGAGGACCCCCGTACCTCTCGAAGATCGGACTTTCCTTGCCCACGTCACGAAACCGGAGGGAGTGGTCGCATGTGGAGTCCATCGGGGGGAAGAAGATTCAGGCCGTGGTTGGGGGCGGTCTGCCTGAGCGGCGGCGTCGCGCTCGTCCTGTCGGGCTCTCCGCCGTACACACAGACCGGGGCAGTGGACATCTATCTCAGTACGGCCGCGAGCGAGGGCATCGTCTGCCCGAGCGTGGCCGACCAGCTGCCTGACATCCCGGCCGCCGCCAAGGCCGAAGTCGACCGCAACCTCGCCCAACTCGACAAACAACTCCAGGAGGCCAACGACCGGCTCGCCACCTCAGCAGGACAAGGCGGCTCCAACTTCGTCCAGAACGCCATCCTCGGCCCCCTGGCCGACAAACGCGCCGCCGCCCTCGACCGCATCGCCATAGCCATCGGACGCGTCGCGGAACGCCCCACCGGCCTCGGCAAACTCGCCACCTGCTCACTCGGCGACTCCGCCGCTCCACCGGACCAGGGCGCCCCATCCGACCAGGCCACCTCGACACCTGACCAGACCGCCCCGCCCGAGCAGAGCACCCCACCTCCAGAGACCGGCTCCGCCACGCCCGACCCCGGCGGCGGCCAGACCGGGGATCCGGCGGCGCAGACCATCGTCTGCCCGAGCGTGGTTGACCAGCTGCCTGACATCCCGGCCGCCGCCAAGGCCGAAGTCGACCGCAACCTCGCCCAACTCGACAAACAACTCCAGGAGGCCAACGACCGGCTCGCCACCTCAGCAGGACAAGGCGGCTCCAACTTCGTCCAGAACGCCATCCTCGGCCCCCTGGCCGACAAACGCGCCGCCGCCCTCGACCGCATCGCCATAGCCATCGGACGCGTCGCGGAACGCCCCACCGGCCTCGACAAACTCGCCACCTGCTCACTCGGCGACTCCGCCCAGAACACGGCGGACGCCGGGCTGTCGGCCGACGACTACGTCGACATCCGCGACGTGCCCAAGGCGGAGCAGCCGCAGCAGGGCGCGGACGCCTCGACGGGCACGTACGTCTCCCGATGCGGCACGAACCGCGACGGCCACTCCAACACCGACAACCTCATCCTCGCCCCGGGCATGTCGAACGGGGCCCAGCTGACGCTGGACTACGTGGGCAACCTGTCCACGGACGCGTTCTCGACCAACGAGAGCCTGGCCGCCGCGGACACCACCTGCCGCGCCGGCGCCGACCGGTCCGCCTACTTCTGGCCGACCCTGCGCGTACGCGGATCCGACGACGCATCCGCCACCCCATCCGACAACGCATCCGCCACCGCGTCCGCCACCGCGTCCGCCACCGCGTCCGACGCCCCATCCGACTACGCATCCGCCACCGCGTCCGACGCCCCGTCCGACGCGCCATCCGACGCGCCATCCGACTACGCATCCGCCGCCCCGTCCGACGACGCATCCAGCACTGGGGGTGACCCGAACAGCGACACGAACAGCGACACGAGCAACGTCGGCACCCCCGTACAGCCGACGTCGGTGAAGCTCGAATACCGCGGCAACCCCACCTCGGAGGTGACGGCGGCGCCGCGGTTCCTCAGGATGCTCTCCGGCGACGCCCGGGCCGTCACCAACGGCGCTGACAACGCCCGGCCGACGTTCACCTGCACGGGCTTCACTGACCGGCTGACCGACAAGTACCCGATCTGCCCCTCCGGCAGCGACCTGGTCCGCGTCTTCGACATGCCCAGCTGCTGGGACGGACAGAACCTCGACAGCGCCGACCACCGCACGCACCTCGTCTTCCCTGACGAGAGCGGCGCCTGCCCCAGCGGCACCGAAGCCGTGCCACAGCTCCGGATGACGCTGACCTACGACGACGTGCCCAACTCGGGAGACACCCCCTTCGCGGTGGACGGGTTCCCGAGCGAGCAGAACGACCCGAGCACCGACCACGCCGGCGCCATCGGCGTGATGTCGCAGAAGCTCATGAACACCGTCGTCAACTGCGTCAACAGCGGCAAGAACTGCTGAACAGCCCGTGCGCGGCTTCGAGCCCGACCTGTGGGGAAGCAGGTGGGCATGGCTCGGAGCAGCGCACCGGCGGGCACCCGTAACCGGTGACCGCCGATGCGGTACGACACGCTGGTGACGGCCGCCCAGTGGGCCGGGGTGGAAGATCCACGGCTGCTGGCGGCCCTCGCCACCACACCGCGCGACCGGTTCGTGCCGCCGCGCTACGCCACCCGCGCCCCTTTCGACGAGCCGATCCCGATCGGTCACGGCCAGCCCACCTCGCAGCCGTCCCTGATCGCGCAGATGATCGACGCGCTGCGGCTGTCGGGCACGGAGACGGTCCTGGAGATCGGCACCGGGTACGGCTACCAGACCGCCCTGCTGTCCCGCCTGGCCCGCCAGGTGTATTCGATGGAACGCCACGCCGACCTGGCCCGGCATGCGCGGGCCAACCTCGGCGCGACCGGGGTCGCCAACGCCGAGGTGACGGTCGGCGACGGCACCGCCGGCCTGCCGGAACACGCGCCCTTCGACGCCATCGTCGTGTCCGCCACCGCCCGGACGGTGCCCGCCCCGCTCATCGAGCAACTGGCCGAGGGCGGACGGCTGGTCATGCCGATCCACGAGGAGCTGAACGAGACCGTCGTGCTCTTCGGCAAACGACACGGCCGCCTGGTCCAGGTGCGTCTGCTGACACCCGCCCGCTTCGTCCCCTTGATCGGCGAGCACGCGGACGACCGGCCACCCGGGCCCTAGGCCCGGTCAGCCGCCCTGCTTGTCCTTCTTGACGAGGCTGCCGCAGGTGAAGCCCTTCTCCCGTTCGGGATCGAGCTGGATGTCGATCAGGATCGTGCTCTCCGAGAACTTGCGGAAGGTCATCTGCTTGTCGCAGTCGTAGAAGGCGTACCCGCCCTCGAACTCGCCCAGCAGCATCATCCAGCGCCCGTCGTAGAGCGTCTTGCCGCTGCTGTCCTGGAGCCTGGCCCACTGGTCCTGGAAGCCGAGGCTGTCGAGCAGCAGGTTGGCCTGCCCGGACTTCTGCACCTCCACGGCGCCGAAGACCATCTGGATGATGAGCAGGTACCCCACCCCGACACCCGTGAAGGCGCCGACCAGGACCTTCATCCCCGCGCGGCCGATCGATTTGCGGCGCAGCAGCCGGAACGGCACCACATAGGACAGGAAGCCCAGCAGGATCACGAAGACGATCTCACCGCTCCCCACAGGCTCCTCCAGCGCGGTGTACACGTACGAGAGGAAGCCCAGGTAGGACAGGCCGGCCCAGATCGCGGCGATCAGGGCGACGATCCACGGGCGCTTCCGGACGGCCTGGAACACGCGCCCGGCCCAGCCGCGGGTGATGAGGTTGAGCAGCCAGCCCACTCCGATGAGCAGGCCGAGGCCCGAGGCGGTGAGCAGCGTCAGCGGCAGCAGGGTGCCCAGGAGCCGCCCGAAGAGCACGGACTGGTCCATGCCGGCCTGCTCGGGCGTGATGCCGAAGACGCTGTACATCTCCTTGAAGCCCATGTAGAGCAGCGCGTACAGCGTGACGCCGGCCGGGACCACCACCGAGCCGATCTTCTCGAGGACGTCCAGGACCCCGCCGTTGTCCTCCTCGCCCTCCGCCGTGGCCCTCGCGGCCTCGGCCGGGGGCTGCTGGGGGTGCTCGGTCTGCGGTGCCGACGGCTGGGCCGGACCGGCAGGAAACGGCTGATCTAACGGGAAAGACTGATAAGTCATGATAAATCGGAATCCATGCCTGTATGACGAGTACGGGGAATGACATGATCATTTCCGCTCGGGAGCAGTGCGGATTGACCCCATCCCAATAGCCCCAAGAACGACGATCAGCCCCATACCGTAGCGGTCGAGAGGGCATAGCTGCTACAGGACCCCCCTCGATGCCGCTACGTGCACACAAGCGGCCACAAATGCGCGACACCTTCCATTGACTGACGTATTTACCAGACCCATCCTGTGCTCTGTCTGGTCATTACACATTCACCTGCTGCTACTGTTTCCCACCCGATCCGCAGGCCTGGAGGTTCGCATGGTCGTCCCACCGCGGTCGAGCCTGGTTTCGCTGATCGATCAACTCATCCGCGTGAAGGGCGGCCCCCAGGTCGCACCGGCCTCCCCCCGGCCGATCCTGATCCTGGAAGGGGTCGGCGGCTCCGGTCGCTCGCAGGTTCTCGACGACACGTGGCGCCGGTGGGCGAGGAAGACCCCGATCGCGAAGGTGGACCCGCTGGCCGGGGCCGACGACTCCGACTCCATGCGATCCGTGCTGAAGGCCGTCACGCTGGGCCTGACCGCCGAGGCTCCCGGCTACCGGGTCTCCTTCCCCCGGGTGGTGCTGGCCCACATCGCGATGTCCGGCCCGATCGACAACCCCGACCCGGTGCAGAGCACCCGTGAGCTGCGCGAGCGGATCAACGCGTACCGGGATCCGAGCCTGGTGGCGACGCTGCTGCGCAGGCTGCTGCCGCTGGCCGCGGGGACGCTCGGCCTCGACGCGCAGAGCCTGGACCAGACCCTGGAGGAGATGACCGGACGGCTCGGCAGGTCGGGACTGCGGCCGCGGCTGCTCTGGCGGGACGCGCTGGCCTGGTTCGAGCACCAGGACCAGGGCTTCTGCCACGACCCCGAACGCGCGCTGGTCCGGCTCAGCCGGCAGGCCGACGAATCGGCCGCCGGCGTGCGGGAGGACGTCGACCGCCTGCTGATGACCGCGCTGCTGGCCGACCTGCGCGACAGCTTCGACCACGCGGTCAACCACCCCTCCCGCGCGGTCCTGCTGCTCGACAACGGCGACGCCCCGGCGGCGGGCCGGTTCCTGAAGACGCTGGTCAAAGTACGGTACAAGCTGGCACGTCACGAGGTGCCGCAGGACCCGCTGACCGTGATCACCGCCAGTGGCGGATACATCCTGGCCGAGTCGGCCGGCCTGGGCGAGCGGGCCGCGCAATGGCCGGAGTCCGCGCTGGACGCCCTGCCCGAATCCGACGGCACGTGGTTACGCGTCCTCCTCGACGGGTTCACCACCGAAGCCGTCGAACACATGGTCGAAGCGGACCTCACCTGGTGGCCGCCCTCCCTCGGGTTCGGCACGATCACCGACGCCGTCCTGCGGCTCACCGGCGGGCACGCCGAGGCCACGGACCTCGTACTGGCGCGGCTCCGGGACGATCCGAAGCTCATCGACGATCTCGGACGGGTGCTGTCCGAGCACGCGCCGGAGCCGGACCGGACGATGGCGAGCTACCTGATCGACAAGATCGCGGCCGATCTGAGCCCGCGGCGGCGCCTCCACGAGCACCTCAGAGAGGCGCTGATCACGCTGGCCGGGGCGCGGGACGGCGACGAGGCGCAGTGCCTGACGCCGCTCCTGGACAAGACAGTCCACGCCGAGCCGATCCTGCTCACCTCGCCCTCACTGTGGCCCGTCCCCCGGCCGGAGGGCCGGTGGGCCATGGCGCCGTTCGTGCGCCTCCTGCTGCTGCGCGAGCTGGCCGCGCGCCCGGACGGCCACCAGGCGAGCTGGGCCAGGGTCTTCGGACGGCTCCGCGACCACACGGCGAGCCAGGACGTCTGCGGCAAGCTCCACCACGACCTCGCGCTGGGCGACCACGAGACCGTGGTCGCGGAGCTGTTCAGGCTCCTGGGCGAGGTCTCCGGGACCGAGTGGCTGGAATGCCTCGATCGGATCGTCACCACGCCCGGCCTCCGGCCGCCCGGCTCCGGGACGGTCCCCGCCGACACGGCGGCAGAATCCCGCCGTGCGGCCATCTCGCAACTGGTCACCGCCACGCATCAGCTCGCCGACCCCCTGCTCAGCGACCGGGGGGCGCGCCGCGGCCACTACACGGTCGCCGCCGAGGCGTGCCGGCGGCTCTCCGACGCCGACTCCCGGCCCTTCGCCGAACGCGCCCAGCATTTCCAGACCCTCGCCGACGCCCTGAAGTGACCACGCGCCCCCGCGCCCGCGCGGGGATCCGCCCGACTGGAGCCGACAACCATGGACGACGCCCCCATGTACATAGGGAGGATCTGGCCGCATCCGAGGCGGTTCCCGCGCAGGCTCCGGCACTGGTGGCGCCTGGCCGCCGTCGTCACGGCCCTCGGCGTCCTGGTCCCCGTCGGGCTGATCGGCGTTCCCTGGCTGAAGGACCGGCTCTCCTGCGGGTGGCAGCCGTGGTGGGGCGTGTGGGAGCAGGGTGGCGAGTGCGTCGGCCTGGGCGACGGGCCCTACGCCTTCGGCCGTCCCGAACTGACCTCCGTGATGGGCAAGATCGCGCAGCAGAACGAGGCCGCGGCCGACGGCTCGTGCGCCAAGGACACCAAGGCGGTGACGGTCGGCGCGCTCATGACGCTGACGTCGGCGGAGGGCGGCGGCCGGGTGCTGCACCAGCTCGAAGGCATCGTCGCCGGCCAGGCGAGCGCCAACGCGAACAAGGCCGAGTGCGTGCACCCGATCCGGCTCCGGGTGGCCCACATGGGCGCCGATGAGCAGGCGGCGGTCGAGACGGCCGAACTGCTCGCCGAGGACGGCGTCGTGGCCGTCGTCGGCATGGGGCTGAGCCTCCAGCAGACCGCCGACGCCGCCCGGGTGCTGGCACAGCACCGGATCCCCATGATGGGCAACGTGATCACGGCCGAGGGCTTCGACGGGAACGGCTCACAGCAGGACAACCCAGACTTCCGCCGCTGCAACCCGTCACACACCTACAAGAACGGCATCGGCCAGGGATACTTCAGCCGTGTCGCCTATCGCAACGCGGTGCAGATCGAGCAACTCGCCAAATACCTGGAGCCGAGCAAGAAGACGCTCAAGTTCGTCATGACGCCGATCACCATGGACGACCCGTACACGTGCACGACGCTCCCGCTCGTCCACGCGAGGTTCGGCTCGAAGTCGCGTCCGTTGCAGGAGGTGAAGTTCGACTCCGGGGACTCGGCGACGGTGAAGCAGTCCGCGCAGCGCATCTGCGCCAGCGCGGGGCCCGTGAGCGTCTTCTACGCCGCGCGGGCCAGCCATCTGGCCCAGTTCCTCAAGAGCATCGCCGACCAGTCCGATCGCGGGCAGTGCCAGTTCACCAGCATCACCGTGGTCAGCACCTCGGACGCGGCCCGGATGCGGGCCAAGGAGGTCGACCCGAACCTCGAACAGCAGCGCGTGGCGGCCCTCGGCACGCCGACGTTCCTGGACGGGACCGTCCGGCTGGTCTACACTCCGCTGGCCGACCCCGACCTCCTGCCGAAGAACGGCGGGATGGCGGTGCTGCGGCAGTCGTTCGCCACGCTCGGCTTCGACCTCACCCACCTGACCAGCGGGTGGGCTATCGCGGGGTTCGACGGCATGGCCGCCGTCGCCGGCGCCGTCAACACGCTCACCGCCCGGGAGCCGGTCACGTCCTCCCGGGTCAACACCGCGCTGGGCGGGTTCGTCCGGGGCGGGGCGGCGGTCGCCGGCGCCAGCGGGAACATCACCTTCGACAACTACGGCAACCGCGACGATTCGGTGCCGAGCGTCGTGCGCCTCTGCCCGGTCAAGGGCGCCGAGCCCCACACCGTGAAGGTCCATCCTGCCGAAACGCCGTGTGGGTCCCCCTGAGTCGCCTCACCGGCACCTCAGGCATCAGCAGGCACCCGCGGTCCCTGCCGTGCGCCACCTACGTAGGTGGAATAGGTACCTATATGGGGAGTTCTCACCTCTTCGTGAGGCACCTCACTGAGGCATTCTCGATGGTGTGAGCAACCCAAGCTCACGGAACGAGAGGCAAGGGCAGCCCAACTGCCACCCAGGACAGGACATGAACAGGCTTTCGATGAGCAACATCCTGACGGCGGTGACCGGACGCCGCACGGCGCGCCGCACGGCCTCGTGGTGGCTCTCGCCTGACCTCAGCTCGGTGGGCGAGGCTCGCCGGCTGACCCGTGAGAAGCTCACCGACTGGGGCTTCGACGACCAGGCGGAAGTCGCGGAACTGCTCGTCAGCGAGCTGGCCGGCAACGCGCTCGATCACGCGTACGGCCGGGTCCGCCTCAGCTTCTCCGCCGAGGACGGCCTGCTGCGCGGCGAGATCGAGGACGAGGACCCCGAACTGCCCCGGATGCGCGTCGTGGACGCCGACGCCGAGCGCGGCCGCGGGCTGTTCCTGGTCGACATGCTCTCCTGCTGCTGGGGCGGCGTCCGTACGGATCGCGGCAAGGCCATCTGGTTCGAGCTGCCGGCGTTCGCCCACGCCGAGCCCGGCTCTCCCGTCGACACCCTCGCCCCGATCGCCGCCTGAACCCCGAGCACCGCCTGAACCCCGAGCACCGCCTGAGCCCCAAGCACCGCCTGAGCCCCGAGCGGCCTACCCCGCCCCAGGCCCCCGCCCGGTCCCGCCCCCGCTAGCGAAGAACTACTCCCACTCGATGGTGCCCGGGGGCTTGCTCGTCACGTCGAGCACCACCCGGTTGACTTCCCGAACCTCGTTCGTGATCCGTGTGGAGATGCGCGACAGCACGTCGTAAGGCACCCGCGCCCAGTCCGCCGTCATCGCGTCCTCGGACGTCACCGGCCGCAGCACCACCGGATGCCCGTACGTGCGCCCGTCGCCCTGCACCCCCACCGAGCGGACGTCGGCCAGCAGCACCACCGGGCACTGCCAGATCTGCCGGTCGAGGCCGGCGCGGGACAGCTCCTCGCGGGCGATCGCGTCGGCCTCGCGCAGCAGGTCAAGGCGCTCGCGGGTGACCTCGCCCACGATGCGGATGCCGAGGCCGGGGCCGGGGAAGGGCTGGCGCCACACCATGGCGGAAGGGAGCCCCAGCTCCTCGCCCGCCCGGCGGACCTCGTCCTTGAAGAGCGCGCGCAGGGGCTCGACCAGCTTGAACTGGAGGTCTTCCGGCAGGCCGCCGACGTTGTGGTGGGACTTGATGTTGGCGGTGCCGGTGCCGCCGCCCGACTCCACCACGTCCGGGTAGAGCGTGCCCTGGACCAGGAACTCCACCGGCCCGTCGGCCATGATCGCACGCTGCTCGTCCTCGAAGACGCGGATGAACTCGCGGCCGATGATCTTCCGCTTCTCCTCCGGGTCGGAGACGCCCTCCAGCGCCTTCAGGAAGCGGTCGGCGGCGTCGACCACGCGCAGCTTCACGCCCGTGACAGCCACGAAGTCGCGCTCCACCTGCTCGGCCTCGCCCTTGCGCAGCAGGCCGTGGTCGACGAAGACGCAGGTCAGCCGCTCGCCGATGGCACGCTGGACGATCGCGGCGGCCACCGCGGAGTCGACCCCGCCGGACAGCGCGCAGATCGCCCGGCCGTCGCCGACCTGGCGGCGCACGGCGTCGATGGAGTCTTCGACGATGTTCAGCATGGTCCACGCCGGGCGGCAGCCGGCGGCGTCGAGGAAGTGCTTGAGCACGACCTGGCCGTGCTCGGAGTGGAGCACCTCCGGGTGGAACTGCACGCCGTAGAGGCCGCGACCGGGGTGCTCGAAGGCGGCGACCGGGGTCTCGCTCGTCGAGGCGGTCACCGTGAAGCCCTCGGGGGCGGCGGCGACGCTGTCACCGTGGGACATCCAGACCGTCTGGGCGGCCGGCAGACCGGCGAAGATCACACCCTCTTCGACCACGTCCAGCGCGGTGCCGCCGTACTCGGCCACGCCCGTGCGGGCCACCTCGCCGCCCAGCGCCTGCGCCATGGCCTGGAAGCCGTAGCAGATGCCGAACGTGGGCACACCCGTGTCGAACAGCCCGTGCGGCACCGGCGGCGCGCCTTCGGCGTAGACCGAGGACGGCCCGCCGGACAGGATGATCGCCTTGGGGTTCTTGGCCATCATCTCCTCGACCGGCATGGTCGAAGGCACGATCTCGGAATAGACGTGGCACTCGCGCACACGCCTGGCGATGAGCTGCGCGTACTGTGCGCCGAAGTCGACCACGAGCACTGTGTCGAATTCAGACACCGTGAGAACCCCCCAAAGGCGATATGCGGTGACTACAGTCTATCGGCCTTGTGCATTACGCCTGGCCTGCCACCGGTACTCGTGCTAACACAGAACAATGGATCTTGTCTGGCCGGCGACGGCGTGGGCCCTGTGGGCCGCCACGCTGGCCGCCGCCTTCAAGGTGTCCAGCCGCGAACGCCCGCAGCGGGCGCCGCGCCACGAGACGCCACCGGCCGTGGTCGAGCTGTTACGGGGTATGCGGGTTCAGGAGGTGTTCCACTCGGCGCTGTTCGAGCTGGCCGCGCGCGGATGGCTGGCGATCGAGGGCGACCGCCTGTCTCTGGCGTCCGCGAGGCAGGAGCCGCTCCTCCCGTACGAGCGGTGGGTCCTGGAACGGGTGGCCGCCTGCCTGGCGGGCAAGCCATACGCGCCCGTGATGGCCGTCATGCCCGAAGGGTCCGACCTGGACGGCGGCCTGGTCCCGCTGGTCCGGCAGACCGCCATCGACCTCGGCCTGGCGCGGCGGCGCTGGCCGACCATGATCGTCCCGGTGCTCATGGCCGCGGCGCTGTTCATCCCCTGGTACGCCACCGTCTCCGCGGCCGGGCTGTCGTGGCCGGGGATGATCGCGACGATGGTGTCGTTCGTGGCCGGGGTGGGGCTGCTCATGGCGGGGCGGGGGTTCCTGCTGACCCCGGCGGGGCTGGAGATCGCCGGGCCGGACGCCGAGCCGACCGATCCCGAGCAGGAGTGGATCTTCACCGGCAGCGGCTGGCACGGCGTCGAGATCAGGCCGCCCGGATCCGCCGCGCCCGGCCCCAACCGGCAGGAGATCTCCGGTTACGTCGTCAAACGCTGGGCCGTCGTCGACGCGGACCCCGGGACGACCGGCAGCACGCGCGCCTACCACGTGGCCGTACACGACGGCAGCTCGGAGCAGGCCAGGTCGTTCCTGGTCACGCAGGGCCTCTACCGGGACGTGCTGCCGGGCGACCACGTCCGGCTGCTGGTCAGACCGCACAGCGGCAGGGTGGTCCGGGTGCTGGCCCACGAACATCACTGGTAGGGCGGCAGGTTCCCGGTGAGCAGAGTCTCGGTCTG
The DNA here is from genome assembly GCF_044460125.1 of Nonomuraea sp. NPDC050153. NCBI lineage: Bacteria > Bacillati > Actinomycetota > Actinomycetes > Streptosporangiales > Streptosporangiaceae > Nonomuraea > Nonomuraea sp. NPDC050153. Next base: position 254,076 of record NZ_JBITJQ010000006.1, read on the forward strand.
CAGGCGCAGCCGGGCGGCGTGCTCGGGATCGGTCAGCACCAGGAACCGTTCCTCCTGGATGGCCGCCACGACCAGGCCGGCCACCTCGGCCGGCTCGATGCCGCGCTCGGCCGCCCGGCCGACCCACGCCCGCGCGTCCGCCTCGTCCTGGGTGGGGGTGGTGACCAGGCTGGACGGGCGCAGGCGCTCGGAGTCGGCGATGCGGGTCCTGACCGCGCCGGGGCACAGCGCGGTCACGCGGAGTTTGGAGCCCGTGGCGGCCAGATCCTCGGCCAGGGCCTGGGAGGCGGCCATCGCGGCGTACTTGGTGACCGCGTACCCGCCCGATCCCGGCGAGGTGAACAGCCCGGCCACCGACACCGTGTTGACGATGTGCCCCTCGGTGTCCTGCTCGATCATGCGCGGGACGAACTCGTGGATGCCGTGCAGCACGCCCCACAGGTTCACGCCGAGCAGCCAGGCGAAGTCCTCCTCGCCGCGGGTCCACATGCGGCCGCCCTGGAAGACGCCGGCGTTGTTGCAGAGGACGTGCACGGCGCCGAACTCGCCGAAGCAGCGGTTGGCCAGGTGCCGCACGGCCGCCGCGTCGGAGACGTCGGTGACCTGCGTGAGCACCTTGCCGTCGCCTGCCTGGTACGCCGTCTCGGCGAGGCCGCCGGGATCGACGTCGGCGAGCATCAGCGTCATGCCCTCGGCCGCGAACCTGAGGGCCAGCGCCCGCCCGATGCCGCTGGCCGCGCCGGTCACCACGGCGACCTTGCCGGAGAGCTCCCGCACAGGATCATCCTCCCCTCGCTCGTGATCGACGCTACCGGACGGGCCGCCGCCGCCCTAGAGAACGCTCGGAGAATGCCGTCCCTCCCCCTCGCTCCGGCTGGGGTCCCTGCGGGAGTAGAGGGGGAGGGTGTCCGGCCGAGGTCCCTTCGGGTGTCCCTTCAGGGGAGGAGAAGGGGCCCGGGGCCTAGAGGATGCGGTCGAGCAGGCCCAGGGGCGGCGAGCCGAGGTCGAGCAGGGCCTTGTGGTAGCGCTGCAGGCTGAAGCCCGCGCCCCACTCCGCCCGCGCCCGCTCCCGCAGGTCGAGGATGAGCAGCTTGCCCCAGGTGTAACGCCCGTACGTCGGGTCGAACGTCGCCCGCCTGGCCTCGGACAGCGCGGCCGGCCCGGCCAGGTGCGTGTCGGACTCGAAGCGCCGGGCGCCCTCCTCGACCGTCATCTGCCCGGTGTGCACGCCGATCGCGCAGGCCAGCCGGGTGACGCGGAGCAGCGCCTCCACCCAGACCCCGATCTCGAACCGCGGGTCGTCCGGCTCGAAGCCCTCCTCCACGCACAGTTCCTCGGCGTAGTGCGCCCAACCCTCGATGAACGCGACGGACTGCAGCAGCCGGCGCACGTCCGACTTCGCCCGCCGCAGCGCGCGGGCGTGCGAGAAGTGCCCGGGCGCGACCTCGTGCACGTTGATCGCCGGCAGCGTCGCGTGGCTGAAGACCTCCAGCCACTCCTCCTGGTCCCGCTCCGGCCAGGACGGGTCCGGCGGCGTGATGTAGTACCAGGACGGGCCCTCGGGCTCGCCGGGCGAGTTCCAGGCCATCATCGCCATCGCCCAGCGCCGCGACTCGGGCGCCAGCCCCACCAGGCACTCGCCGTCGTGGTAGGGCACGAGGTCCTTCTCCCGGGTGAACGCGATGGCCTTCTCCGTGCCGATCCGCGCCGCCTCGATGACCCCTTCGGCGTCGGGATGGTCCTTGACGAGCTCCCGTACGACGTCCAGCGGCGCCCTGTCCCGCTCCCCCAGCTTGGCGCAGGACTCGGCGAGCAGCCCCATCAGCCGGTCCCGCTCGGCGTCGGCGCGTTCGGCGAGCCTGCCCAGGTCGACGGGCAGGCCCTCGGCCGTGCCCATGAGCCTGGCCAGCGCCTCGCCGCCGAGCGCCGCGTCGGGGTCGCCCTCCGCCGCAGCCAGCTCGACGTGCGCCACGAGCCGGGCGTGCGCCTTGAGCGCGGCCTCGTCGGTGACCCCGGCGGCCAGCCCCTTGGTCGCGGCGAGCAGGGACTGCGCGACGGGGGCCGGGACCTGGTCGAGCGAGTCGATCGCCTGCTCCACCGCCTCGGGCCAGAGCGCGAGATGGGCCGCCTTGGCCGCCACGCGCTCCTCCTCGGGGGCGTAGTCGCGGTCGTAGCAGGCGAGGTCGAGGTTCGAGAGGTGGATCAGCGGGTTCTTTCGATGCAGTTCCAGCTCGCCGAACTGAGTGCGCATGCTCTGCTCGAACACCTGTAGGTGCTCGGCGTCATGCGCGTCCGCGGGCAGCGGCCCCTCGCCGAGCCGCGACAGCCCGGCCCGCACGCCCTCAGGCGAGAGGTCCTGGATCCGGCCGTCGTACTCGTGCCTGCCGCCGCCCTCGCGCGCCTCGGCCACGATCAGGTCGGTGATGGCCCGCAGCCTGGCGTCAAGTTCTGTCATGCGGCCGACGCTAGCGCACCCCCATTCGTCCTGATTTATTCGAGCGCGTACCGGTCGCCCGTAATGTGAGAATGATCCCCATGGCCCTCAAGATCACGACGCTCGCGGAGCGTCCCGAGTTCGCGCCGTCGCTGTTCGAGATGGACCATACGTGGCACGATTTCATGCTCGAAGATCCGATCGCGGACCTGTTCTACCCGTTCGCCACCACGACCTACGCCGAGTACGTGCTGGTGGCCGACTCCGACGAGGAGCCGGGGCGGCTGGCGGCGCGGGCGTGCATGATCCCGTTCCTCGCCGAGGGCTCCGAACTGCCCGACGACGGGTGGGACGGCGTGATCAGGTCCGGCTGGCTGGCCCGCGAGCGCGGCGACAAGCCCGACGGCATCTCCGCCCTGGAGATCTCCGTCCGCCGCGACCTCCAGGGCACGGGGCTCTCCTCCCTGATGCTCGCGGCCATGCGCGAGCGCGCCGCCGCCCTCGGCCATCGCGAGCTGGTCGCGCCGGTCAGGCCCAACAGGAAGCACCTCGAACCGCGCACCCCCATGGCCGACTACGCCTTCAGGACCCGCGCCGACGGCCTGCCCCATGACGCCTGGCTGCGGGTGCACGTGCGGGCGGGCGCGAAGATCGTCAAGGTGGCGCCGCGCTCGATGGTGGTGGCGGGCACGCTGGCGGAGTGGCGGCGGTGGACGGACCTGCCCTTCGACCGTCCGGGGCCGGTGGAGGTGCCCGGCGCGCTCAGCCCGGTGCACTGCGACGTGGAGCAGGACCACGCCGTGTACGTCGAGCCGAACGTCTGGGTCAGCCATCCCCTGACCTGAGCCCGTTCAGACACTGGTGCGGCGCCGCAGCTCGTCGGCGTATTGTCCGGCGTCCAGCCCTTTGGCGGCGGCCCACGCGTCGTCGTGGCAGGTCGTCAGATGCCGGTCGGCGGCATCGCCCACCAGCGACACCACGGTGCCGCTCTCGCCCCTGGCCCGCATGCGCTCGACCAGCTCCAGCGCCGCCCAGAGCGCCGTGCCCGACGAACCGCCCACGGCGAGCCCCGTCACCGCCCTGATGTGCCGGGCCGCCGCCACGCTCGCCGCGTCGGGCACCGGGATGACGAGGTCGACGAGGTCAGGCCGGAACCCCGGCTCGACGCGGGGCCGCCCGATGCCCTCGATCCGCGACGGCATGCCGGTCGCGTAGTCGGGCACGTCGAGCGTCCAGCCCGGGAAATATGCCGAATTATCGGGATCCGCCACCGCGACTCGGCAGGGCACGTCATGATCGCGGGCCCACCGCCCGAGCGTGGTGGAGGTGGCACCCGTGCCCGCGCCCGTCACCACCCAGTCGGGCCGCACCTGGGCGAACAGCTCCGCCCCCAGGTCGTGCTCGGCCGCCCGCCCGAACTGGTCGAGGAAATGGCCCGGGATCTCGCGCGCCGCGTCGTAGATCGCCAGGGGCGGCGTCACGAACCTGCACTCCCCGCCCAGCGCCTCCACCGCGCGGGCCCGCGCCGGGCTCCGCTCGCCCGGCATGACCACGATGTACGGCAGCCCGAGCCGCCGGGCGAACCACGCCTGCGCGACGGCCGCGTTGCCGCCCGTGGCCTCCACCACGGTCGTGCCCTCGGTGACCAGCCCGTCGAGGACGGCCTGCCGGAACAGCGCCCTGGCATGGCGGTGCCGCAGGCTCCCGGTCGGCTGCGCGGACTCGTCCTTCAGCAGCAGCCTGATCCCGGGCGCCGGCACCGGGAAGTCGATCAGCGGGGTGGGCTCCCCCGCCGCCAGCACGTCGAGGGCCCGCGCGTTCCAGCTCACGCCTCCACCCTGCCAGGCGGGCGCGGGCCAGGCGACGCCGTTCGCCGCGGGCCGACCGATCCAGCGGGGGTCAGGGGATCCGGGTGCTTTCGCCCGGAGCGAGCAGCCGGAGCCGGTCGCCGAACCCGGCGAACGCCTCCTCCACGGTGTCCCGCCCCTGCGTGAAATGCGCCCAGTGCTCGAAGTGCAGCGGCACCACGTGCCTGGCCCCCAGGATCTCGGCGGCCGTCACGGCGTCGTCGCTGGTCAGCGTCAGGTAACCGTCGACCAGCGGCGTGCGCGCCCCACCCGCGAACAGCAGCGCCACGTCCACGGGGCCCAACCGCCCGGCGATCTCCCGTACGACGTCCAGCGAGGCGTTGTCCCCGCTCACGTAGACGGTCGGCAGCCCGTCACCGCCGAACACGAACCCGGTCACCTCGCCCACCAGGTGTTCGGTCCCGTCGGGCCCGTGCTGGGCGGGGACCCCGGTCACCCGCAGCCCGTCGCCCACCGTGACGGACGTCCAGCTGGGCAGCGCGCGCACGGAGGCCCCCAGCCGCGTGGCCGCCGACGCGGTGGAGAGCACGAGCGGGACGGAGGCCAGGTAGTCCCGCCCGGACCTGTCGAGGTTGTCCGGGTGCTGGTCGTGAGAGAGCAGCACCGCGTCCACGGCTCCGAGCTCGGCCGCGCCGAGGGCGGGCCCCGCGGTCTTCGTGAGCGCCCGGTTCCCGATCGGGTAGTCGCCGGGCGCGTCGAACGTGGGATCGGTCAGCAGGCGCACCCCGCCGATCTCCAGGACCGCCGTGGGCCCTCCGAGGTAACGAATCTCCATGGACGTCAACGACACCGGCTCACGGCGGCGTATTCCGTCCTGGCGCGGACGTCACTTCATCCGGAGCCGCCGCATCGTCTTGAGCGTGCCGGCCAGGGCGCCGGCCCACTTCTCGTACGGCAGCCCGAACGGCGGCTCGAAGCCCAGCCACCCCGCCTGCGAGGCCACGGTCTTGGACTCGGTGTAGCGCAGCAGGCCCTCGGAGCCGTGCCGGCGGCCCAGCCCCGACGCCTTCATGCCGCCCATGGGGGCGTCGTAGGAGGCGTAGGCCGAGGCGTACCCCTCGTTGATGTTGACCGTGCCGGCCTTGACGCGGGCGGCGAGCGCCCGGCCGCGCGGGAGGCTGGAGGTCCAGATGGAGGCGTTCAGGCCGTAGATGGTGTCGTTGGCCAGCTCGACCACCTCGTCGTCGGAGGTGAACGGGTAGAGCGCGACCACCGGCCCGAACGTCTCGTTGCGGCACAGCTCCATGTCCGCGGCGACGCCGGTGAGCACGGTCGGCTCGTAGAACAGCGGGCCCAGGTCGGGCCTGGTCCGGCCGCCGGTCAGCAGCCGCGCGCCCTTGGCCAGGGCGTCCTCCACGTGCGCGCTGACCGTGTCGAGCTGGCGCTGCGAGGTGAGCGAGCCCATCTGCACCGACCAGTCGTGCCCCGCGCCCAGCTTCATGCCGCGGACCTGCTCGACGAAGCGCTCGGCGAACGCCTCGAAAACGGACGCGTGCACGTAGAGGCGCTCGATCGACAGGCAGAGCTGCCCGGCGTTCGTGAAGCAGGCCCGGATGGCCCCCTGCACGGCCACGTCGAGGTCGGCGTCGTCGAGCACCACCATGGGGTTCTTGCCGCCGAGCTCCAGCGAGCAGCCGATGAGCCGCTTGGCCGCCTCCTCGGCGATCTTCCTGCCGCCGCGCGTGGATCCCGTGAACGCCACGTAGTCGGCGTCGTCCAGCAGCGCGTCGCCGATCTCGGCCGGCTCGCCGAGCACGACCTGCCAGATCTCGCGCGGCATGCCCAGCTCGGCCAGCAGGTCGATGGTCCACAGCGTGGACAGGGCGGTCTGCGTGTCCGGCTTGTGCACGATCGCGTTGCCGGCCAGCAGCGCGGGCACCGCGTCGGTGACGCCCAGCGCGAGCGGGTAGTTCCACGGGGAGATCAGCGCGACCACGCCCTTGGGCCGGCGCAGCTCCACGACGCGGGTGGCGACGGGGAAGATGCCCTTGCGGGCGCGCGGCGCGAGCAGGGCGGGCGCGCGGCGGGCGTAGTGGAGTGCGCAGCCCGCGACGTCGAGCACCTCCTCGAAGGCGTGCTTGCGGGCCTTGCCCGTCTCGTTCTGGACGATGTCGAGGATCTCTGCGCGCCGGTCGAGAATCGCGTCGTGCAGCCGCAGGAACGGTCTCGCCCGTTCCGCCGCGGGCCTGCGCGCCCACTCGACCTGGGCGGCCCTGGCCTTCTCGTACGCCCTGCGGACGTCGTCGGGGTCCGACAGAGGCAGCTCGGCGAGGGTTTCGCCGGTGAAAGGCGCGACGATGTGCCGTGTCCTACCGCTGGACGTCACGTGCATGCCAGAAGGATATTCCGCCTGGCTACCCACGGGTAGTTTTTGCGGATTCGCGCCGTAGCGACAGAATCCCTACATGGCAATCTTCGCGCCGCTACGCCCCGGAGATCCGCAACGGCTTGGGGGCCTGGATCTCCTCGGCCGGATCGGGGAGGGCGGTCAGGGCGTCGTCTATCTCGCCAAAGGGCACAATGACTCCCGCGTGGCCGTCAAATGGCTGCGCCCCGACCTGTCGGGCGACCAGGTGAGCGCAGAGAGGTTCATGCGCGAGGTTCAGGTGGCCCAGCAGGTGGCGCCGTTCTGCACCGCCGCCGTTCTCGGCACCGGGGTCGAGCAGGACCGGCCGTACATCATCAGCGAATACATCGAAGGGCCGTCGCTGCACCGGGTCGTGACGGAGGACGGGCCGCGCACCGGGACCGTCCTGCACCGGCTGGCCATCAACACCGCCACCGCGCTGGCCGCCATCCACCAGGCGGGCATCGTCCACCGCGACTTCAAGCCGGCCAACGTGATCATCGGCGCCGACGGGCCCCGGGTGATCGACTTCGGCATCGCCAGGGCACTGAACGCCACCTCGACGATCAGCAGCATGGTCGTGGGCACGCCGGCGTACATGTCGCCCGAGCAGATCATGGGGCACACGGTCGGCCCGGCCGCCGACATGTTCTCGTGGGCGAGCGCGATGGTCTTCGCCGCCTCCGGGCAGGCGCCGTTCGGCAGCGACACGATGCCCGCGGTGATCAACCGCGTCCTCAACCAGCATCCCGACCTGAGCATGCTGGACGCGCACCTGCGTGACGTGGTGGCCGCGTGCCTGTCCAAGGACCCGGCTCAGCGGCTGACGGCCGAGCAGGTCATGATGCGGCTGCTGCGGCACCCGGCGCCGGGCGCCGGGCCGAACTCAGGGCCGAACCCCGGGCCGAACTCCGGGCCGAATTCCGGGCCGAACCTCGGGCCCGCCCCGTCGCTTCCGTTCGCGTCGCCACAGGGCCCACCGTCCGGGCCGCCGGGCCCGCCGTCGGGTCCCGTGCCGGGCCCGCCATCAGGCCCCGTCCCGTACCCGGGGCCCGGCGGGCACTCCGGCCCGGTCCCGCACACGGGTTCCGTCGCCCCTTCCCCCCAGCAGCCGTGGCAGCCTCCTGCGCCCTATGCCCAGCCCACCCACCCGAGCTGGGGCGAGCAGCAGCCGCCGCGGAAGAAGAGCAGGGCGCCGCTGATCGCGGGCGTCACGGTGGCGGTCGCGCTGCTGATCCTGGCCGGCGTGGTCGTGTACATCCAGATCGACAAGGCGTCGCTGGCCGGCCCGGCCCGCACCCCGAGGCCCAGCTCGACGAAGTCCAGGACGAGCGCCAGCCCGTCCCCCACCGAGGCGGCCGTGCCGGCGACGGGCGTCAAGAAGGCGCTCCCCGGCGCGAGCATCTCGCTCTACGAGGACCCGGGCGACGCGATCGTGCTGACCTCCTACGAGATCTACGACAAGAAGAAGGACGACTGGATCGACTACGCCAGGGGCTCGCTGCGCGGCTCGTTCACGAAGTACGCCGGCAACTGGGAGTCGATGGTCTCCCCCGACGGCCGCTACCTCGCGGAGAGGGGCCGGAGCTACAGCTCCGACGACTTCGACTACATCGTCCTCTCCGACCGCCGGTCAGGGGAGCGCACGACGATCAAGACCGTCAAGGAGCCGCTGATCAGCAGCATCAGGGCGTGGTCGAGGGACGGCTCGAAGATCCTGCTCAACACCGAGCGCAAGGTCGGGAGCAAGTGGCTCTACCTGGGCTTCGTCCTCATAGACGTGGCCAGGAAGCAGGCCACCCAGGTCGACGTCAGCGACACCTCCATCCGCCAGACGGCCTTCGGCTTCGACGGCGCCGAGGACGGCACCGTCAACGTCTACGGCGACGAGAAGAACCGCAGCCTGCGCTTCTTCAACTCCCTGGGCAAGGCCACGCACTCGGCGAACGAGATCGGCACGCTGTCCGCCGGCACGCAGGACATCTTCTCGCCCTCGGGCAAGACGTTCGTCACCAACTGCCCCAACGGCGGCGACGGCGACCACTGCATCTGGGACAGCGAGTCGGGCGAGCGCCTGCGCAAGTTCTCCTCCGAGTGCGACAAGGTCCTCGGCTTCTACGACGAGAGCCACCTCTACTGCTGGGAGCAGGACAACGGCGCCGACGACGAGGTCCAGGTGGTCGACTTCAACGGAAAGCTGGTGCGCAAGATGCTGGAGGTGCCCGACGAGATCGACTTCAGCCCCGTCTTCACGGTGAACCCGAACAAGGGCTCCTGAACCATCCGCCCGGGGCAGCCGTCTTGAGGGCATGAAGACGCTGATCCGCACGGCCGCGACCGTCGCGGCGCTCGCGACGGCCGCGGTCGCCTGCACCTCCACGACCGCGGGCGCGCCGCCGAAGCCCAGGGTGAGCCCGCTCGGCGCGATCCGCCTGGTGGCTTACACCGGCTGCGACGACCTGCTGTCCGGGCTGCGCGAGCACGCCGCCCAGCGCGTCACCCCGTACGGGTTCGACAACGTCATGCCTCTCGCGTACATGGAGGACGCCGCCCGCTCGGTCACCGCGAACGCCAAGACGAGCACCCCCGAGCACTCCACGACGAACGTGCACGAGGCCGGCGTCGACGAGCCCGACGTGGTCAAGACCGACGGCAACCGGGTCATCACCGTCAAGGACGGCGTCCTGCGGATCATCGACACCGCCACCAGGAAGGTCACCGGCTCGCTCAAGCTGACGGAGGGCGAGAACGGCCGCGGCGCGCCCGCCGACCTGCTGGTCTCGGGCGACCGCGCGCTGGTGCTGATGCGCGGCGGCGACATCATGTACAAGCGGATGGCCTTCGCCCCGCAGGCCGACACCAGGTACGTGCTGGTCGACCTGTCGGGCCGGCCCAAGGTGCTGAGCACGATCAAGCCGCAGGGCTCGTACGTGGACGCCAGGATGGTCGGCTCCACGGTCAGGCTGGTCACCCGCAGCCAGCCGGACATCGCGTTCCCCGAGTTCAAGGACGACGTCTCCGAGGCCGAGCGCCTCAAGCGCAACCAGGCCACGGTCCGCCAGGCCCCCGCGGACGCCTGGCTCCCCAAGATCGAGATCACCGACGCGTCCGGCACCGTCAAGAAGGACTCGGTGAAGTGCGAGCGGATCAGCCACCCGGCCGACTACACCGGCACCTCGCTGCTCACCGTGCACACCATCGACCTCGCACAGGGCGTGACCGCCGCGGGCACCGACCCGATCAGCCTGGCGGCCGACGGCGACATCGTGTACGGCACCGGCGGCAGCCTCTACGTGGCCAGCAACCCGCGCTGGTGGATGCCGGTGGCGATCGGTGAACCGATAGTGGACGACGCCCCGGCGACCGCACCGCCGGCCTCGGGAGACGTCGCCCCGGCCGTGGAGCCCACGCCCACCCACCCCCCGCTCTCCGAGTCCCCCAGCCCCTCGCCCACGGAGCCGACGGCCTCCACCCTGCCCGAGCCCAGCCCGGAGCCCACGCCCACGCTCCCGCCCGAGGAGACCGAGGTCCACCGGTTCGACATCTCCTCGGCCGGCGCGCCCTCCTACGTGGCCTCGGGCAAGGTCCCCGGCCGGCTGCTGAACCAGTACTCGCTGTCGGAGTACGACGGCCACCTGCGCGTCGCCACCACGCTCAACTCCCCCGACGGCAAGACCAGCTCCAGCGCCGTGTACGTGCTCAAGGCCGACACCATGGCCAAGACGGGCGAGGTCGGCGGCCTCGGCGAGGGCGAGCGCATCTACTCGGTCAGGTTCATCGGCCCGGTCGGCTACTGCGTCACGTTCAAGCAGGTCGACCCGCTCTACACGCTCGACCTGCGCGACCCGGCGGCGCCCAAGGTGACGGGCGAGCTGAAGATCACCGGCTACTCCGCCTACCTGCACCCCGGCGCCGAGGGCCGGCTGATCGGCATCGGCCAGGAGGCCAGCGAGAAGGGCAGGACGCTGGGCACGCAGGTCTCGCTGTTCGACGTCAGCGACCCGGCCGGTCCGCGCAGGTTGTCGCAGCTGTTCCAGAAGGACTCGGGCTCGTCGGCCGAGTGGGACCCGCACGCGTTCCTGTACTGGCCCAAGACCGGCCTGGCGGTGATCCCGCTGTACCAGCAGAACGAGTCGGGCGGGCTCGTCCTGAAGATCGACGACTCGGGCGTGACGAAGCTCGGCATGATCAAGCACCCGGGCAAGGACGAGTACCAGGGCGGGATCGACCGGGCGATGGTCATCGGCGACTCGATCTGGACGCTCTCGTACGACGGTATCCAGGTCAACGACGCCGCGACGCTGGCACAACAGGCCTGGATCCCGCTCCGCTGAGCTGAAACATACCTAGTTAAAAGGTGCTGATTTCGTATGGAATCAGCACCCTTTTTCATGGACAAGATCCGACAATTGATGAAAACTTTACTAACCATGTAATGTCGGACTCGGCGGATTTGTCATGACATAGTTCCCCTGGGTCCGCGACACAGGAAGGGCTCAAGCTGATGCGAACACGCACCCCCCTGCTCGCATTGCTCGTCAGCGCCATGGCGTTAGCCATGGCGCCGCTGCCTGTCTCCGCCGCCACCCAAGAGGCCCAGGCCGCGGAAGGGACGTACATCGTCGAGCTCAAGCCGACCATGCGGGCCGCCCCCCGCACCGCCGCCCAGGACCAGGTGTCCCAGGCCGGCGGCCAGCTCGTCGGCGTCTACGAGCACGCGTTCAAGGGCTACACCGCCCGCCTGACGGCCAGTGCGGCCGAGCAGCTCAAGCGCAACCCGAACGTCCTCAGCGTCGAGCCCGACGCCGAGGTGACCGCCTTCGTGCAGACCACGCCCACCGGCGTGCGGCGCATCTTCGGTCCCAGCAACCCGAACCTGGACATCGACGGCACCGATGACGTGCGCATCGACACGGACGTCGCCGTCATCGACACCGGCGTCAACCACACCCACCCCGACCTGAACGTCGTCGCCCGCGCCAACTGCGTGTCCGGCGTCTGCACGAACAACGCCGGCGTCGACGACAACGGCCACGGCTCGCACGTCGCGGGCACCGTCGGCGCGATCGACAACTCCATCGGCCCGGTCGGCGTCGCTCCCGGCGCCCGCATCCACGCCGTGAAGGTGCTCAACTCGGCCGGCTCCGGCACCCTGGCCGGGATCGCCGCGGGCATCGACTGGGTGGTGGCCCGCGCCTCCACCATCGAGGTCATCAACCTGAGCCTGGGCTGCAACGGCTGCACGAGCAGCGCGATCAGCAACGCGATCACCAGGGCCGTCAACGCCGGCATCGTGGTCGTGGTGGCCGCGGGCAACAACCACGCGAACACGTCCTCGTTCTTCCCCGCCAACCACGCCGACGTGGTCACCGTCTCGGCGCTGACCGACAACGACGGCCTGGCCGGCGGCGCCGGCGGCAGCACGCTCTCCTGCCGCAGCGAGACCGACCAGGACGACACCTCGGCGTTCTACTCCAACTACGGCGCCACCGTCGAGATCACCGCACCCGGCACCTGCATCTACTCGACGTGGATGAACGGCGGCTACAACACGATCAGCGGCACCTCGATGGCCAGCCCCCACGTGGCGGGCGCGGCCGGCATCCTCACCGCGGGCGCCCGCAAGCCGACGACCAGGGCGGGCTCCCTGGCTGTACGGACCAAGCTGATCTCCACCGGTAACACCAACTGGACCGACGACTCAGGCGACGGCGTCAAGGAGCCCCTGCTCGACGTGCACGACGCCACGCAGTACTGACCGACCATCCCGGACAGGGCGGTACGCGGATCCCGCAGCGCCGCGTGCCGCCCCTCCCTCTTTCATGACTCCGCCAGCTCGCGGGCGATGTCCAGGTGGCCGGCGTGCCGCATGTACTCCTCCAGGACGTGGAACATGATCCACCCCAGCGTCGGCGGCTCCTTGGGCGGCTGGAACCTGCCGATCCGCGAGGCCACGTCGGACAGGCTCGCCCCCGCCACCACCTGCCTGGAGCGCTCACACTGCGCCAGGTAGAAGTCCTTGATCTCGTCGAACGACTCGGCCGCGACGAACACGCCGTCCTCGTCGCGGTCGCCCCCCGCGTCCTCGACCTGCTCGCCCGCGAAGTCCCAGACGAACCAGCGCCGCTCCATGTACGCCAGATGCTTGAGCATCGACAAGGGCGTCCACCCGGACGGCACCCGGCTCATCTCGGGCTCGGGGAACCCGTCCAGCCGGCGCAGGATCTCCGCGCGGTAGTGGTCGAGGTAACCTTCCAGCAGCTCGCGAGGGTCGGACAGCTTCTTCGACGGCTCGCCGCGCTCGCTCATGATGACTGCTCCGGGATGACGACGGGGACGATCTCCGGCGCGCCGAGCCTGATCGCGTCGGCCTCCTGGTCGGAGTCCTGCTGCTGCGAGCGGCGTTCGGCCTCGACACGCTTCGTGTAGTATTCCACCTCCCTTTTCACCTGCTCGCTGTCCCAGCCGAGCGGCCCGGCCATCAGCTCGGCGGCCTCCTGCGCCACGGCCAGGCCACGGTGGAAGGTCTCGATCGAGATGCGCGTACGCCGGGTCAGCACGTCGTTGAGATGCCTGGCCCCCTCGTGGGTGGCGGCGTAGACGATCTCGGCCCGCAGATAGTCGTCGGCCCCGGTCACCGGCCTGCCCAGCGACGGCTCGCGCTCGACCAGCTCCAGCACCTCGTCGATCATCGAGCCGTAGCGCTGCAGCAGGTGCTCGATCCTGGCCACGTGCAGCCCCGAGGTGTGGGCGATGCGGTATCTGGAGTTCCACAGCGCCTGGAAGCCCTCGGCGCCCGCCAGCGGGATGCGGTCGGTGCACGAGCGCGGCACCCGCTGGTCCAGCCCGTGCGCCACCGCGTCCACCGCGTCCTTGGCCATGACCCGATAGGTCGTGTACTTCCCGCCGGCGATCAGGACCAGGCCCGGCACCGGGTGCGCCACCACGTGTTCCCTGGACAGCTTGGAGGTCTCCTCCGACTCGCCCGACAGCAGCGGGCGCAGCCCCGCGTAGACGCCTTCGACGTCGTCGTGGGTCAGCGGCACGGACAGGACGGCGTTCACGTGGTCGAGCAGGTATTCGATGTCCGCGCGGGAGGCGGCGGGGTGGCTCTTGTCGAGCCTCCAGTCGGTGTCGGTGGTGCCGATGATCCAGTGGCGGCCCCAGGGGATCACGAAGAGCACGGACTTCTCCGTGCGCAGGATGATCCCGGTCAGCGAGTGGATCCGGTCCCGCGGGACCACCAGGTGGATGCCCTTGGAGGCGCGTACGTGGATCTGGCCGCGGCCTCCGACCAGCTCCTGGATGTCGTCGGTCCAGACGCCGGTGGCGTTCACCACCTGCTGGGCGCGCACCTCCAGCTCGTCGCCCAGCTCCAGGTCGCGCACGCGTACGCCGGTGACCCGCTCGCCCTCCCGCAGGAAGCCGACCGCCTGTGCCCGCGGCGCGATGGCCGCGCCGTAGGTGGCCGCGGTGCGCAGCAGGCTCACCACGTAGCGCGCGTCGTCCATCTGCGCGTCCCAGTACTGGACGGCGCCCGTGAGGGCGGACTTCTTGAGCGCCGGGGCCAGCCGCAGTGCCCGCGACCTGGACAGGTGCCGGTGGCCCGGCACGCCGCGGGTGGTCCCGGCCGCGGCGCCGAGCGTGTCGTAGAGCGCCACGCCCGCGCCGACGTAGATCCGCTCCCACACGTAGTGGGTCAGCGGGAAGAGGAACGGCACCGGCCTGACCAGGTGCGGGGCGATCCGCTGCAGCAGCAGCGCCCGCTCGCGCAGGGCCTCGCGCACCAGCTCGAAGTTGAGCTGCTCCAGGTATCGCAGACCCCCGTGGATGAGCTTCGAGGAGCGCGAGGAGGTGCCGGAGGCGAAGTCCCTGGCCTCCACCAGGGCCACGTCGAGCCCTCTGGTCGCGGCGTCGAGCGCGATCCCGGCGCCCACGATGCCGCCGCCGACCACGACCACGTCGAAGACCTGACCGGCCATGCGCTCCAAGGCCTCGGTCCGCTCCGCCGGCCCGAGCCGAGCCGCGCACGTTCCCGACGTCATATCTTCCCCCTGGTACGGCTTTGTCGCCTGCGCCTGATACCTACCCGCGGGGCAGTCGGGCTGTAACGCGGCCGTCCAGGGCGCGCGGACTCAGGCGCGGACGACCTTCACGCCCGCCTCCGTCAGCTCCGCGGCCATCGCGTCGGAGAGCCGGGCGTCGGTGACCAGCGTGTCGATCTGCCCGATCGGGCAGATCCGGGAGAACGCCCGCTTTCCGATCTTGGAGGAGTCGGCCACCACGACCACGTGCGCGGCCCGGCTGATCAGCAGGTGGTTGACGCTCGCCTCCCCCTCGTGGTGGGCCGAGGCGCCGAGCTCGACGTCCAGCGCGTCCACCCCGAGGAAGGCCACGTCCAGCGTCACCTGCTCCAGCACTCCGTTGGCCAGCGGCCCGATCAGCTCGTACGACTGCTGCCTGGCCACCCCGCCGGTCACCACGATCTTGACGTGCTGGCGGACGGTCAGCTCGGCCGCGATGTTCAGCGCGTTCGTGACGATCGTGAACCCGCTCTCCAGGGTGGACAGCGTGGCGAGCGTGCGCGCCAGCTCGGAGGTGGTCGTGCCGCCGTTGAGCCCCACCACGGCGCCCGGCGTCACCAGCTCGGCCGCCGCCGTCGCGATGCGGTGCTTCTCGTCGGCGTGCCTGGCCGTCTTGTAGCGCAGCGGCAGGTCGTAGCTCACGCTCTGCGCGACCGCCCCGCCTCGCGTGCGCATGAGCATCTGCTGCTGGGCGAGCTGATCGAAGTCCCGTCTGATCGTCGCCGTGGAGACGCCGAGCGCCTGGGCGGCCTCCTCCACCGACAGCCTGCCTTCCTGGGCCAGCAGCTCGAGGATGGCGTTCCAGCGGTCGTAGCGGGACACAAGGCCTCCTAGGCGATGGGGACAAGGGCAAGCGTGGCACAACCAGCCGGGCCAGGGCCAACAGTGTCCATTAATGCACTTTCCTGGTATAAAACCAGCAGAAACAATCAATCGTCGGGAGGCAAGTGGTGACCACCCACACCGAGGCCGAGATCGCGTCCCAGCCGTCGTGCTGGCGTCGCGCCATCGCGAGCGTCCCCGCCGGCGCGCTGCCGCGCCCGGGCGAGCGGGTCGCCGTGGTGGGGTGCGGCACGTCGTGGTTCATCGCTATGGCGTACGCCACCCTGCGCGAGCGGGCCGGGCACGGCGAGACCGACGCCTTCGCCGCCTCCGAGGCCCCGATCGGGCGCTCGTACGACCGCGTGCTCGCGCTGACCCGTTCCGGCACCACGACCGAGGTGCTGGAGCTGCTGGCCAGGACGACCACGAGGACCACGGCCATCACCGCGGACCCCGACACGCCGATCATGACGGCCGCCGACGAGGTCGTCGTGCTCGACTACGCCGACGAGCGGTCGGTCGTGCAGACCAGGTTCGCGACCACGCAGCTGGCGCTGCTGCGCGCCAGCCTCGGCGAGGATCTCGGCCGAGCCGTCGAGGACGCCGAGGCGGCCCTGGCCGCGCCGCTGCCCGACGAGCTGGTGCAGGCCGGGCAGTTCAGCTTCCTCGGCACCGGCTGGTCGGTCGGCCTGGCCCAGGAGGCGGCGCTGAAGATGCGCGAGGCGTCCCGCTCGTGGACGGAGGCGTACCCGGCGATGGAATACCGGCACGGCCCGATCAGCATCGCCGCGCCCGGACGCGTGACGTGGATGCTCGGCACTGCCCCCGAGGGCCTGCGCGCGCAGGTCGAGGAGACCGGCGGCACGTTCTTCGAGACCGCGCTCGACCCCATGGCCGAGCTGATCCGCGCCCAGCGGGTGGCCGTCGCCCGGGCCTTCGCCCAGGGGCTGAACCCCGACGAGCCCATGCACCTCACGCGATCTGTGATCCTTTCTTCATGAGCCTTACTCTTGCCGACGCCAGGATCGTGACCCCAGAGGGGGTCCACGAGGGGTGGCTGACCATCGAAGACGGCCGCATCACGCATGTCGGCCGCGGATCCGCCCCGGGTCAGGGCCTGAGCGTGGGCGGACGGCACGTCATACCCGGGTTCGTGGACATCCACAACCACGGGGGCGCGGGCGGCTCGTTCCCGACCGGCGAGCAGGACAAGGCGCGCACGGCCGTCGAGCTGCACCGCCGCCACGGCACCACCACGACGATGGCCAGCCTGGTCACCGACACGATCGACGGGCTGACCGGAGCCGCGGCCGCGCTGGCCGAGCTCTGCGAGGAAGGACTGCTGGCCGGCATCCACTTCGAAGGCCCCTACATCGCCAAGGCCCGCTGCGGCGCGCACGACCCGACGCTGCTGCGGGAGCCGTCGCGGCAGGAGCTCACGGCGTTGCTGAAGGCCGGGCGCGGGCACGTCCGCATGGTGACCATCGCGGCCGAGCTGCCCGGCGCGCTCGACGTCATCCGCATGGCCGCCGCGGAGGGCGTGATCGCGGCCGTGGGGCACAGCGACGCCGACTACGAGACGACGCTCCAGGCCGTCGAGGCGGGCGCGAGCGTGGCCACCCACCTCTACAACGCCATGCCGCCGCTGGGCCACCGCGCGCCCGGCCCGGTGGCCGCGCTGCTCGACGACGAGCGGGTGACGGTCGAGCTGATCAACGACGGCGTGCACGTGCATCCGGCCATGCTGCGCCTGGCGTACGAGGTGGCGGGTCCCGGCCGGACGGCGCTGATCACCGACGCGATGTCGGCCACCGGGCTCGGCGACGGCGACTACGTGCTCGGCCCCATGCGGGTGCGGGTGGAGGACGGCGTGGCCAGGCTGGTCGAGGGCGGCTCGATCGCGGGGGCCACGCTGACCATGGACGTCGCGTTCCGGCGCAGCGTCCAGGAGGTCGGCATGTCGCTGCCCGACGCGGTCCAGGTGGCCTCCCTGACGCCCGCGCGGGTGCTGGGCCTGGCCGACCGGATCGGCTCGATCGCCGTGGGCAAGGCGGCCGACCTGGTGGTGCTGTCCGACTCGCTGGAGGTGGCCGGGGTGATGAAGGACGGCGTCTGGATCACGGAGCCCTGATGATCCTCACCGTGACGCTCAACGCCGCCCTCGACGTGACCTACCAGGTCCCCGACGTCGACTGGGACGGGGTCAACCGGGTCAGCGCGGTGCACCGGCGCGCCGGCGGCAAGGGCGTCAACGTCGCCCGCGTGCTGGCCGCGCTGGGCCAGGACGTGCTGGTCACGGGGCTGGCGGGCGGCCCCACGGGGCGGGCGATCGAGGACGACCTGCGAGCGGCCGGCCTGCCCTGCGCCCTGCACCCCGTCGCCGCCGACTCCCGCACGACGCTGGTCGTCTCGGAGCGGCCGGGCACCCGCACGGCGCTGTTCAACGAGCCCGGCCCGGAGGTCACCACCGCCGAGCTGGCGGGCTTCGTACGGCGTTACGAAACGCTCCTCGACGGCGCCGGCGCGGTCGTCATCTCGGGCAGCCTCCCGCGTGGCGTCCCCGCCGACACCTACGCCACGCTGGCGGCCATCGCCGCCGGCAAGGGGGTCCCGGCCATCGTCGACGCCGACGGCGACCCGCTCCGCCACGCCCCCAAGGGCCGTCCCTCCGTGGTCAAGCCCAACCGGGAAGAGCTGGCCAGGGCCGTTCCCGGCGGCACCCCGGCGGAGGGCGCGCGGGCGCTGCGGAGCCAGGGCGCCGGGGCCGTGGTGGTGTCCATGGGCGCCGACGGGCTGCTGGCGGTCACCGGGGAAGGGACTTTCACCGCACGCATGCCGTACACCGTGCGGGGTAACCCGACGGGGGCGGGCGACTCGCTGGTCGCCGGGCTCGCACTCGGCCTGGTGGAGTCGGCGCCGTGGCCCGACAGCCTCAGGCGGGCGGCGGCGCTCGGCGCGGCCGCCGTGGCCGCGCCCGTGGCCGGCGACTTCGACCCCGACGTGTACGCCGACATACACCCCCAGATCATCATCACGTAAGGAGCCCGCCATGCCCCTCGCCGCCATCGGCGACATCGTCCGCCAGTCGCCCGCAGGGGTGGGCGCGTTCAACGTGATCCAGCTGGAGCACGCCACCGCGATCGTGGCCGGCGCCGAGGCCCTGGGCCTGCCGGTGGTGCTGCAGATCAGCGAAAACTGCGTGCGCTACCACGGCGCGCTGGAGCCCGTCGCGCTGGCCACGCTGGCGGTGGCCAGGCGGGCCGAGGTGCCGGTCGCGGTCCACCTCGACCACGCCACCGACCGCGCGCTCGTGGAGGAGGCGGTGGAGCTGGGGCTGGGCTCGGTGATGTTCGACGCCTCGGCCCTGCCCGACGACGAGAACGTGCGCGCGACCGCCGAGGTGGTGGCGTGGTGCCACGAGCGCGGCGTGTGGGTGGAGGCCGAGCTGGGCGAGGTCGGGGGCAAGGACGGCGTGCACGCGCCCGGCGCGCGCACCAAGCCCCATGAGGCGCTCGACTACGTGATCAAGACCGGCGTGGACGCCCTGGCCGTGGCCGTGGGCACCTCGCACGCCATGACGACCAAGGACGCGGTGCTGGACCTGGGGCTCATCGCCGAGCTGCGGGCCGCGGTGCCGGTGCCGCTGGTGCTGCACGGGTCGTCGGGGGTGCCGGACGACGTGCTGCGCGAGGCCGTGCGGAACGGCATGAAGAAGATCAACATCGCGACCCACCTGAACAAGGCGTTCACCGGTGCCGTGCGCGACTACCTGGCCCACGACGAGCGCGTGGTCGACTCGCGCAAATATCTCAAGGCCGGGCGGGACGCGGTGGCCAGGGAGGTCAGCCACCTGCTGGGCGTCCTCACGGGGTGAGCCCTTTGCGCATCATGACCGCGGAGCGGCCCTCGACGCCCATGCGGCCGGTCTCGACGTAGCCGAGCGACTCGTACAGGGCGATGTTGGCGGTCATCTTGGTGTTCGTGTAGAGGCGTAGCGCGGGCAGCCCCAGCCGGCGCGCCTCCTGCTCGGCATACGCCATCAGCGCCCGCCCGAGCCCCTTGCCCTGGCGGCCGGGCCGCACGGCGACGTTCTCCACCAGCAGGACGCCGTCCTCGGGCACGAGCACGATCAGCCCGTCGAGCTCGTCGGTGACGTGCACCCGCCCGGCCGCGATGAGGGCGCCGTAGTCGGCCTCCATGGGCAGCGGCCGCATGCCGACGATCTCGATCCACGGCGAGTAGGCGTCGTGGACCAGCCGCTCCACGGCGTCCTTGTCGGTGTGCTCCGCCGGTCTCATGTGGCCAATGTTGCCAGCACGCGTTCGACCTGTCGCTCGAAGGTGCCCGGCGGATTGCGCGGGTGCTCGTGCGAGAGCAGGAACAGCCAGACGAGCGCGTGCAGCTTGCGGCACTCGCGCATCCGCCGTTCCTCCTGCGGGCTCAGCTCGAAGCGGTGCGCGATCTCCACCTCGCCGTCCACCCACATCGACACGTGCTCGGCCGCCTCCGCCAGCTCGAACGCCACGTCGCTGCGCCCCGAGTCCTCGTAGTCGACGATGCGGACGCGGGTGCCGTCCCACAGGAAGTTCGCCAGGTTGCCGTCACCCGCCCCGAACACCGGCGTCACCCCCGACTCGCCCGGCGTCCAGCCCTCCAGCCACCGCGTGCCCTCCCTGACCGCCCGGTCCGCCAGCGGGCCCCTGGGTTCCCAGCACGCGCCGCGCCGCCCGGCCCAGTCGGCGAGCGCCTCAAGCTGCCACGGGCGCAGCGGGACGGCCCGGAGCACGTGCGGCGGCACCGCGGCGTGCAGCTCGGTGAGCGCCTCGACCAGGGCCGAGACGTGCACGGCCGTCGCGAGCAGCCCGCGCAGCGACACCCCGTCGATCCGGGACATCGTCACCACGCCGTCCTCGTAGGCGATCGGCTCGGGGGCCAGGCCGGGGGCGTACTCGGCCAGCAGGTTCAGCGCGCGCCACTCGCGCTCGGCCGCGCCGGGCTTGCTGTCCATGTAGCGCTTGATGACGACGTCGCCGGCGAAGGCCAGCTCGTGCGTGTGGCGTAGGTCGGCCATGCCCGCATGCTAGGGCACCAATCGCTCAACGGCGCTGGTCACGAGCTTGTGGATCTCCTCCTCGCCGAACACGTCGGGCAGCGTGAGCCGCTCGACGACGAGCCAGTTCATGGCGAGGTAGAGCAGCAGCACGCTCGTCGCGTCACCAGGGAGGCCCGATTCGAGGTGGTTGCGCACGTTCGCGTCCACGTCGGCACGGATCCGCTCGGTCAGCACGGCCCGCAGCTCCGGCCGCCGGGTGGCCTCCAGACGCAGCTCCAGCAGCGCCAGGTAGCCCGATCGGTACGCCGCCACGCGATCCACCACCTCGTGCATCAGCGCGACCACCCGGTCGCGGTCACGCGGCCCGCTCAGGTGGGCGGCGGTCATGGCGGCGTCCGGCTGCAGCAGCTCGTAGATCCGGCCGCCCGCCTGGGTGAACAGCTCGTCGCGACTGGGGAAGTAGTTGGACGCGGTGCCCGGCGGCACCTCCGCCTGCTTGTCCACCGCCCTGAACGTCAGCCCGCGGGCCCCTTCCCTGGCCAGCACCTCGATCGCGGCATCGACCAGCGCCGCCCGCCTGGCGACGTTCTGCCTGACCATGTTGACACCACTCCATCTGTAGTACTACGGTTAAACCACTTCAACCATAGTACTTCATCTGGAGTCATTTTGCGGAAGCTCGTGTACTACATCGCCACCTCCATCGACGGCTACATCGCGGGGCCGAACGGCGAGCTCGACTTCTACCCGTGGGCCGACGACATGATGGCCGACATCAACGCCCGTTACCCCGAGACCGTCCCCACCCACCTCCGCGCCACGTTCGGTGTCGACGCGCCCAACCAGCGCTTCGACACGGTGCTCATGGGCCGCGGCAGCTACCAGATCGACGAGAGCGTGACCAACCCGTACGCCCACCTGCGGCAGTACGTCGTGTCCAGCACCATGAAGATCGAGGACCCGGCCGTCGAGCTGGTCACCGGCGACCCGCTCGGCCTGGTGCGCCGGCTCAAGCAGGAGGACGGCCTGGACATCTACCTCTGCGGGGGCGGCAAGCTGGCCGGCGCCCTGCTGCCGGAGATCGACGAATTGATCATCAAGTGCTACCCGGTGGTGGCCGGGGCGGGCATCCCGGCGTTCGACGGCGAGTTCCGGCCGACGGCGTTCACGCTGACCGGCTCGAAGACCTACGGCAACGGGGCGGTGGTCATGACGTACGCCCGCCAGTGATCAGCCGCCTGCGCAGGAAGTCCCGCTCCACCTCGTTGCCCGCCCGTGCGGCCGCGGCCTCGTATGCCGCCGCGGCCTCCTCCTCGCGCCCGAGCCGCCGCAGCAGGTCGGCCCGCACCGCGTGGAACAGGTAGTAGTCGCCGGGCCCCTTGAGCAGCCCCAGCGCCACTTCGGGCCCCTCCACCTCGGCCACCGCCACCGCCCGGTGCACCGCCACGACCGGACCCGGGTCGAGCTCCGCCAGCAGGTCGTAGAGCCGCACGATCTGCCGCCAGTCGGTGTCCTTCGCGCTCGCCGCGTCGCTGTGCACGGCGTTGATCGCGGCCTGGATCTGGTACGGGCCGGGCTCGTCCCGCCGCAGGCAGCGCCGTACGAGCTCCTGGCCCTCCGCGATGAGCTCGCGATCCCACAGCTCGCGGTCCTGCTCCCCCAGCAGCACCAGCTCGCCCTCCTCGGACGTACGGGCGGCGCGCCGCGACTCGGTCAGCAGCATCAGCGCCAGCAGCCCCGTGACCTCGGGTTCGTCCGGCAGGAGCTCGACCAGCAGCCGCCCGAGCCGGATGGCCTCGGCGCACAGGTCCCCGCGGACGGCGGTGTACCCCTCGTTGAAGATCAGGTAGACCACGGCCAGCACAGCGCGCAGGCGCTCGGGCAGATCGGCCTCCCCCGGGATCCGGTACGGGATCCCGGCGGCCCGGATCTTGCTCTTCGCCCGCACCAGCCGCTGCGCCAGCGTGGCCTCGGGCACCAGGAACGCGCGGGCGATCTCCGCCGTCGTCAGCCCGCCGAGCAGCCGCAGCGTGAGAGCCACCCGCGCGTGGACGGCGAGCGCGGGGTGGCAGCACGTGAAGATCAGCCGCAGCCGGTCGTCCTGGACGGGGCCCACGTCCAGGGGCTCGTCCTGGGCATGCAGGAGCGCGGCCTGCGCGTACTTGCCGGGCCGCGCCGACTCCCTGCGCAACCGGTCGACGGCCCGGTTGCGCGCGGTCGTGATGATCCACCCGGCCGGGCTCGGCGGCACCCCGGCGGTCGGCCACTGCCGCACCGCCACGCTGAACGCCTCCTGCACCGCCTCCTCGGCGACGTCGATGTCACCGAAGACCCGCACGAGCACGGCGACGGCCCTGCCGTACTCCTCGCGGAACACCCGCTCGACCGCGCTCTCCGGCATGGGCGTCAGCGCTGGATCGGGGCCACCACGACCTCGACGCGCTGGAATTCCTTGATGTCGGAGTAGCCGGTGGAGGCCATGGTCCGCTTGAGCGCGCCCATCAGGTTCATCGAGCCGTCCGCCACGCTCGACGGACCGTGCAGGATCTGCTCCAGCGTGCCGACCGTCCCGAACTCCACCCGCCGGCCACGCGGCAGGTCAGGATGGTGCGCCTCCGAACCCCAGTGGAACCCGTGACCGGGCGCCTCCGCGGCCCTGGCCAGCGGCGAGCCCACCATCACGGCGTCGGCCCCGCAGGCGATGGCCTTGGCGATGTCGCCGGAGGTGCCCATGCCGCCGTCGGCGATCACGTGCACGTAGCGCCCGCCGGACTCGTCCATGTAGTCGCGCCGCGCCGCCGCCACGTCGGAGATCGCCGTGGCCATCGGCACGGCCACGCCCAGCACGTTGCGCGTCGTGTGCGAGGCGCCGCCGCCGAAGCCCACCAGCACGCCCGCCGCGCCGGTGCGCATCAGGTGCAGGGCCGCCGTGTACGTGGCGCAACCGCCCACGATGACCGGAACGTCCAGCTCGTAGATGAACTGCTTGAGGTTGAGCGGCTCGGCCCGGCCCGACACGTGCTCGGCCGAGACGGTGGTGCCGCGGATGACGAAGATGTCGACACCCGCGTCGATCACGGTCTTGTGGTACTGGACCGTGCGCTGCGGCGACAGCCGCACGGCGGTGGTCACGCCGGAGGCCCGGATCTCCTCGATCCGCCGGCCGATCAGGTCCTCCTTGATCGGCGCCGCGTAGATCTCCTGGAGCCGCCTGGTGGCCGCCTCCGCGTCGAGCGCGGCGCACTCCTCCAGCAGCGGCGAGGGGTCCTCGTACCGCGTCCAGAGCCCTTCGAGGTCGAGCGGCGCGAGGCCGCCGAGCCGGCCGATCTCGATCGCGGTGGCCGGGGACACCACGCTGTCCATGGGGGCGACCACTACCGGCAGCTCGAACCGGTAGGCGTCGATCTGCCAGGCGATCGAGACCTCCTCCGGGTCCCGGGTGCGCCGCGAGGGGACCAGGCCGATCTCGTCAAGCGAGTACGCCCGCCGCCCGGTCTTGCCCCGGCCGATCTCCACCTGCTGAGTCATGAACTTACCTTCTGTGATAGTTCGGAGCTTCCACGGTCATCTGGATGTCGTGGGGGTGGCTCTCCTTGAGGCCCGCCGCCGTGATCGGCATGAGCTCGCAGTCGGTGTGCATCTGCGTGATCGTGCGGCAGCCGGCGTACCACATCCCCTGGCGCAGGCCCCCGATGAGCTGGTGCGCGACGGCCGCGACCGGGCCGCGGTAGGGCACCTGGCCCTCGATGCCCTCGGGGATGTACTTGTCGTCGCCGCCGACGTCGGCCTGGGCGTAGCGGTCCTTGCTGAAGGAGGTGCCGCCGCGCTCGCGGTTGCGCACCGCGCCGAGCGACCCCATGCCCCGGTACGACTTGAACTGCTTGCCGTTGATGAAGATCAGCTCACCGGGCGACTCCTCGCAGCCGGCGAGCAGCGAACCCAGCATGACCGTGTCGGCTCCGGCCGCGATGGCCTTGACGATGTCGCCGGAGTACTGCAGGCCGCCGTCGCCAATGACCGGCACGCCCGCCGGCCCGCACGCCTTGGAGGCCTCGTAGATGGCCGTGACCTGCGGCGCGCCGACCCCGGCCACCACCCGCGTGGTGCAGATCGAGCCGGGCCCGACGCCCACCTTGACCGCGTCCGCGCCCGCGTCCACCAGCATCTGCGCCCCGGCCCTGGTCGCGATGTTGCCCGCGATGACCTGGACCTTGCTGTTGGCCTTGATCTTGCCGACCATGTCGGCCAGGCCCTTGGAGTGGCCGTGGGCCACGTCGACGACCACCACGTCGACGCCGGCCTCGATCAGCGACTTGGCCCGCAACTCGGCGTCGCCACCGACGCCGACGGCCGCCCCCACGATCAGCCGGCCGTCGGCGTCCTTGGTGGACAGCGGGTACTGCTCGCTCTTGGTGAAGTCCTTCACCGTGACCAGGCCGCGCAGCCTGCCGTCGGGGTCGACCAGCGGGAGCTTCTCGATCTTGTTCCGCCGGAGCAGGGCGAACGCCTCGTCACGCGACACCCCGACCGGGGCGGTGACGAGCGGCATCTTGGTCATGACCTCGCGTACGGCGCGCGAATGGTCGGCCTCGAAGCGCATGTCGCGGTTGGTCACGATGCCGAGCAGCGTGCCGTCCACGTCCGTCACCGGGACGCCCGAGATCCGGTACGTCGCGCAGAGCTTCTCGACGTCGGCCAGCGTGTCGTCGGGGCTGCAGGTCACCGGGTTGGTGACCATGCCGGCCTCGGACCGCTTGACCAGGTCGACCTGCTGGGCCTGCTCCTCGACCGACAGGTTGCGGTGCAGGATGCCGATGCCGCCCTGGCGGGCCATAGCGACCGCCATGCGGGCCTCGGTGACGGTGTCCATGGCCGCGGAGACCAGCGGGATGGACAGGGTGATGCCGCGGGACAGCCGGGACCTCGTATCCGCCTCGCCTGGTTGCAGGTCTGAATATCCCGGCACCAGCAGCACGTCATCGAAGGTCAAACCCATCTCGGTGAACTTGGACATGCTGCGGCCCCCTCCTGCCGACGCTCTGATTGAGCCAAGTCTAGGCCCTGCCTCCAAACCACGCCGCAGCACCCACACCAGGCGCGCCTACGGCCGGGACGGCGAGAACAGCGATGCCGGGAGCACGATGACCCCCACGGCCCGTCGTACTCCCGGCATCGAAAAGTGCCGAGGCACGGGACGGTCGGTGATCCGTCCCGTGCCTCGGCCACCGGCACCCGGGTCGAGGCGGCGCTTGGCGCCACCGAACCCCCCTCCGCGTCCTGATGGCCCGACGTCACTTCAGCCCTTGCAGGATGCCGACGCTAGGTAAAGCCTGCGTTACTGAACGGAACAACGCAATGTGAAAACGTGCAATTGCACGAAGTTGCACACCGCGCTCCGTCCAGTCGCCGCAACGGGGGGACACGAGCGTAATGCGGGGTTATCCTCACGGCACGCCCGTGTCCCCCCAACGGAGCCGCCCATAATGCGCAACGAGCCCCGTACCATGCCTGATCCTTTCGAGACGCTGGGCCTCGACCCGGCGCAGAGCGCGGTGTACACGGCGGTCCTGCGCCTGCATCGGGCGACCCGGACCGATCTCGCGCAGGCCATGGACGGTCCCATCGAGAAGGTCGGCCGCCAGCTCGACGACCTGGTCAAGCTGGGCGTGATCGACGAGCAGTCCGGGGAATACCTGGCCAGGCACCCGGCCGCGGCCCTCGGCAGGGTGATCGCCGAGCGGCTCGACCGGCTGGCGGAGGAGAGCCGCAGGATCGACTCGGCGCTCGGCTCGATCCGGTCGCTGATCCGCGACTACGACGCCGGCCGCGACTACCAGAGCGGCACCTTCACGGTGGAGATGGTGAACGGGGCCGACGTGCTGTACGAGAGCGTGGTCGGCATGGCGGTGCAATCTCCGCCGATGGAATTACTGACCGCGGTTCCCGACGAACGCACGATGATTGATTTTGCGCGCAAATTTGCGGAACTCTGGATAGACGCGCAGGAACGAAAACTTCTCACGGTTCACGCGATCATTCCGGTTTCGACCCTGGTTTTGCCGGGCGTACGCGACCAGCTCACCCGGGTGCTGGAGACCGGCGGAAAGGTACGCACGCTGGACCGGGTGCCGAGTTGGTTCATGACCGCGGGGCCCGAGGTCGCGGGCCTGCCCCCGTTCTGGGGCGGCAACCTGCCCGACCACGCCTACAACTTCTATCTCGTACGCACGCCGATCGTCGTGGGCATGCTCCGCACCCTGTTCAGGGAGCTGTGGACCAGGGCCGTACCCCTGCCATGGGGCCGCAGGGGCGACGGCATGGTCCAGGTCCTGCGGCTGGCCGCCCAGGGCATGTGCGACGACTCCATAGCCCGCCAGCTGGGGGTCTCGGTGCGCACGGTCCGGGCGAGGTTCGCGGAGGCCATGTCCGAACTGGGCGCTCAGTCGCGTTTCCACGCCGGCGTGGAGGCGGCCAGGCGCGGATGGCTGAGGTAATGTCCACCGCTCGGGCCGCTTCGGTCATATGGTGGGAAGGTGCTGGAAGACGTCCCCCGCGACCCGTTCGCGGACGACCCGAACGACCCTTCCTCGGCGATGGGCGCCCTCGACGACGCCGAACCCCTCACCGCGGCAGAACGCGACGAGGCCATCACGGACCTCGCCGACGTCGAGGTCTTCCGCTCCCTGCTCGAACCGCAGGGAGTGCTGGGTCTCGTACTCGACTGCCCTGAATGCGGCGAGCAGCACTTCTTCGACTGGGAGCTGCTGCGCGGCAACCTACGACAAATGATCGAGAAAGGCCAGCCGCAGGTCCACGAGCCGGCCTTTCATCCGGACCCGGCCGACTACGTCAGCTGGGAGTACGCCAGAGGCTATGTCGACGGCGTCATCGACACGGAGGAACGCCGCTGACCGACATCATCGAGCAGCACGGCCAGCAACCGCACGGCTGGATCGCCTGAGTCGGGCCTCTCTCCACGGCCGAGCGCGTCGAGCAGCGCGTCGGTCTCTTCCTCTGGCGTCAAGCCGACTCCAGCTCGGCCATCTGCCGCAATCTGGCCAGCGCCCGATGCTGGGCGACACGGACTGCACCCGGTGACATACCGAGTACATTACCGGTCTCCTCGGCCGACAACCCCGACACCACTCGCAACAGCAGCAGCTCTCGCTGGTTCTCGGGCAGCCTGGCCAGCAGCCTGCGCGCGTGCTCGACCTCGATGTAGCGGACCACCGTCTCCTCGGGCCCGGGCCCGTCGTCCGGCCCATCGGGCAGATCCTGAGTCGGTACGGCCGAGCGCACCGAACTCCGCAGCGCGTCGGCCACTTTGTGCGAGGCGATCCCGAACACGAAGGAGGCGAACGGCCGCCCCATGTCGCGGTATCGCGGCAGCGCGGACAGGACCGCGATGCACACCTCCTGGGCTACGTCATCGGCAATGTGATATTGCCCTGAAACCCTGCCCAGCCGGGCGCGGCAATACCGCACCACCATCGGACGCAACTCACCGAGCAGGGATTCGATCGCACTGCGATCTCCCTGCACGGCGAGGTTCGTCAGTTCCCTAAGGTCGGAGTCATCCGTCCGTGCCGGAAGTCTCGACGCGAGCCTTACCCCAATTTTGGCGTCGGCGACGCTTCCCTCGCTCACGATAGGCATGATGCCCGCACTGATCCGGCCTGTCGTCATGGCGAACGGCTACGGATTGGTCACATTGAAGCGACGATAACGGGCAGTAATCAAATGACCACACTAAGGCTTATCTAGTGACATTATGTTTCATCCCATAACCTGAAATGCACGACAATTGTCAGACCCCGGACGTCTATCACCCCCTGCCGGTTTACTCCAATAATCCACCTTTTCCCCCACTTCCCCCCAAAGCGCCGAACCTGCGACCTCACCAAGGCGATCCTCGCCGATCGCGCGCACATGATCGCGGAGCGCGAGCGGCCGCCACAGTCGGCGCCGGCCTCCATGACCGCGCAGGGAAGCACCAGCGAGGCCGGGCTCGCCGCGTCACCCCGGGCCGGGACAAGGGCCTTCTCCATGCCACCCACGCCCGCCGGTTCCTCGCCGAGAACCTGGGCCGGGCCGAGGGCCGCGCTCTTGATCGCCTATGTGGGTGAACCTCAGCACCGCGCGGATGATCTGAGAGCAGAAGATCGAGAAAACGGCCCGGATCCTTCAAGCAGTGAGACGATCATGACCGCGAACGCGTAAATGGAGGCATTGATGCGCACATTACGAACGTTCACCGCGGCGATCGGGGCAGTCCTGGCTGTGGCCCTCACCGCATCACCCGCGGCAGCCGCGCAGCCGCCCACATACACCTTCCACAAGCAGATCCTGTGGAAGTCGATTCCCGCCGGTGGATCGCAGGAGGCCACCTGCTACCGGCTGCCGGCGGTCGTGAAGACCAGCAACAACGTGCTGCTCGCCTTCGCCGAACGGCGCAACAGGAACAACTGCGCCGACCACGGCGCGTTCGACGTCGTCATGCGGCGCTCGACGGACAACGGCGCCACCTGGGACGCCAGCAGGGTCGTGCTGCCCAGTACGGCCGGAGCGGCCCTGCAGGGGAACGCGACCGTGGTCGCCGACTCCAGCGGGCCGGTGTTCCTGTTCACGACCTCGGAGCCCACCGCCTCCCAGACCACGCCGCGTACGCCGAAGGTCCAGGTCAGCACGGACGACGGCGTCAAATGGTCGGACCCGAAGGACCTGTCGGGCGTCATCAAGGCGCCCGCGGGCGCCGGGGACTGGTTCGCCACGGGGCCGGGGCACGGCATCCAGCTGACGCAGCCCGCCCACGACGGGCGGCTGGTGGTGCCCGTCTACTTCAGCGTGGGCGGCACGCAGAGCGTACGGCTGATCTACAGCGACGACCACGGCGGGACCTGGCGGATCGGCGCGACCGCGACCTACGACAAGTCGGTGCTGAAGCTCGGCGAGCAGACCCTGGTCGAGCGGACCGACGGCAGCATCCTCGTGATCGCCCGCAACGGCGCCGTCCCCGACGACCAGACCTCCGTCCACGGCCTGGCCCGGGGCGTGAGCACGGACGGGGGCCAGTCCTTCGACGGCGATTTCCGGGCCGACGGCGCGATCACGGCGCCGCCCACCCACCCGGCCCTGCTGCGCCAGCGCGACAAAGCCCCCTACACCCGGATCCTGCTGTCCGCGCCCGCCACCCCGAAGACCGACAACAACCCGGTGGGCATGAACGTTCGCTCGTCGTTCGACGAAGGCGCGACCTGGCGGAACTACGACAACTCCACCGACAACGCCGGTGTCCGGATCGACGGCGACCACGCCGGATATTCCGACATGACGCTCCTCGGCAACGGCGCTGTCGGCGTCCTGTACGAGGCCGGCCTGACCCGCTTTCGGGACGAGATCCGCTGGAACTGGTTCTGGGAGAGCGCCATCGGCCTGCGCTGAGCCCTGCCCGAGACGCCGAACGGCCCGCACCCGAAAAGGGTTGCGGGCCGTGGCGAGCGAAGAGACGGGTCAGTGGCCGTGGCCGTGACCGTGACCCCCGCCGGCGGCCGGGGCTTCCTCCTCGGGCTTGTCCACCACGAGCGCCTCGGTCGTGAGGAGCATGCCCGCGATCGACGCGGCGTTCTGGACGGCCGAACGCGTGACCTTGACCGGGTCGATGACGCCCTGCGCGATCAGGTCGCCGTACTCGCCGGTCGCGGCGTTGAGGCCGTGGCCGGCCTCCAGCTCGGCGACCTTGTGCGTCACCACGTAGCCCTCGAGACCGGCGTTCTCGGCGATCCAGCGGGCCGGCTCGACCAGGGCGCGGCGCACGACGCCGACACCCGTGGCCTCGTCGCCCGTCAGGCCGAGGTCGTCGAGACCCTTGGAGACGTGGATCAGCGCGGAGCCACCGCCGGAGACGATGCCCTCCTCGATCGCGGCGCGCGTCGCGGAGATCGCGTCCTCGAGGCGGTGCTTCTTCTCCTTCAGCTCCACCTCGGTGGCGGCGCCGACGCGCAGCACGCACACACCGCCGGCGAGCTTGGCCAGGCGCTCCTGCAGCTTCTCGCGGTCCCAGTCGGAGTCGGACTGCTCGATGGCGAGCCTGATCTCCTTGACGCGGTCCTCGATGGCCTGCGGGTCACCGGCGCCGTCGACGATGGTGGTGTTGTCCTTCGTGACGACGACGCGGCGGGCCGTGCCGAGCACCTCGAGACCGACGTGCTCCAGCTTGAGGCCGACCTCCTCGCTGACGACCTGGCCACCGGTGAGGATGGCGATGTCCTGCAGCATGGCCTTGCGGCGGTCGCCGAAGCCCGGGGCCTTGACGGCCACGGAGGTGAAGGTGCCGCGGATCTTGTTGGTGACCAGGACGGCCAGGGCCTCGCCCTCGACGTCCTCGGCGATCACGAGCAGCGACTTCTTCGTCTGGGCGATCTTCTCCAGCAGCGGCAGGAAGTCCGCGATGGAGGCGATCTTGCCCTGGTTGATCAGGATGTAGGCGTCCTCGAGGACGGACTCCATCCGCTCGGGGTCGGTCACCATGTACTGCGACACGTAGCCCTTGTCGAACTGCATGCCCTCGGTGAACTCGAGCTCCATGCCCATGGCGTTGGACTCTTCGACGGTGAGGACACCGTCCTTGCCCACCTTGTCGAACGCCTCGGCGATCAGGTCGCCGATCTGCGCGTCCTGAGCGGAGATCGTGGCGACGTTGGCGATCTCCTTCTTGTCGGCCACCTCGCGGGCGCTGTCGAGCAGCTTGTCGCTGATCGCCTTGGCGGCCTTGTCGATGCCGCGCTTGAGCGACAGCGGCGAGGCGCCGGCGGCCACGTTGCGCAGACCCTCGCGGACCATGGCCTGGGCCAGGACGGTGGCGGTGGTGGTGCCGTCACCCGCGATGTCGTTGGTCTTGGTGGCAACTTCCTTGGCGAGCTGGGCGCCGAGGTTTTCGTAGCGCTCCTCCAGCTCGATCTCACGAGCGATGGTCACACCGTCGTTCGTGATCGTCGGCGCACCGAACTTCTTGTCGATGACGACGTTACGGCCGCGCGGGCCGAGGGTTACCTTGACGGCGTCGGCGAGAGCGTTCACACCGCGCTCGAGCGCGCGGCGGGCACCCTCGTCGAACTCCAGGATCTTCGCCATTGCTTGAAAGTCCTCTCCTAGCGTCGAAAGCCCCGGCCGCCCTCAAGAGCGCCCGGGGCTCGACACATCCGGCTTACTTCTCGATGATCGCGAGAACGTCGCGGGCGGAGAGCACGAGGTACTCCTCGCCGCCGTACTTGACCTCGGTGCCGCCGTACTTGCTGTAGAGGACGATGTCGCCCTCAGAGACGTCGAGCGGAATCCGCTTGTCGCCGTCCTCATCCCAGTTGCCCGGGCCCACCGCGAGGACCTTGCCCTCTTGCGGCTTCTCCTTGGCGGTGTCAGGGATGACCAGGCCGGAAGCGGTGGTCTGCTCGGCCTCAAGCGGCTGAACCACAATGCGGTCGCCGAGCGGCTTAACGGGAACCTTGGTGGCGGTCGTCACGATCGGACCTCCCCTTCAGATTTGAATGATCTAGAAGAGGCGACCAGCTGGGCCTGCCGTCGCGGGTGTCAGACCTGCCTCGTCGCACGTTGGCACTCTCAAGGGGAGAGTGCCAACAGGAAACATATGCAAGAGGGGCTTGACAGTCAACACGAACGCGTCTGCTGAGAGCGATCAGACCGAAGCTGCCCCCTCCAGATACGTTACGCCCACGGTCCGACCGGGTCGGACATGGCGCTAACGTCGGGTGATGTGGACCTTGACGCCTTCGACGAGCTGCTGACCCCGCGCGGGCAGCGGGCGCTCGCGGAGGCCCGGGAGCTGGTGGGCACCGATCCCGTGGCCGCCGCCACGAGGCTGCGCAGGACGTACGACGCCGCCCTCACCTCCGCGGCCCTCACCCAGGCGGGGCTGCGGGAGCGCGGCAGGGCCAAGTTCGGCGAGGACGCCGAGCGGATGTACTTCACGCCGCACGGCCTGGAGCAGTCCACGCGGATGGAGGTCGCCGACCACCGCGCCCGCCGCCTGACCGGCGGGACGCGGACGAGCACCCCCCTGCGCGAGCCCGGGAGCGCCGGCGCACCTCCGCGAGGGCTTGGCGTCGCGGGGGCGGACCGGCCTGGGCTCAGGGTGGTGGACGCCTGTTGCGGCATCGGCGGCGACCTCCTCGCGCTGGCCCGCGCCGGCTGCGCCGTGGACGCCGTGGACGCCGACCCGCTGACCGTCGCCGTGGCCAGGGCCAACGCCGACGCGTTCGGGCTGGGCGACAGGGTGACGGTGTCCGTGGGGGACGCGGCCGAGGTCCGGCCGGAGGAGTACGACGTGCTGTTCGCCGACCCGGCCAGGCGGACGGGCCGGGGCAGGACGTTCGACCCCATGGCCTACTCCCCTCCCTGGCCGGTGGTGCTCGACCTGGTCTCCAGGGCCGCCCTGGCGTGCGTGAAGGTCGCCCCGGGCATCCCGTACGAGTTCATCCCCGGCGACGCCGAGGCCGAGTGGGTCTCGTACAAGGGCGAGGTCAAGGAGGCGGTTCTCTGGACCGGCCAGGAGGGGGCGACGCGCCGCGCCACCCTGCTGCCCGGCGGCCACACGCTGATCGCCACGGGAGCCGAGGCCCCGGTCGGCCCGGCCGGCAGGTACGTCTACGAGCCGGACGGCGCGGCCATCCGGGCACACCTCGTGGGCGAGGTGTCGGAAATCGTGAACGGGCGCCTGCTCGACCCGATGATCGCCTACATCACCGGTGACGACCCGATCGACACCCCATGGGCGAGCAGATATGAAATAGAGGACGTTATCCCGTTCTCGGGGAAAAGGCTGCGCGCCGCACTCCGCGAGCGACAAGTCGGAAATGTCACCATCAAGAAGCGTGGCTCCGCCGTGGACATCGAGCGCCTCCGTTCAGATCTCCGGCTAAAGGGTGAAAAATCGGCAACTATCATCCTTACCCGGATCCTCGACAAGCCATCGGTCATCATCTGCGACACCTCTCCACCTGCTTAAACCGGTCATTCAACCGTTAACCTCGATCTTTCACTTCGCCCCTGACGGACCTTGATCGAGGGGCTAAGGTGGGCGGTCGGGAGTTCTCCCCTAATGCGTTTTCCGCGTACCCGCTTGTTCATCTGAAAATCGGACCTATCCCACCGCTGCGCGGCAGACCGTCGGCGAGCCAAAGGAGCTTTCGGTGGATCATTCCAACCACACCACCCTTCTCCAGGCAGGAGGCCAGTCCGGCATCTCCGAGAGGATGCGGGACCTGCTGGCGCGCGCTTCGCAGGATCATGTGTACGAGCAGCGCACGCAGGGTGCCGTGCTGGACGAGATCCGCCAGCGGCTCGAGGGCATGGAGTGGCTGCTGCGCGAGGTGCGCGAGCGCGAGCTCGGCGGCCTCAGCGGCACGCTGCAGGCGGTCAGCGGGCGGCTCGACGACATCACCGCCAAGCCGCCGATGTGGGCGGAGGGGCTGGCTCAGCACGTGGAGGCGGTACGCGACCACGTGGACGCCGTCGGGGAGCGGGTGGGAGACATCGACGCCCGCGTCGCCCCCGTGGCCGACCTGCCCGACCTGCGGGCCGACCTGGGCACGATGGGCGAGGGCGTGGACGAGGCGCTCACCCGCCTGCAGACGGTGCTCGACACCACGGACGGCCTCACGAAAGGAATGTCCGACTTCACCGCCAAGCTGGCCACGCTCAACA
The DNA here is from genome assembly GCF_044460125.1 of Nonomuraea sp. NPDC050153. Classification (NCBI taxonomy): domain Bacteria; kingdom Bacillati; phylum Actinomycetota; class Actinomycetes; order Streptosporangiales; family Streptosporangiaceae; genus Nonomuraea; species Nonomuraea sp. NPDC050153. The sequence goes on from NZ_JBITJQ010000006.1 coordinate 288,400, forward strand.
CCAGCATGGAGGCCGCCGCGAGCCGCTTCACCAGGCTCGACAAGTCGATGGCCGACCTGACCACCCGTACCGGCCGGGTCGAGATCGCGGTCGGCGACCTGTCGGAGCACCTCACCACCCGGCTGGACGAGCAGGACCAGCAGCTCGCCGTCCGGATGGACGAGACGGACCGGCGGCTGATCACCCGGTTCGACGAGGCCGACCGGCACCTCACGGCCCGCCTGGACGCCACCGACCAACGGCTCACGGCCCGGTTCGACGCCGCCGACCAGCGGCTGACGGTCCGGCTCGACGAGACCGACGATCGGCTCTCCAGCCGCCTCGACGAGACCGACCAGCGGCTCTCCGACCGCCTCGACCAGACCGGCCGGCGGCTGACCGCCCGGATGGACGAGACCGACCAGCGCCTGGCCACCAGCCTCGTCGAGGCGGACGAGCGGCTGGCCAGCCGCCTCAAGGAGTCCGACGAGCAGCTCAGCAGCCGCCTGTCCGACGTCGAGCTGCGGCTCACCGCCCGGCTCGACGAGGCCGACCAGCACCTCGCCGTCCAGCTCGGCGAGAGCGAGCAGCGCCTGAGCGCCCGGCTCAGCGGCGTGGACGCCCGGCTCGACCGGGTCGAGGGCAGGCTCACGGGCCTCGACTCCAGGCTCACCGGCTTCGACAGCCGCCTGGAATCCGCCGACGAGTGCCTGGCCGACATCGACACCAGGCTCGACGGCCTCGACGGCAGGATGGCCGGCGTCGACAAGCGGCTCCTGTCCGTGGACAACCAGCTCGGCGGCGTGGACAAGCGCCTGGGCACCGTGGACGGCCATCTCGGCCGCCACGACGACAGGTTCGACGCGCTCGACGTGCGCATCGACGCCCGCTTCTGCGCCCTCGACGAGCACCTGGCCGCCTCCGACCAGCGCCTCGGCGAGCTGTCCACGCGCAACGAGGGCCGCTTCAACAAGCTCGACACCCAGATCGACTCCATCGACGAGCGGCTGGGCGAGGCCGAGGAGCACCTGAGCACCCGCTTCGACGGCCTCGACACCCGCTTCAACGGCCTCGACACCCACCTCAACGGCCTGGCCACCCGCGCCGAGCAGACCAGCGCCCACCTGGAGTCCGTCGACGACCGTATCGAGACCGTCAGCGAGCGCGTGGGCCGGCTCCCCGAGGCCCTGGCGGGCCAGAGCGAGCTGCTCCAGGCGCACGCCGGAGAGCAGGCCGAGCGCCTGACCGCCGCCGCGAGCGCGCTCACCGAGCTGGTCATCTCGCGCCCCGACCGCGACCAGCTCACGGAGACGGTCACCGGCATCGTCCAGCCCGCGACCGACGACCTCACCAAGCGTCTGGGCGCCCTGGAGGAGACCATGCTGGCGCTGGCCGAGGCGCTCCTGCGCCCCACCAGGGCCAAGGACTGACCGCCTGACCCACCGGAGAGATCCCGAGGGCGACTTTCGGCCGTGTCCCTCGGCAGCATGGCCCGGGCGGCCGTGCCGCCGAAGGGCACGGCTCGCTACGTTCCGGCCAGGGCCCTCACGAGCCGGAGTCCCTCACCGCGGCCGGAGGTCGCCTGGGGAGACCCGGGACGCGGTGAGCGCCGCCCTGGGGCGTGGGCACGCCACCAGGGCCTTCACGGCCTCCTGGGCGCGTGCCGTCCAAGGCACGGCCCAAGCGGCTCAGCGGCGCCTCTCACACGTGAACGGTCGTGATCGGCAGCGAGGAGTCGGCCGGGATCTCCAGCGTCGACGGCGTGATCCCGGCCGCGACCAGGTCGGAGCCCAGGGCGGCGACCATCGCGCCGTTGTCGGTGCACAACCCGGGCCGGGGCACGCGCAGCCGTACGCCCGCCGCGTCGCACCGCTCCTGGGCCAGCGCGCGCAGCCGCGAGTTGGCCGCCACGCCGCCGCCGATCAGCAGGTCGTGCACGTCGTACTTCCGGCACGCCTGCAGCGCCTTGCGGGTCAGCACGTCGACCACGGCCTCCTGGAACGAGGCGGCCACGTCGGGCACGTGGATCGACTGCCCGGACGCCTCGCGGGCCTCCACCCAGCGCGCCACGGCCGTCTTGAGCCCGGAGAAGGAGAAGTCGAGCGTCCCGTCGTCGATCTTGCCGCGCGGGAACGCAATCGCCGCGCCCGCGCCGTCGCGCGCCGCCCGGTCGATGTGCGGGCCGCCGGGGAACGGCAGCCCCAGCACCCGCGCGACCTTGTCGAACGCCTCGCCGGCCGCGTCGTCGACCGTAGAGCCGAGCGAGATCACGTCGGCGGCCACGTCGGGCACGAGCAGCAGCGACGAGTGGCCGCCCGACACGAGCAGGGCTATGCACGGCTTGGGCAGTGGCCCGTGTTCGAGCTGGTCGACGGCCACGTGGGCGGCCAGGTGGTTGACGCCGTAGAGGGGGACGCCGAGGCCCAGCGCGTAGGACTTGGCGGCGGCCACGCCCACCAGCAGCGCCCCCGCCAGCCCCGGGCCCGCGGTGACGGCGACGGCGTCGATGTCGGAGAACTTCAGGCCTGCCTCGGCCAGCGCGGCCTCCACGGTCGGCGTCATGGCCTCCAGGTGGGCGCGCGAGGCCACCTCGGGCACCACGCCGCCGTAGCGGGCGTGCTCGTCCATGCTGGAGGCGATCGTGTTGGCCAGCAGGGTGTGGCCTCTGACGATGCCGATGCCGGTCTCGTCGCAGGAGGTCTCGATGCCCAGGACCAGTGGTTCGTCAGTCATCAAGATTCCTTCTCATCATGATCGCGTCGGTGCCGTCGTCGTAGTAGCGGCGGCGGGTGCCGATCTCCTCGAACCCGTAATGCCGGTAGACGGCCTGCGCGCGCGGATTGTCGGCGCGTACTTCCAGGAAGATCTCCCGTGCGCGCCTGCGGCCCGCCTCGGCCAGCAGCGCGGTCAGCAGGGCGCCGCCGATGCCCGTGCCCTGGTGCTTCTCCAGCACCGCGATGGTCTGCACGTCGGCCTGGTCGGCCGCGGAGGCGAGCCCGGCGTAGCCGATGATCTCGTCGTCCACGACGGCCACCACGTAGTGGCGCGAGCGTGGCATGTCGGCCAGCTCGCCGCGCATCATGCCCTCGCTCCACGCGTCGAGCGGGAACGTGGCCTGCTCGATCGCCATGACCGCCGGCAGGTCGGCCTCGGTCATCGGCCTGAGTATCACGCCGTCACCCGCTTGGGCGCCCCCGGCACGACGGCGTCGGGCCTGCGCAGGTAGATCGGGCGGGGTGGGTCGAGCGGCGTGCCCTGGGCGAGCCGCTCGGCCGCGAGGGCGGCCAGGGCCCCGGCGTAGGGATAGGGAGGCGCGTCGCTCTCGCCGAGGATCTCGGGGTAGAGCCCGGCGCCGGCGCCCACGACCGGCAGGCCCGCGACGGGCACGTCGGCGGGCCGGTCGACGAAGGGCCCGTCGATCCTGGTGCGCATGTCCGCATAGCGCGCCCAGAACACCTCTTTGCGCCGCGCGTCGGTGGCCGCCAGGAACGGCTCGGCGAGCCCGCTGCCGTAGGCGACGGCGTCGAGCGTGCAGACGCCGTACGCGGGGACCCCCAGCGTGGTGGCGAGCCCCTGCGCGGTCATCAGCCCGACCCGCAGCCCGGTGTAGGGGCCGGGGCCGCTGCCCGCCACGATGGCGGTCACGTCGCGTAGCGCCGCTCCCGCCTCGTGCAGCACGCGTTCGATGGTGGGGACGAGCAGCTCGCCGTGACGCCGGGCGTCGATCGTCGTGTGCTCGGCGAGCACGCGTTCACCGTCGTGGAGCGCGGCGGTGACGGCGGGTGTCGCGGTATCAAAGGCCAGGACCAGCACGGCTGTCTAGCCTACCCGCCGTACGGCCCGCCGCCTCCAAAAGTCAAGACCAGCCCGTGCGACGCTTGAGCCAGTCGAGCGCGACCACCCCCTGCGCCCGCTGGAACGCCCTGACCGTGGGCAGTCCCGGCGGGTCGGGCAGCCGGCCGTGACGGACGAAGTAGCCGGCGAGCCCGGCGACCACCGCGGTCACCGCGGGATCGGGATCGGTGAACAGCTCGTGCGGCATCGGCCCGCCCTGCATGCCGACCGACGGCAGCATGCCCACCAGATCGAACCAGGGCGCGCCCACGCAGGCCCACGGCCAGTCCACGACGTAGACGCGGTCGCCGCTGAGCAGGACGTTGTCGGCCCGCAGGTCCCTGTGGAGCAGGGTGTCGCCCGCCGCCGCCGCGGCCCAGCCGGACTCGAGTTCCGCCAGCTCGCCGAGGTGGCGCAGCGCCCACGGGTCGAGCCCGTCGGTGTCCTCCTCCAGCAGGTCGCGCCAGCCGCGGAACGACGATTCGAGGGCCTCGGCTATGGGCGGCGCGGCGATCGGGGCGGGGGTGAGCGCGGCCGACATCCGCCGGACGGCGTCGAGCACCCGGTCGAGCTGGTCCGGCCGCCAGGGCGTCTCGGGATGCTCGCCCTCGATGTCCTCGAAGACCAGCGCGACCCAGCCGTCGAGCTCGAAGCCGGTCAGCAGCCGTGGCGCGGGCACGGACTCCGGCAGCGCGGCGGCGATCTCCAGCTCGGCGCGGTAGATGCGGACGCTGTCGGCGTTCGGCTCGGGGCCGACGGCCTTGACGAACGCGCGCCTGCCGTTCGCCGCGCGCAGCCGGACCGCGGCCGCCGGCGAGAAGCCGCCCGGCTGGGTGACCGCCTCGGCCACGCGCGCCCCGAGGAAGTCCTCGACCGCCGCGCGCACCTGGGGATGCACGCTCTCCCAGGGCACGCGCACGCCGGTCGCGGGCGGGTTGGTGTCTACGCTCACGCCTCCATCGTCCCGGAAGCCGGGTGGGGGGCCGCAAACCGTTTTCAGGCGCGGGAGGCGTACACGATGATGTTGTCCAGGTATTCGCCCTTGGCGTAGTCGAACTTGCCGCCGCAGGTGACCAGCCTCAGGCCGTCCTCCAGGTACACGCGCCTGGTGGGGAAGCTGTCCTTGTGCACCTGCTCGATCGCGTCGACCTTGAAGCTCACGACCTTGCCGTCGCTGCGCTCGACCTTGACGGTCTCGCCCTTGCGTAACTGCTTGAGCTTGTAGAACACGGCGGGGGCCGTCTTGGTGTCGACGTGCCCGATGATCACCGAGGCGCCCTTCTCGCCGGGCACGGCGCTGCCGGAGTACCAGCCGGCGACCTTCGGCTTCTCGTACGGGGGCAGCTCGACCTCGCCGTCCTTGGACAGGCCGAGCTTCATGAGCGGCGCGTCGACGTCGATCGCGGGGATGTCGATGCTTTCCGGCACGATCGACGCGGTGGGCGTGGTGCCGGTCTGCATGCCCTTGCCGAACGCGACCAGCAGCAAACCCGTGGCGGCGCCGGCGAGCACCACCCGTCCAGGACGGGCCATCGCTAGGCCTTGCGGCGCTTGACCGCGAAGCCGACGCCCGCGGCCACGGCGAGGCCGACCAGCAGGCCCGCGGGACCGATCGGGATCGAGGAGTCGTCGCTCTCGTCCATGCCGTACGTGCCGCCGCCGCCCGCCTTGGGCGCCTTGGTCGGCACGGTGGACGGCACGGCCTCGGCCGCGGCGACCCTGAGCGTGGCCCGGCCCATGTCGTTGGTGCCGTCGCACTTGACGTCGACCCGGTAGGAGCCGCGCCGGACCGTTCCCGAGACCTGCGCCTCACCGCGCACCCAGGGCGAGCCGTTGGCGGACGTGGCGGTCGCGGTGGGGGTCGCCGAGGCCCCGGCGACCGGGTTGAGCACGACGCCGTTGACGAACGCCCGCGAGGTCCCGCTGCCGGTGTGCGCCGGGCCGCCGGTCGGCACGGGGCAGTTGGCCAGGATCCACACCTTGGAGGTCTCGCCCGCGGTGACGCGGTCGGGGTTGAGCTGGACCGAGATGGTCTGCCTGGTGGTCGTGGGCCGCGGGCTGCCCGTGGCGGCCGGGGCGGCCGTGCCGCTGGCTGTGGGGGTCGGCGTGCCTGTTGGATCTGTGTCGGCGGAGGCCGTGCAGCCGGTCAGACCGACCATGACGATGGCTCCCGCGTACGCGACTCGCCTGACCCTGAGCACCGGCCGCACCCCACTCCGCCGTCGTACAACCCAGCATCCATCAGAAATATGGATGTCGCCCCTCCTGATACCCAGAAAATCTGGGCCAATCCCTGACCAACGATCATGATTTATGTCATTGGCCTGGTACGTCAAGGGTGCCAGTATTGCCGAAAATTGACTGCGGTTTTAGCCTTCTACCGGCTCAGACGGCGTGTCGGCCCATCGCGGGCCCACGCCGCGCAGGGTGACAATGCGGGCCTCTTCGCCCGCCTCGCGGTCGATGTGGATCTCCAGGCGGTCGTCGGCCAGCCCCTCGACCAGCCCCTCGCCCCACTCGACGACGGTGACGGAGTCTTCCAGCGAGGCGTCGAGATCGAGGTCGTCCACCTCCAGGTCGCCGCCGAGCCGGTAGGCGTCCACGTGCACGAGCGGCGGCCCCTGGCGCAGCGAAGGGTGCACCCGGGCGATCACGAACGTGGGCGAGGTGATCGGGCCGCGTACTTTGAGCCCTTCGGCGAGGCCCTGCACGAGCGTGGTCTTGCCGGCGCCGAGCGCGCCCGACAGGACGAGCAGGTCGCCGGCGCGCAGCCGCCCGGCCAGGCGGGCGCCGTACGCGCGCATGTCCTCGGGGGTCGCGAGCCTCACTGCATCTCCACCCTCTTGATCAGGTCGCGCAGCGCGTCGTTGACGACGCCCGGCCGCTCCAGCTGGATGAGGTGGGACGTGTCGGGCACCTCGGTGAGCTGCGCCTTGGGCAGCGCGGCGGCGATGGCCTTGCTGTGGTCCGGCGGGGTGAGCCAGTCTCGCTCGCCCACCATGATCGCGGTGGGCACCGGGGCGAGGACGTCGAGCGCGGAGAGCTTGTCGTGGTTCATCAGCGCCGGGTAGAAGTCGGCGAACACCTCGGTCGGCGTGGCCCTGATCATCGACTCGGCGAAGTCGACCACGGTCGGGCTGACGTTCTTGGAGTCGCCGAAGCCCATGTAGCGGGTCATCAGGAATGCGATGTCGCTGCCCGCGCGGCGGCCTCGGTCGACCAGGGCGCCGCCCTTGCCCAGGATCGAGACCGTAGACGGGGCGATCTTGTGCACGGCCTTGGACAGCATCGCCGGCATGCCCAGCGTGAGCTCGGCCAGCTTGCCCGCCGAGGTGGCGATGAGGGCCACGCCGCGGATCTTGTCCTCGAACAGCTCGGGGTGGCTGTCGGCCAGCGCCATGATCGTCATGCCGCCCATGGAGTGGCCGACCAGCACGCACGGGCCCGGCACGAACCGCTCGATCACCTCGGCCAGGTCGGCGCCCAGCCGGTCGATCGTGCTGCCGTCGGCGCCCGCGCGCTGCGAGCGCCCGTGGGAACGCTGGTCCCACAGCACCATGCGGTAGTTTTCGCGCAGGTCCTTGCGCTGGTAGTGCCAGGACTCCAGGTTGAGGCAGTAGCCGTGGCAGAAGACGACGGTCAGCTCCGCATCTTCGGGCCCGTCGACTTCGATGTGCAGCGCCTTGCCGTCGGAGGTGACGAGCGTGCGCTCCCTGCCCCGCAGCTCGCCGAACGGCTCGCTGGCCTCGGTGTCGGGGCGCAGCCTGATCCGGCCGACCGCGTACCGCTTGGCCAGCGCCGCCGCCGCGACGCCGGCGGAAGCCGCACCGACGAGCGCGCCGGCGATGCCTACCCTGCGCCGTGTTGTCGTCGTCATCTCCCCGATCCTTCTCCGCTCATGCCCACCGCGAAGTGCCCGTCGTCACTCCGAGCGCCTGTGCTCGTAGACCCGCGGCACGCGCGACCCGATCCTGGTCACGATCTCATGCGTGATCGTGCCGAGATTATCCGCCCACTCCTGAGCGGTCGGCTCGCCCCCGTCACCGGGCCCGAACAGCACGACCTCGTCGCCTGCCGACAGGGCGTCGTCGCCCATGTCGATCATGAACTGGTCCATGCACACCCGGCCCGCGATCAACCTGCGCCGCCCGCCGGCCAGGACCTCGGCCCGCCCCGTCGCGTGCCTGAGAATCCCGTCGGCGTATCCGAGCGGCACGAGGCCGAGCGTGGTCTCGCGGTCGGTGACGTACAGGTGAGCGTATGACACGCCCGAACCCTCCGGAACCCGCTTGACCAGGCCGGCCTGCGCCACGAGCGTCATCGCCGGCCTGAGCCCGAAGTCGCCCAGCTCGGGGATGGGGCTCAGGCCGTACATCGCGATGCCGGGCCTGACCAGGTCGTAGCGGGCCTCGGGCAGCGTCACGGTGGCCGCGGAGTTGGAGAGGTGCCTGATCACGTGGGAGCCCGCCGCGCCGGCCCGCTCGGCCAGCTTGAGCGCCGTCCGGTACGCCTCCTGCTGCTGCTCGATCGACGGGTGGCCGGGGATGTCCGCGCAGGCGAAGTGGGACCAGAGCCCGACGATCTCGACGACGCCCTCGGCCCGCAGCTTCAGCGCCCCGTCGAGGAGCCCCGGCCAGGCGGCCAGCGGCGAGCCGCCCCTGCTCATGCCGGTGTCGGCCTCCAGGTGCAGCTTGGCCGTGCGCCCCGTGCGGCGGGCGGCGGCCTCGATCTCGCCGAGCCGCCCCTCGTCGGAGGCCGACAGCTCGACGTCCTCGGCGAGGGCCTCGTCCAGCGGCTCGCCCGGGGTGAGGAGCCACGCCAGGATCGGCGCGGTCACGCCGGCCGCCCGCAGCTCCAGCGCCTCCCGGACGAACGCGGTGCCCAGCCGGCTCGCCCCTCCCTCCAGCACGGCCTCGGACGCCGGCACCAGACCGTGCCCGTACGCGTCGGCCTTGACGGCGCCCATCAGCTCCGCGCCGCCGGCCCGCTCCTTGAGCAGGGCCACGTTGTGCCTGATCGCGGCCAGGTCGACCCGCGCCTGCGCGGGCGTGGCCATCGAGGAGTACATCCTTCTAGTGTGGCAGCTCACACGGGTGGTCGAGCGCGATTTCCGCCCCTGACCGCCCCCTGCACCGCCCCTTAAGACGAGCGGCCCTCGCCGGTCACCGCGCGGATGGCCTCCGGCACCGCCGTGGCCACGTCGGCCGCGGTCAGCGGCGCGCCGTCGGCGGCGCGCCGCCCGGCCAGCCCGTGCAGGAACGCCCCGCAGGACGCCGCGTCGTAGCAGCTCAGCCCCTGGGCGAGCAGCGCCCCGGCCACCCCCGCCAGCACGTCCCCGGTCCCCCCTGTGGCCAGCCAGGACGTGCCGGTGACGTTCACCCGGACCGGCCGCGACTCCTCGGCCACCACCGTGGTGGACCCCTTGAGCAGCACGGTCACGCCCAGCTCGGCCGAGGCCCGGCGGGCGTGCTCCAGCCGGGCGGCCTCGATGGCGTCCCGGTCGGCGCGGATGAGCCGCGCCAGCTCCCCGGCGTGCGGCGTGATCAGGACGGGCGCCGACCGCCGCAGCAGCCCGCGGTCGCGGGCCACCAGCGTCAGCGCGTCGGCGTCGACCAGCACGGGCACGTTGGACGCCAGCACCTGGGCGGCCACCTGGTGCGCCCACTCCCCGGTGCCCAGCCCCGGCCCGAGCACCCACGCCTGCACCCGGCCCACGTCGTCGACGGAGGGCCGGTCCAGCTCGGTGACCACGGCCTCCGGCCAGTGCGCGCGCACCTGCGCGACCGGCGCGGCGGGACCCGCGTAGCGCACCATGCCGGCCCCCGCCCGCAGCGCGCCGCCCACGGCCAGCACGGCGGCGCCGGTGAACAGGTCGCTCCCCGCTGCCACGCCCAGCACGCCCCTGCGGTACTTGTCGGACTCGTTGCCGGGCCGCGGCAGCAGGACGTCGACGTCGCCGCCGGTCAGCGCCGCGACGTCGGGATCGGGCAGGTAGGGCCCGAGCCCGATGTCCACCAGCTCGACCGCGCCCGCGTACTCGGCGCCGGGATCGACGAGCAGCCCCGTCTTGTACGCCCCCATGGTCACGGTCACCCTGGCCCGCACCGCCGGGCCCGCCACCCGGCCGCTGCTCGCGTCCACGCCGCTCGGGACGTCCACCGCGACGATCGGCCCGCGGGCCGCGTTCGCCTCCTCGACGAGCTCGCGGTACGGGTCCCGCAGCGCCCCGGAGGCCCCGATCCCGACGAGCCCGTCGATGATCAGGTCCGCGCGCCCCAGGGCGCCCCGGTCGACGACCCGCCCGCCGGCCTGCCTGAACGCGGCCAGCCCGGCCTCGTGCGTCTTGGACCCGGCCAGGACGGCGCCCACCCAGGCCCCGCGCCTGGCCAGCCGCTCGCCCGCGTAGAGCGCGTCCCCGCCGTTGTCCCCGCTGCCGATGAGGAGCACGACGCGTTTGCCGTACACCCTGCCGAGGAGGTCGGCGCAGACGGCGGCGAGCCCGGTCGCGGCCCGCTGCATGAGCGTGCCCTCGGGCAACCGCGCCATCAGCTCGTGCTCGGCGCCCCGGATCTGGTCGGCGGTGTAGGCAGTCTTCATGGCCTCGCTCCGTTCGGCTGCTCGGTCGCTGGGAAGCCGTCGCCTTCCCTCGTCGCTCTGGTCGCTACGCTCCCGACGCTCCTCAGTCCAGGCGACGGCGCTCCCTCGCGCGCATGATCCGAAGCTATCCCTCCGCGATCACATAGGCCACGGCCACGCCCGCGTCGTGGCTCAGCGAGACATGCCAGCGCTTGACCCCGAGGTCGTAGGCGACCTCCGCGGCCTTGCCGGTGATCCGCAGCTCGGGCTTGCCGTTCTCGTCGCGGCGAACCTCGGCCTCCAGGTGGGCCATCCCCCTGGGCGCGCCGAGCGCCTTGGCCACGGCCTCCTTGGCGGCGAACCTGGCGGCCAGCGACCGCACCGGCAGCTCTATCTCGGCGTCGGTGAACAGCCGCTCCTTGAGCTGCGGCGTGCGCTCCAGGGCCGCCTCGAAGCGGTCGATGTCCACGACGTCTACGCCGATGCCAAGGATCATCACCCCAGCGTACTCAGAACAGGCCGCGCTCCCACGGACCCCAGATCGCGAACGACCTGCCCTGTTTGGCCTGGACGTTGACATACAGGGTGTGTCCGCCGGGCCCGAACGTCGAGCCCGCGAACTCCGCCCCCGGGTCGTCGGCGATCGGCTCCAGGCGGCCGAAGTCGAAGATCTGCCCCGACTTCGTGAGCCCGCGCAGGTAGTTGTCGCCGTCGCCGTCCTCGCACAGCACGAGCGTGCCGCGCCTGCTGGCCGTCACGTTGTCGGGCAGGTCGAGCACCGCCGAGCGCGGTGACTCGTAGGCGAGCCTGAGCCGCCCGCTCCACGTCTCGTACGCCCACACCTGCCCCCGCCCCTTGCCGAACCCGGAGGGCGGCGTGTCGCCGGACGCGGTGGCCCCGCCCTGCGTGGAGACGAAGTACACGACCCCCTGGTGGAAGACGGCCCCCTCCAGCCGGGAGAAGATCGCCGCGCCCTGCTCGCGCCCCTGGCTGCCCACGGCCTGGACGGCCTTGTCGTAGGCGGGCCTGCCGGTGAAGGCCGGGTCGGGGTCCTCGATGTCCACCCAGGCGGTCTGGAACGTGGCCCCGGACTGCTGCCCCACGGACAGGTCCTTGCGCTTGGCGCCCTTGACGGCGAGCATCTGCAGCCGGCCGCCGTCGAGCAGCCGCCCGGCCTGGACGGGGTGCTTCGGCGGCAGGTAGCGGTAGAAGCCGGAGGGGAAGGAGAAGTTGTCCTCGGTCATGTAGAGCGCGCCCGTGGAGGGGTCGAACGCCACCGACTCGTGCGGGAACCGGCCGGCCGACTTGATCGGCCTGGCGGTGGCGGTGCCGCTGACCGGCACCTCGAAGATGTAGCCGTGCTTGCGCGTGAGCTTGGAGTTGTCGCCGCCGGCGAAGTCGTCGGCCACGTCGGGGCCGTTGACCGTCTCCTCGCAGCTCACCCAGGCCCGCCACGCCATGGGGCCGCCCGAGCAGTTCATCATGGTGCCGTTGAGCGAGGGGCCGCTCTGGATCACCTCTCCGTAGCGCGTGACGCGCAGCGTGGAGGTGCCGCCGCCGGCCATCGGGTCGTATGCCCTGGACCTGTCGCCGAACGCGCCCACGGGGCCGTTGACCTCGTGGTTGCGGATGAGGATCGCGCTGTCCTTCGGGCCGGAGAAGGCCGCCATGCCGTCGTGCCTGCCCGGCACGGCCGACCCGTCGCTGAACTTCTCGCCGGCGGCGCTGAACGAGCGGTATTTGAACCCCTCGGGCAGGTGCAGCCGCACCTTCCCGTCACGCAGGTCGGGCACGGGCCGCAGCCGCCCGTAACCTCCCTGCACCGGCTTGACGCCCCCTTGCGCTCCAGCGCACGCGACCCCGGCGAAGGGGCCCGCCACGGCGATCACGTTCGTGATGAAGCGACGACGGTCCATGACACCTCCCAGCCCTGCACAGTAGCCGCCGTCACATTCTCGTACGCGTGATTCGGCAAGACTGATCTTCCTTCCCCGAACTGAGTCTCGGTAATCCCACGTCTTTATCCACAGGCTGTGGATCTCGTGGCGCGCACCCGGCCATGATCCGGTTTGTCGCCCATCGCTACGCTGCCAAGGTGAACAACGGCTACGTGGAACTGAGCAGGGAGCAGTGGAGCGAGCTCCGCAAGAACACGCCCTTGACTCTCACCGCAGACGAGCTGGAAGAGCTTCGCGGCGTCGACGACCCCATCGATCTCACTGAAGTCACGGACATCTACCTCCCCCTGACCCGGCTGCTGAATCTGCATTTCACCGGGTCCAAGCAGCGCAGCAGCGTGCTGAGCGCGTTCCTCGGGCATCCGGAGCAGCGGGTGCCGTACATCCTGGGCATCGCGGGCAGCGTCGCGGTCGGCAAGTCGACGACGGCGCGGCTCCTGCACACCCTGCTGGCCCGCTGGCCCGAGCACCCGCACGTGGAGCTGATCACCACCGACAGCTTCCTCTACCCCAACGCGGTGCTGGAGGCCAAGGGGATCATGCATCGCAAGGGCTTCCCGGAGAGCTATGACCGCAGGGCGCTGGTCAGGTTCGTGGCGGAGGTGAAGGCCGGGGCGGCGGAGGCGCACGCGCCGATCTACAGCCACCTGGAGTACGACATCGTGCCCGGAGAAACCCAAGTCGTGAAAAATCCGGATATCTTGATCATCGAGGGGCTCAACGTCCTCCAACCGGCCCCGCCCACGTCCCTCGCGGTCAACGACTACTTCGACTTCTCCATCTACGTGGACGCCAAGGTCGAGGACATCCGCACCTGGTACGTCGACCGCTTCCACAAACTCCGCCGCACCGCCTTCGAGGACCCCAAGTCGTACTTCCGATACATCGCGGAGCTCTCGTACGACGAGGCCACGACCTTCGCGGTCAACGTCTGGCGCGACATCAACGAGCGCAACCTGGTCGAGAACATCGCCCCCACAAGGGGCCGCGCCGACCTCGTCCTCAAGAAGGGCGCCGACCACTCGGTACGGCGGGTACGGCTCCGCCAGACCTGAAAACCTCCTCGAACAGGTAACGGGCGAACCTGCCCCCGCACTCCTGGTCGTCCACGCCGGCGAACCAGCACTCCTCGTCGTGGTCGTGGCACCGATATCGGATCATGTGAGCGATCCTCACGTAAGCGTGTCAAAACACCATCAACGTCCGATGAACGACAATGGCCCTCGTGCTACATCTGCGACTGATCAGCCCGGCGGCACGTACGGACGAGGCGACGGCGGTGTTGGAGGACTGCCCAGGCGTCACCAACATCGTCGTCCTGCCCGGCGCGGCCCGCGAGCCGGCCGGCGACGTGATCTTCTGCGACGCGGCCCGCGAGTCGGCCAACGAGGTGCTGGACAGGCTCAAGTGGCTGAAGACCGAGGGCTCCATCGCCGTCGAGCAGGTCGACCTGTCACTGTCCAGGGTCGCCGCCGACGCGATCGAGGAGGCGCCCGGCGAGCCCGACGACGCCGTGGTCTGGGAGGAACTCGCGCACAAGGTGTCCGCCGACTCCCGCACGACGTGGGCGTACCTGGCCTTCCTGGCCATCGCCACGCAGATCGCGGGCATCGGCATCCTGCAGAACTCCCCCATCCTGATCGTCGGCGCGATGGTGCTCGGACCGGAGTTCGGAGCGGTCGCGGCCATCTGCTTCGGCCTGCTGCGCGGCGGCTGGCACCTGGTCATCACGTCGCTGAAGACGCTGGTCGTCGGGTTCACGCTGGCGATCGCGATCACCTTCGCCTGCGCGCTCGTCTCGAACTGGCTCGGCTGGATCGACATCGGCAATCTCACCTGGAACGAGGAGGTCCAGTTCATCGTCAAGCCGGACCGCTGGTCGTTCATCGTGGCGCTGCTCGCGGGCGCGGCCGGGGTGCTGTCGGTCACGGCGGGCAAGTCGTCGGCCCTGGTCGGCGTCTTCATCTCGGTCACCACCGTGCCCGCGGCCGGCTACGTGGCCGTCGCGCTGGCGCTGGGCAACTGGGAAGAGGTCCGCGGCTCGGTCTCGCAGCTCGCGGTCAACATCCTCGGCATGGTCATCGCGGGCACGGGCACGCTCGTGGTCCAGCGGAAATTCTGGCCTCAAGTAGGACAGCGTTCATCCGTCTGAACGAGGCGGCGGCCCCGCGCAGGCGGGTACGGTCGGGCACATGCACATCCTCGCCACCGAGGGGCTGACCAAGCGCTTCCCCACCGTCACCGCGGTCGACCAGCTCACGGTCACCGTGGGGCCCGGCGTCACCGGTCTGGTGGGGGCGAACGGCGCGGGCAAGTCGACGCTGATCAAGATTCTGCTCGGCCTGCTGCCGCCCACCGGCGGCGCGGCCAAGGTGCTTGATCTGGACGTGACCGCGCAGGGCGCCGAGATCCGCCGGCTCGTCGGCTACATGCCCGAGCACGAATGCCTCCCACCCGACGTCTCCGCCACGGAGTTGGTCGTCCACCTCGCACAGATGTCCGGCCTGCCACGCACCGCCGCCCGCGAGCGCGCCGCCGACGTGCTGCGCCACGTCGGCCTGGCCGAGGAGCGCTACCGCGCCGTCGGGGGCTACTCCACGGGCATGAAGCAGCGCGTCAAGCTCGCCCAGGCCCTGGTGCACGACCCCAAGCTGATCTTCCTGGACGAGCCCACCAACGGTCTCGACCCGCGCGGCCGCGACGAGATGCTGACGCTGATCAGGCGCATCGGCACCGAGTTCGGCATCAGCGTGCTGGTCACCTCCCACCTGCTGGGCGAGCTGGAGCGCATCTGCGACCACGTGATCGTCATCGACTCCGGGCGGCTGCTGCGCTCGTCCGCGATCGGCGAGTTCACCCAGGCCACGCAGACCGTCACGGTCGAGGTCGAGGAGGGGCTCGAACCGCTGGCCGCCCGGCTGACCGAGGCCGGCCAGACCGTCTCGCAGCAGGGCCGCATGCTGGTGGTCAGGGTCCTCGGGCCCGAGACGTACGACGCGATCCGGGACGCCGCCGTCGACCTCGACCTCTGCCTCATCCGCCTCGAACAGGGACGTCACCGCATCGAGGACGTCTTCAGGGAGGAGGTGGCAGGTGTCTGAGATCTACGACATCGGATACCGCCACTACGACGGCCCCCGGCTCGGCCGCGCCCACGCGACCCGGGCGCTGACCGTCCACAGCCTGCGCGGCATCTTCGGACTCGGGCGCACGGCCCGCAGCAAGATCATGCCGTTCTCCCTCTTCGTCATCATGCTCCTGCCGGCCGTCGTGTCCGTCGCGACGATGGCCCTGGCCAAGCAGCGCATCCTCCCCTACAGCGGCTTCGCCGTCATCATGCAGGCCGTCGTCGCGGTCTTCCTGGCCGCGCAGGCGCCCACCGTGGTCGCGCCCGACCTGCGCTATCGCGTGCTGCCGCTCTACCTGTCGCGTCCCGTCTCGATCGCCGAGTACGTGGGCGCCAAGGTCACGGCGATGACCGTGGCGCTGTTCGCGCTGGTGGCGGCGCCCCTGACGTTGATCTACGTGGGCGAGCTGGTGGTGGACATGCCCGGGCCGCCGGCCACCGGCGAATACCTCGGCGCGGTGCTCATGGCCCTGGTGCTGGCCCTGCTGCTGTCGGCGTTCGGGCTGGCGCTGGCCTCGTTCACGCCCCGGCGCGGGCTCGGCGTGGCCTCCGTGATCGCCGTCTACCTGCTGTCGTCGGCGTCGGTGCCGTTGATCTACGGGTCCCTCTACAGCACGGGCCACGAGTCCGCGGCCGCCTGGGCCTGGCTGGCCAACCCGTTCTGGCTGGTGGACTCCGTACAGACCTGGCTGTTCGACACCCCGCCGCACTCCATCGAAGGCGCCGCCTACCCGAGCGGCCCCGCCTCGGCCGCGGTCCTCGTGGTGCTGGTGGCGCTCGCCCTGGCCGCCCTCGCGCTGCGTTACAGGAAGGCGGCCTCGCGGTGAAGATCGAGCTGTCGCAGGTTTCCCGCTGGTACGGCAACGTGGTGGCGGTCAACGACGTCACCATGACGATCGGCCCCGGCGTCACGGGCCTGCTCGGCCCCAACGGGGCGGGCAAGTCCACGCTCCTGCACACGATGGCGGGCTTCCTGGCCCCGTCCAGCGGGTCGGTCACGCTGGACGGCCAGCAGGTCTGGAAGAACCACCATATTTACCGAAATATCGGTCTGGTCCCGGAACGGGAGGGAGTGTATGGCTTCCTCACCGGCTGGCAGTTCGTCCTCTCGGCCGCCCGCCTCCACGGGCTGGGCGACCCGGTCGAGGCGGCCCGCAAGGCCCTGGCCACAGTCGAGATGGAGGAGCCCAAGGACCGGCGCGTGGAGACGTACTCGAAGGGCATGCGCCAGCGCGTCAAGGTGGCCGCGGCCCTCGTCCACGACCCGCCGGTGCTCCTGCTCGACGAGCCGTTCAACGGCATGGACCCCCGCCAGCGCCTCCACCTCATGGACCTGATCCGCGCCATGGGCACGGCGGGCAAGACGATCCTGTTCAGCTCCCACATCCTGGAGGAGGTCGAACGGGTCGCCCAGCACATCGAGGTCCTGGTGGCGGGCCGACACGCGGCGTCGGGCAACTTCCGCGAGATCCGGCGCCTGATGACCGACAGGCCCCACCTGTTCGTGATCCGTTCGAGCGACGACAGGAAGCTCGCCGCCGCCCTCATCCGCGACCAGTCGACGGGCGGCATCACCCTCCGCCCCGACGGCCTCGAGGTCCAGGCCATCGAGTTCCGCCGCTTCGCCCGGCTCCTGCCCCGGGTGGCCCAGGCGGAGGGCGTACACCTGCACCAGGTCTCCCCGGCGGACGAGGACCTGGAGAGCGTCTTCTCCTACCTCATCACCAGGAGCACCTGATGAACACAGTCGTTGCGGGTATCACCTACCGGGCCCTGCTCGGGCGG
The DNA here is from genome assembly GCF_044460125.1 of Nonomuraea sp. NPDC050153. Taxonomy (NCBI): domain Bacteria; kingdom Bacillati; phylum Actinomycetota; class Actinomycetes; order Streptosporangiales; family Streptosporangiaceae; genus Nonomuraea; species Nonomuraea sp. NPDC050153. The sequence goes on from NZ_JBITJQ010000006.1 coordinate 305,659, forward strand.
CGCCGCATCATCCTGCTCCTGCTGCTCCCGCTGGCCCTGATCGGCCTGGCCGTGCTCTTCCGCGTGCTCGGCGGAGGCGACCAGAAGAACGCCGTGGACCTGATGCAGACGTTCGCCATCGGCACGATGCTCCCCCTGCTGGGCCTGATCGCCGGCACGGGCGTCATCGCCCCGGAGATCGACGACGGCACGATCATCCACCTGATGTCCAAGCCGCTCTCCCGCCCGGTCATCATCCAGACGAAGTTCCTGGTCGCGGCCTCGCTGATGGCCCTGTTCGGCGCCGTGCCCACGTACGTGGCGGCCTGGATCCTGGCCGGCAACGAGGACGGCATCGCCCCGGGCTTCGCGCTGGGAGCGCTGGTGGCCGGCGTCGCGTACGCCGCCGTCTTCCTCCTGCTGGGCGTCGTCACCCGGCACGCGGTCACGATCGGCATCATCTACGCCCTGGTCTGGGAGAGCGTGGTGGGCGGCTTCATCGAGGGCGCCCAGAAGTTCTCGATCCAGCAGTGGGGCCGGACGATAGCCAAACAGATCTCCGACTCCGCCTTCATCGAGGCGAACGTGGCCCTGAGCTTCGCCGTGCCCGCCCTGATCGTCGTCACGGTGGTCGGCGTCCTCTGGGCGGGGCAGCGGCTGCGGGTCTTCGCCCTCACCGGGGACGAATGAACGAACGGCCCGCGGGATCGTCCCGCGGGCCGTTCGAGAAGGCGCTCAGACGCAGGCCGTGCGCACCACGCCGGCGAGGCGGTCCGCCACCTTGGTGGCGTGCTCCTCCGACGCGGCCTCGACCATGACCCGGATCATCGGCTCCGTGCCGCTCGGCCTGATCAGGACCCGGCCCGTCTCCCCCAGCTCGGCCTCCGCCTCGGCGACGGCGGCCAGCAGCTCGGGAGCGGCGGACTTGCCCTTGTCCACGTCCTTGACGTTGATCAGGATCTGCGGCAGCGGCGTCATCACCGATGCCAGCTCCTTCAGCGACAAGCCCGACTTGGCCACCACGCCCAGCAGGTGGAGCGAGGTGAGCAGGCCGTCGCCGGTGGTGGCGTGGTCGAGCATGATGACGTGGCCCGACTGCTCCCCGCCCAGGTTGTAGCCGTCGGACTTCATCCGCTCCAGCACGTAGCGGTCACCGACCGCGGTCTCCACCACGGTGATGCCCGCGTCGCGCATGGCCAGCTTGAAGCCCAGGTTGGACATCACGGTCGCCACCACGGTGTCCTTGGCCAGCAGTCCCTCGTCGTGCATGGCGGCGGCGAGGATGGCCATGATGTGGTCGCCGTCGATCATCGCGCCCGTGTGGTCGATCGCCAGGCAGCGGTCGGCGTCGCCGTCGTAGGCCACGCCCAGGTCCGCCCCGCGCGACACGACCACCTGCGCGAGCTTGTCCAGGTGGGTGGAGCCGTGGCCGGCGTTGATGTTGAGGCCGTCGGGCCTGGCGCCGATGGCCTCGACCCTGGCGCCCGCCCGCACCAGCGCCTCCGGGGCCACCATGTGGGCGGCGCCGTGAGCGCAGTCGACCACGATGTTCAGCCCGTCGAGCGCGGCCTTCATCGTGGTCAGCAGGTGGGAGACGTACCGGTTGGCCTCGCCGTACGCCTCCCGCACCCGGCCCACGGCCGAGCCGACGGGAAAGCTCCAGTCCTCGCCCAGCCGCCGCTCGATCTCGTCCTCGACCGCGTCGGACAGCTTGAAGCCGCCGCGGGCCAGGAACTTGATGCCGTTGTCCGGCGCCGGGTTGTGCGAGGCCGACAGCATGACGCCGAGATCGGCGCCGAGCGCGGCGGTGAGGTGGGCGACGGCCGGGGTGGGCAATACGCCGAGGCGCAGAACGTCCACACCGGACGCCGCGAGGCCGGCGACCACTGCGGCCTCGAGAAACTCTCCCGAGGCACGCGGGTCCCGGCCTACGACCGCCACCGGCCTGCTCTTGCGGCCGGCAGCGGCGAACGCGCCCGCATCGCCGAGGACGTGAGCCGCCGCGACCGAAAGGTCCATGGCGAGCTGCGCCGTGAGGTCGCGACCGGCGACCCCACGTACCCCGTCGGTGCCGAAAAGGCGCGCCAACTTAGCGCTTGCTGTACTGCGGAGCCTTGCGGGCCTTCTTGAGGCCGTACTTCTTCCGCTCCGTGGCGCGGGCGTCACGGGTGAGGAAGCCGGCCTTCTTCAGCGGCGGCCGGTTGACCTCGACGTCCAGGATCGCCAGGGCGCGGGACAGGCCCATGCGCAGCGCGCCGGCCTGGCCGGTCACGCCGCCGCCGTCGATGCGCGCGATGACGTCGAACGCCTCCTCGGCGCCGAGCACCACGAAGGGCTCGTTGACGATCTGCTGGTGGACCTTGTTCGGGAAGTAGACGTCCAGCGAACGACCGTTGATCGTCCACTTGCCGGTGCCGGGGACGATGCGCACGCGGGCGATCGCCTCCTTGCGGCGGCCGGTGCCGTACGAGTTGCCCGTGGTGACGGGCTTACGCACGGGGGCGTCGGCGCTGGCGGCGGACTCGGTGGTGTACTCGGACGGGAAGTCCTCGCTGGAGAGGTCCTCCAGCTCAGCCTCGACGACGGCCGTCTCGACACCAGTGGGCTCAGCCACGGTTCTCCTCTAAATCTTTCGAACTACTACTGGGCGATCTGGGTGATCTCGAACGGCACCGGCTGCTGGGCCTGGTGCGGGTGCTCGGAACCCGCGTAGACCTTCAGCTTCTTCGCCATCTTCCGGCCGAGGGAGTTCTTCGGAAGCATGCCCTTGACGGCCTTCTCGACGGCCTTGTCCGGCCGCTTCTCCATGAGCTCGCCATAGCTGACGGAACGCAGACCGCCCGGGTAGCCCGAGTGGCGGTACGCCTTCTTCTGCTCAAGCTTGTTGCCACTGAGCGCGATCTTGTCCGCGTTGATGATGATGACGAAGTCACCGGTGTCGACGTGGGGAGCGAAGATCGGCTTGTGCTTGCCGCGGAGCAGGGTCGCGACGTGGCTGGCCAGCCGGCCCAGCACGACATCGGTCGCGTCGATGACGTACCACTGACGCTGGACGTCGGCGGGCTTCGGTGAGTACGTGCGCACGGTCGTAGCCTTCTTTATGCTCGCGTCTTCGGCGCTGTCGGATGCGACAGCTACATTTGGTCGGTCGGTGCGGGCACACGACGGCCCGGACCTTCCGTCTCCTCATCATGGGAGATGACGCCGGACGCGCCGCGCATTGGTCACGCGGACCTATGCACACAACGAACCTAAGCTACCCGCCCAAAGGCGCGCAGGTCAAAACGACCAGTAGCCCGGAGCGAGTCTACCCGAACGCAGAACGGTTCGGTTTCGTTTCCCTGGGACCTCTTCTTTCTCAGGACCAGACATCCCTATCGTTAGCGGCGGTATGCGGCAGAACTCTCACTCCCGGCCAACCCAGCGGGGCGCTCGGCGCCGGAATCACCTGGGGGTGCTGGCCTGCCTCATGAGTGTGTTGTTCACGGGAGTGCTGATCGGCCGGCTCACCGACGACACCGAATCGAACCCGCACGTCTACCTCAACGAGACCGCCCCGCCCGCGGCGGCCACCGGCAACCCCGCGCCGACGACGGCCAGGAAGGCGCAGCAGCAGGCCGAGATGATCCCCAGGGAGATCACGACGAGGAAGGCGCCCCGCGGCCGGGTCACCCCCAAGGCCACCAAGACGCCCGACGGGCAGATCGCCGGGTTCAACAGCCAGGACAACCCCGCGCTGCTCAGCGACGGCAGCGGCGGTGTGCAGATCATCCCCGGGCTGGCCGCCAAGGTCGTCTCCCTGACCAACGCCGCCAGGTCCCGCCACGGCTGCGGGGCGCTCAGGGTGGACGCCGGCCTGTCCAGCTCCGCGCGTACGCACGCGCTGGAGATGGCCCAGACCGGGCAGCTCGCGCACACCTCGCCCGACGGCTCGTCACCGTGGGACCGGATGGAGCGCGCCGGCTACCGCTGGGGCGCCGCCGAGAACATCGGCGCCGGTTACAGCACCCCTGACGAGGCGGTACGCGGCTGGCTCGACAGCCGCGACCACCGCAAGAACATCCTCGACTGCGGCCTGAAGGCCATCGGCGTGGGCGTCGCGTCCGGCCCGGACGGGCCATGGTGGACCCAGGACTTCGGAACCCGATGACGCACATCACGGTAATGTCGCCGCATGGGTTTTCCCGAAGGACGTGAAAACAGCGCCCCCTATGGAATGGGGAGCGTCTTCCAGCCTGCGGGCAGACGCCGCGCTCCAAACGGCCCCGGCGGCCCGGACGGGCCCGACGGCCCCGGCCCCGGCCCCGGCCCCGGCGGGCCGAACGGCCCCGGTGGCTCTGGCGGTCCCGGCGGTCCCGGCTTCTTCGGCGGGCCCGGCCCCGGTGGGCCCGGCCCCGGCGGGCCCGGTGGGCCGAACGGTCCTGGCGGTTCCGGCCCCGGTGGCCCCGGCTTCTTCGGCGGCCCGAGCGGGCCGAACGGGCCTGGTGGCCCCGGCGGACCGGGTGGTCCCGGCGGGCCTGACGGCCCGGGCGGTCCGGACGGCCCCGAGGACCCCGCTCCGCGCCGCTCCCGCCGCTCCCGCAAGGAGAAGGACAAGGAGCAGCGCGCCGCGGACGACTCCGAGCAGGAGAGCAAGTCCGACAGGGCGCCTCAGAGCAGGGTCGGCTGGAGCCCGTACGACGAGGGCCCGCGCTCGCGCGCCCCGCTGTGGTTCGCCCTCGGCGGCGTGGCGGTGCTCGGCCTGCTCGGCGGCGGTCTCGCGATGATGTGGAACGCCGACAAGCCCGTCACGGCCCAGACCGCCGACACCCGCCCGACCTCGGCCCCGCTCCCGTCGGCCCCGCCCGGCAAGTACGGCTTCGCGGGCGAGCGGTCCACGGACCCCGAGCCGATCACGGTCAAGGAGGTCTTCGGCAAGAAGAAGAAGATCTCCATCGCGGGCCGCTCGTACGAGATGACGATCACCAGCAAGGACAAGAAGTGCGCCGACGGCGCCCTGGGCGACACCCTGAAGAAGGCGCTCAAGGACGGCAAGTGCAACCAGCTCGTACGCGCCAGCTTCCGCGACAAGGCCGGCAAGATCATCGGCACGGTCGGCGTGGCCAACCTCAGGACCAGCAAGTGGGCGTCCAAGGTCGCCAAGGCCGGCAGCGTGAGCAACTACGTGAAGCCGCTCGCGGGCAAGGACAGTGTCACCAAACAGCTCGGCTCGGGCGCGGGCGGCGCCAGGATCTGGACGCACGGCCACTACGCGATCATGGTCTGGTTCCAGAACAAGGACGGCACGAAACCGGACAAGAAGGGCTCCAAGCAGATCTTCGCCGCCATCGACGACATCACCAAGGCGACGGTCTTCAAGGCTCTGGACAACCGCACGCTCACCGGAAGCCCCCTGTAGCGAAACCGGCTTCATGCTCGATAAGCCCCCAAACGGGATACCGGATCCCGCCGGGAACGCCCATACCGACGTAACGATCTCGCCACTCTCGCTAGGCTCGCCCTATGCGTGGCCAGGAACCCGGGTCTGAGCACGATCGCAGGGAAGCCGACGGATCGGCCGCACCAGCGACGCCACCGCCGAGCTTCGGCCAGACCAGCGGGCGAGACGTACCACCGGCGTTCGCCCCCGCCGACGAGGTGGTGAGCGACCCCGACGACGCGGCGCACGGCCCGGCCGACGACGCGGGGCGCGCCTCGCCCGACGACGAGCCGCCCGACCCGCCGGGCGAGGCGGCGGACGACGAGCCGCGGCCCGTCGTCCCCGTCCTGCGGGCGGCGCCGCCCGAGCCCGACGAGCCGCCCGGCGCCCAGCCGTGGGAGGTCGCGGGCGACGACGCCGCGCCGTACGACTGGTTCGACGACGAGTCCGAGCCGACCCGGCCGGGTGGCCTGCGGCCGCCGCACCCGGCCGCCGACGCCACCCGCCCCGGCCACCCGCAGGACGAGCCGGACGACCCCGACCGGACGATCGCCGACCGGCTGCGCACGCGGGGCGAGCAGGCGCGGGCCGAGCAGGTGCGGGCCCCGCGCCCCTGGGACTGGGACGAGCCGGAGCAGGACCTCGGCTCCTGGCCCGCCCAGCCGGCGGTGCCCGGCGCCCCGTCGTGGGAGCCGCCACCGGCGTTCACGGCCGCCGCGGCGGACATGCCGGTGTGGCCCACGCCCCTCGGCGGCCCGCACGCCATGCCGCCCTGGCCGGCCGCCACGGGCGAGCTGGTGGCCGAGCCCGACAACGACGAGCCGGGCTCCCCCTTCGACCCCAACGCCACCACCCCGGAGGGCCTCGCCCGCCCCGCCCACTACTTCGACCCGGAGGCGGCCCGCAGGGAGGCGGCCCAGCAGGCGGAGGCCAGGGCCCAGCACCCGTTCGTCGCCGACCAGGACACCCCGCCGGACAACTTCCTGGCGGCCCCGGTCGCCGCGCCGGAGGATGACCTCACCCGGCCGGCGCTCCCCTCCTTCGACCCCATGCCCGCCGAGCACGGCGCCCCGCCGCTCTCGCTCTCCGACCCGGCCAACCCGTCGGCCCACCCGCCGGAGCCCGGCGACGTGCCCGTCTGGCCCCCGCTCTCCGCATCCGAGGCCAAGCTGCCCGATCTACCGTTCCCCAGGGACACCTGGGGGCAGAAGCCCGCCGCCCCGCTGAGCCGGCCCTCGGGGGGCAGCCCCGCGTTCCCGCCTGGAGCGTTCAAACAGGCCCCGTTCCAGACCCCGCCCCCGCCGCCCGCCCCACCGGGCAAGAGCAAGCGGGCCCTGCTCGTCACGCTCGGCGCGCTGGCCCTGGCCGGGGTGGCGACCGGCGGCTTCTTCGCCTACCAGGCGGTCAGCTCCCCCACGCCCACGACGGCCGCCGCCACCCCGCCCAGCGCGTCGGGCGAGCCCAGCGCGGAGGCTCCCGCCGCCGCCCCCTCCGACGCCCCCGACGGCACGTCCATCCTCAACTCCGAGCAGACCGACCCGCAGAAGCTGTCGCTGTCGGAGGCCTTCCCGAAGAAGAAGGTCAGCGCCGCGGGCACCACGTTCACCAGGGTCAAGGCGGCCATCGAGTCGAGCTGCGACAAGGCCGCCACAGGGGAGTTCGCGGACGCGCTGAAAGAGCAGAAGTGCGGCCGCGTGCTCAGGGCCACGTACGTCGACAGCAAGCGCCGCTACGCGGTCACCACGGGCATAGCGGTCCTGCCCGACAAGGACGCGGCCATCATCGCCGACCAGTCCAAGGACCTCTCCCACAACGTCTGGTTCCGCCCGCTCCCCGGCGCCAAGGGCTCGGGCGGCGAGCGCGTGAACATCGCCGGCGGCTACGCGGCGGGCCTGCTGTGGGGCCGCTACATCGTCTTCAGCTACGCCACCTACGCCGACGGACACACCCCCGAGTCCAAGGACAAGGCGCTGCCCAAGGTCAGCGGGGCGTTCCGGGACCAGACCTCACTCGTCCTCGAGCGCCGCGTCACCAAGGGCTGACGGGGCCTGGTGGAGGGCGGCGGTACGCACTCGCCGGGTGGCCAGGGCCCGCGCGGCGAGCTCCGGCCCCGCCGGGTAGCCCACCTCCTCCAGGCACAGCCCGTGCGCGGGCGCGACGTGCACCCCTGAGTCCCGTACGGCCCGCGCCAGCACCTGGCCGGGCCACTCCACCGGCCGGCTGCCGTCACCGGCCGCCAGCAGCGAGCCGACCAGCGCCCGCACCATCGAGTGGCAGAACGCGTCCGCCACGACGGTCGCCACCAGCACCCCGTCGGGCTCGCGTGCCCAGTCCAGCCGCTGCAGCTCCCTGATCGTGGTGGCGCCCTCGCGCTTCTTGCAGAACGCCGCGAAGTCGTGCTCCCCCAGCAGCCGCGCCGCCGCCGCGTTGAGCGCGCCGACGTCCAGCGACCGGTTGTGCCAGACGACCTCGCGCCGCCGCAGCGGGTCGACGCCGCCCACCGCGTCGCTCACCCGGTACGCGTACCGCCGGAACATCGCCGAGAAACGCGCGTCGAAGCCCTCAGGAGCCACGGAGACCCGATGAACGCGCACATCCGGGGGCAAGACCCCACCCAGCCGCCTGACGAGCGCAGCGAGCCGCTCGTGGACGTCCAGGGGCCCCCGGTTGCCGTCGAGCTCGGCCAGCGACTCGCCGGGCACGTCCACGTGGGCGACCTGCCCGCGCGCGTGCACCCCGGCGTCGGTGCGCCCGGCCACGGTCAGCGTCGCGGGCCCGCCGAGGCGCAGGATCCTGCCGAGCGCCTGCTCGATCTCGCCCTGGACCGTCCGGCGTCCCGGCTGCCTGGCCCATCCGGAGAAGTCGGTCCCGTCGTACGCGAGGTCGAGGCGGAGCCGTACCACGATGATCCTCCTTCAATGGAAAACGGGCCCGCACCCCGCAGGGGGTCCGGGCCCGTCTCGTCCGACCTGAAAGATCAGGCCTCGTCCTTCTTCGCCTCGGCGGCCGGGGCCTCCTCAGCGGCGGTCTCCGCGGCGGGGGTCTCCTCGGCGGCGGCCTCGGGGGCCTCGCTCTCCTCGGCCTTGGGGGCCTCGGTCTCCGCCGCGGCGGGCGCCGGAGCCGCGGCGGCGGCGGGGGCCTCGGTGCGGCGGGTCGTGACGGCGTTCAGCGGCTCGGCCACCAGCTCGATGACCGCCATCGGGGCGTTGTCGCCCTTGCGCGGACCCACCTTGGTGATCCGGGTGTAGCCACCGGGACGCTCGGCGAACGTCGTCGCGATCTCGGTGAACAGGTGGTGCACGACGCCCTTGTCCTTGACGACGGTCAGGACCTGACGACGGTTGTGGATGTCGCCCTTCTTCGCCTTGGTGATCAGGCGCTCCGCCAGCGGGCGCAGGCGCTTGGCCTTGGCGACCGTCGTGCGGATCTTGCCGTGGCGGAACAGATCGGTGGCCAGGTTGGCCAGGATCAGCCGCTCGTGCGCCGGGCTGCCGCCAAGACGTGCACCCTTGGTGGGCTTGGGCATGGTCTTTCTCCTCCTGGATCAACCCGCCCCGGCCGTACCAGGTACCGGAGTCGGGCCGGATCGCGGTCGCTCTTCATGCGATCCGTTACTGTGGCCCCGCGCCATGACGCTGCGCGGGGCCCTCGAAAAGCGGGATCAGTACTGCTCGGTCTCGACGTACGCGCTGTCGTCGTCGTCGTAGCCGCCGCCGGCCACCGCGCTCGGGTCGAACCCGGGCGGGGAGTCCTTGAGCGCCAGCGACATCTCGTGCAGCTTCTGCTTGACCTCTTCGATCGACTTGGCGCCGAAGTTCCGGATGTCCAGCAGGTCCTGCTCGCTGCGCGCGACGAGCTCGCCCACGGTGTGGATGCCCTCGCGCTTGAGGCAGTTGTAGGAGCGAACGGTGAGGTTGAGCTCCTCGATCGGCAGCGCCAGGTCGGCGGCCAGGGCGGCGTCGGTCGGCGACGGGCCGATGTCGATGCCCTCGGCCTCGACGTTGAGCTCGCGGGCCAGGCCGAAGAGCTCGACGAGGGTCTTACCGGCGGAGGCCACCGCGTCGCGGGGCTTCATGGCCGGCTTGGTCTCGACGTCGAGGATGAGACGGTCGAAGTCGGTACGCTGCTCGACTCGGGTCGCCTCGACCTTGTAGGTGACCTTGAGCACCGGGGAGTAGATCGAGTCGATCGGGATGCGACCGATCTCCTGGCCCGGCTGCTTGTTCTGGGCGGCGGAGACGTAACCGCGACCGCGCTCGACGGTCAGCTCCATCTCCAGCTTCGCCTTGCCGTTGAGCGTGGCGATGCGGAGCTCGGGGTTGTGCACCTCGACACCGGCCGGCGGCGCGATGTCGGCGGCGGTGACCTCACCCGGGCCCTGCTTGCGCAGGTACATCACGACCGGCTCGTCGTGCTCCGAGGAGACGACCAGCTCCTTGAGGTTGAGGATGATGTCGGTGACGTCTTCCTTCACCCCGGGAACGGTCGAGAACTCGTGCAGGACGCCCTCGATCCGGATGCTCGTCACGGCCGCGCCCGGAATGGACGACAGCAGCGTGCGGCGGAGCGAGTTGCCGATGGTGTAGCCGAAGCCCGGCTCCAGCGGCTCGATGACGAACCGGGACCGGGTCTCGTCGATCGACTCTTCGAGAAGAGTCGGGCGCTGAGCGATCAGCATGTGGGGTCTCCCCTTTTTCGTGTGGCGCCCGCCATATGACGCCACTCCGATTGAAAAGCGTAGTCGAGGTGCGGAGAACCGCACCTCGACTCAGGCTCACTTCGAGTAGTACTCGACGATGAGCTGCTCCTGGACCTGGGTGTCGATCTGCTGGCGAACCGGCAGCTGGTGAACCAGGACGCGGAGCTTCTCGGGCACGACGCCGAGCCACGCGGGAACGGTGCGCTCGCCCGCGGTCGCCCGGGCGACCTCGTAGGGCAGAAGGTTGCGCTTGTTCTCGCGGACCTCGATGATGTCGTGCTCGCGAATGCGGTAGGACGGGATGTCGACCTTCTTGCCGTTCACCAGGATGTGGCCGTGGCGCACCTGCTGGCGGGCGGCGTCGCGCGACTGGGCGAAACCGGCGCGGTAGATCACGTTGTCGAGACGGCTCTCCAGGATCTGGAGCAGCGCCTCACCGGTCTTGCCCGTCTTGCGGGTGGCTTCCTCGTAGTAGTTGTGGAACTGCTTCTCGAGGACGCCGTAAATGCGGCGGGTCTTCTGCTTCTCGCGAAGCTGAAGCTGGTACTCGGACTCCTTGGGACGTCCGCGGCCGTGCTCACCCGGCGGGTAAGGACGGATCTCGATGGGGCACTTCGCGGACTCGCACTTGCTGCCCTTGAGGAAGAGCTTGGTCTTCTCCCGGCGGCAGAGCTTGCAGTCCGCGCCCGTGTAACGAGCCATTTGTCAGTATCTCCTGGGCTTCTTCAGACGCGGCGGCGCTTCGGCGGCCGGCAACCGTTGTGCGGAACCGGGGTGACGTCCTGGATCGAGCCCACCTCGAGGCCGGTGGCCTGAAGCGAGCGGATCGCGGTCTCACGGCCGGAGCCGGGACCCTTGACGAAGACGTCGACCTTGCGCATGCCGTGCTCCATGGCGCGGCGAGCGGCGTTCTCCGCGGCCATCTGGGCGGCGAACGGGGTGGACTTGCGGGAGCCCTTGAAACCCACGTGGCCGGCGCTGGCCCAGGAGATCACGTTCCCGTTGGGGTCCGTGATCGAGACGATCGTGTTGTTGAACGTGCTCTTGATGTGGGCGTGCCCGTGAGCGACGTTCTTCTTTTCCTTGCGGCGCACCTTCTTCGGCGCGCCCTGGCGGCTCTTAGGAGGCATTGTTTGCCATTACTCCTGAGGTCTTCGGTCCGCGGCTGTGGACTACTTCTTACCGGGCTTCTTCTTACCGGCCACGGTCTTCTTCTTGCCCTTGCGGGTGCGCGCGTTGGTCTGCGTGCGCTGACCGTGGACGGGCAGGCCCTTGCGGTGCCGGATGCCCTGGTAACAACCGATTTCGATCTTGCGACGGATGTCGGCCTGGACCTCGCGGCGCAGGTCACCCTCGATCTTGAAGTTCGCCTCGATGTAGTCACGCATCGGGACGAGCTCGGTGTCGGAGAGCTGGTGCACGCGGAGGTCGCCGCTGACACCGGTGGCCTGGAGGATCTCCTGGGCGCGGGTGCGGCCGATTCCGTAGATGTAGGTGAGAGCGATCTCCAGCCGCTTCTCGCGGGGGAGGTCGACGCCAACCAGGCGAGCCATGGTCGGGCATTCTCCTTCTTTGTGGCGGAGGTCTTGCGCCGCACTACCCCTCCCCAATGCCCGGGGTGAGGGCCCCGGCCTCCGACCGGGGGTCTCCAGAGCGGTTCGGGCCTTTCGAAAAGGGCCCGCCTGCTCAGGTGTGAGACGCGATTACTGACTCAGGCTCCTCATGCGTCGAGCCCGCTCCCTCAATCGGGGCGGACTCGGGGAGCCTTGCGGCGACTAGCCCTGGCGCTGCTTGTGGCGCAGGTTGTCGCAGATCACCATGACGCGACCGTGCCGGCGGATCACCTTGCACTTGTCGCAGATCTTCTTGACGCTCGGCTTTACCTTCATTGTCCTTCGTGATTCCTCAGACGTCTTACTTGTATCGGTAGACGATCCGCCCACGACTCAGGTCGTAGGGGCTCAGTTCAACGACTACCCGGTCATCCGGCAGAATCCGGATGTAGTGCATCCGCATTCGCCCGCTGATATGGGCCAGGACCTTATGGCCGTTGTCGAGCTGCACCCGGAACATGGCGTTCGGGAGCGACTCGACCACAGTGCCCTCGATCTCGATGGCGCCGTCTTTCTTGGCCAAGATTCCTCGCGTTTCACTGATCGATCGTCTGAGGCTCCGGTTCACTAAGCAGCCGCGACCTCACGCTTCGAAGAGAGCGGCGACCGGCAACGGTCGCCGACGCGTGATAGTCATAGTGAGCCGACTAAGGAGTGTACGACACCTGAGCCTAAAACGCGAAACGCGTGCCAGGTGTCCTGACACAACCAGAGAAGAGTCTACCCCACATTCATCGGCGTTCGACCATCCCTGAATGCGGAAGGCCCGCCGAGGGAGAGATCCCGGCGGGCCCTGTTCCAGTGGGTCGAGGTCCTAGTAGATGCGGTGCTCCGGACCGCAGTACTTGAACGCGCCGCCCCAGCAGGTGTAGGTGTACAGCTTCTTGATGCCGAACTTCGACCAGGTCGCCTGGTACGAGCCGTCCCAGGCCTGGACGAACTTGTGCCACTTGCCGCCGGAGTAGTACTTGAACCACACGTACCCCTTCTTCGGCGTGGACTCCTTGCCGTACCAGTGGGTGTAGACCTTGCCGTTCTTCTTCCAGGTCTTGCCGTAGGTGTAGGCCTTGTGGTTGCTCGAGTAGTACTTGCCCCAGCTGCTGATCGACGTGACCGTCGACTGGGTGGCGGTGGCCGCCTGGGCGGCGGGGGCGACGGCGAGGCCGGTGACGGCGATCGAGCCGGCGAGGGTGGCGGCCGCAAGCATCTTGCGCATTTGGGTTCCTCCGTGAGTCGTGCTTCCCGACACAGCTCACGTTAGGAATCCAGACATATCCGTACTGCGCACGAATGCACACAGTGCACTTGTGCACACAGCCCCTACTTGCGCGTCTGGGGCGGCTGGTTGCCGAAGAGGGTGCTGACCAGCAGGATGACGCCCCAGGGGCCCATGACCCACAGTGGCCAGGGGTAGATCAGGTCCCCCGACGTGATGCTCACGATCAGCCAGATCACCCAGTTGATGCCGCTGGCCGCGGCCCAGGCGCTCCAGGCCGCCCGGATGCCGGGATGCGTGCCGGCGCGCTTCGCGGGGCTGCTCTGCGGCACCGTGGCGGGCCGGTTGCGCAGATCGACGTCGGGCAGGTCGACCGTCAGCCTGGCCAGTTCTCCGTACGTCCTGCTCTTGTAGAGCTGTTCGAGCCGCTCGTTGAACTCCTCCATCGTGATGCGGCCCTGCGCGGTGTGCTCGCGGAGGATGGCGGCGACGCGGTCACGGTCGGCGTCGGAGGCTCGCATCTCGGGGCTGTTCGCCATCCCACCCACTCCCGGGGGTCAGTTCTGCAGTTGGGCAAGGCGCTCTTTGCCGCCGTCCAGGGCGGTCAGCACCCAAGGACCATTATGTGTCACGGCGACGCTGTGTTCGAAGTGCGCGGAGTGCTTGCCGTCGATCGTCACCACGGTCCACTCGTCGGCCAGCACGCGGGTCCGTTCGGTGCCCAGGTTCACCATGGGCTCGATGGCCAGGCACATGCCCTCTTCCAGCACCGGGCCGCGGCCGGGCCGGCCGTGGTTGGCGATCCAGGGGTCCATGTGCATCTCGGTGCCGATGCCGTGCCCGCCGTACTCCGGGGGGATGCCGAAGCGGCCCTGCGACTTGACGTACCGCTCCACCTCGTGGCCGATGTCGGACAGGTGGCGGCCGACCCGCAGCGCCGCGATGCCGCGCCACATGGACTCCTCGGTGATCCGCATCAGCTCGGTCAGCTTCGGGTCCACCTCGCCGATCGGGACCGTGACGGCCGAGTCACCGTGCCAGCCGTCCAGGATCGCGCCGCAGTCGATGGAGATGATGTCGCCGTCGCGCAGCTTCCGGGCGTCGGTCGGGATGCCGTGCACCACCTCGTCGTTCACCGACGCGCAGATCGTCGCGGGGAAGCCCTGGTAGCCCTTGAACGACGGGATCGCGCCCTCGTCCCTGATCGCCTTCTCGGCGATGACGTCGAGGTCGAGCGGCGTCATGCCGGGCTCGACCGAGCGCCTGAGCAGGTCGAGCGTGCGCCCGACCACCAGGCCCGCCGCCCGCATCTTCTCCAGCTGCTCTGGCGACTTGATCTGAATGCCGTGTCTGTTCCTTTTGAACATCTTCTGCCCCCCTGGGTCTCAACGGGCCACTATGGGGGCCCAATTCCCCCCACAATAGCCGCGAGGTGGCACGGAAACCCGTGCCACCTCCGCAAATCGCTCGTAACCGGAGCTAACCCATGTACGGGCGGATCGCGTCCATCGCCCGCTGGGTGACCTCCTCGACCGGGCCCGTGGCGTCGACCCCCACGAGAATGTCCTCATTGGCGTAGTAGGAGACCAGCGGTGCCGTCTGCTCCTGGTAGACCTCCAGGCGGTGCCTGACGGTCTCCTCCTTGTCGTCGTCACGCTGGAAGAGCGCGCCCCCGCACGCGTCGCACTTGTCGTCCTTCTTGTCGTCGAACTCGACGTGCCAGATGCGGCCGCACTGGCTGCAGGTGCGACGGCCGGCCAGCCGTCTGACCACCTCGTCGTCGTCGACGACGAGCTCGAGTACGAGGTCGAGCGCCTGGCCCCAGTCCTTGAGCATGTCGCGCAGGATCTCCGCCTGTGCGACGTTCCTCGGGAAGCCGTCGAGCAGGAACCCGTCCTGCGCGTCGTCCTCGGACAGACGGTCACGGACCATGGCGATGGTGACCTCGTCGGGCACCAGGTCACCACGGTCCATGTACGTCTTGGCCAGCTTGCCAAGATCCGTGCCCCCCGAAACGTTGGCACGGAAGATGTCACCTGTCGAGATCTTCGGGATGGACAGGTTCGATGCGATGTACTGGGCCTGTGTCCCCTTACCCGCTCCGGGGGGCCCGACCAGAACGAGACGCACTACCGCAGGAAACCTTCGTAGTTACGCTGCTGGAGCTGGCTCTCGATCTGCTTAACGGTGTCAAGGCCGACGCCTACCATGATCAGAATGCTCGTCCCTCCGAACGGGAAGTTCTGGCTCGCACCGGACACCGCAAGCGCGACGATCGGGACCATGGCGATCAGACCCAGATAGAGCGAGCCCGGCGCGGTCAGACGAGTGAGCACGAAGTTCAGGTATTCAGCCGTCGGCCTGCCAGGACGGATGCCCGGAATGAAACCACCGTACTTCTTCATGTTGTCGGCGACTTCAGTGGGGTTGAACGTGATGGACACGTAGAAGTACGTGAAGAAGATGATCAGCAGGAAGAACGTGGCCATGTAGATCGGCGTGTCGCCCGTGGCCAGGTTCTGCGAGATCCAGCGGATGAAGGCGTTGTCCGTGGTCTGGAAGAGCGACGTCAGCAGCTGCGGCAGGTAGAGCAGCGAGGAGGCGAAGATGACCGGGATGATGCCGGCCTGGTTGACCTTCAGCGGGATGTAGGTGGACGTGCCGCCGTACATCCGGCGCCCGACCATCCGCTTGGCGTACTGGACCGGGATGCGCCGCTGCGCCTGCTCGACGAAGACCACCGCGGCGATCATGAAGATGCCGACGACCATGACGACCGAGAAGGTGAACTTGTTCGCCTGGAAGATGTTGGCCAGCTCGGACGGGAAGACCGCGACGACCTGGGTGAAGATCAGGATGGACATGCCGTTGCCGACGCCGCGGTCGGTGATGAGCTCACCGAGCCACATGATCACCGACGTACCGGCGGTCATGATGATGACCATCGTGACGATGCCGAAGATGTTGTCGGGGTCGAGCAGCACGTCCTGCTGGCAGTTCGGGAACAGCTGCCCGGTGCGCGCCAGCGCGATGAAGGCGGTGGACTGCAGGATGGCAAGACCGATGGTCAGATAACGCGTATACTGCGTGATCTTCGTCTGACCGGCCTGTCCCTCCTTCTTCAGCGCCTCGAGTCGCGGAATGACGACGACGAGCAACTGGAGAATGATGCTCGCGGTGATGTACGGCATGATGCCCAGCGCGAACACCGAAAGCTTCAGGAGCGCACCACCGCTGAACAGCTGCACCATCCCGTAGATGTTGCCGGCGGCTCCCTGACGGGCCTGATCGAAACAGGCCGCGAGGTTCTGGACGTGAACTCCCGGAGTCGGAAGAACCGAGCCGAGACGGAAAAGCGCGATGATGCCCAGGGTGAAGAGCAACTTCTTGCGCAGGTCCGGTGTCCGGAACGCCCGGGTAAACGCGGTCAGCACGGTCCCTCCTGCGCGCCTTTACGGCGGTGTGAGTATGCGATGGTGCAGGGATCTGACATCTGTGTCTTAGGTCAAACGAGTCGGTCAGAAGCCTGCCGTCTCGCGAACTCTAACGCACTACGGGCGTGGGGGCATTTGTCAAAGCCCCCACGCCTCGTAATAGCTCTTACAGCTCGGTAACGGAGCCACCCGCAGCGGCGATCTTCTCCTTCGCGGTGGACGAGAAGGCGTGAGCCTGAACGTTCACCGAAACGGAGATCTCGCCGGTGCCGAGCACCTTCACGAGCTGGTTCTTGCGGACAGCACCCTTGGCGACCAGCGCCTCGACGGTGACCTCGCCACCCTCGGGGAACAGCTCACCGAGCTTGTCCAGGTTGACGACCTGGTAGGTCGTCTTGAACAGCGCGTTGGAGAAGCCCTTGAGCTTCGGCAGACGCCTCTGCAGCGGCACCTGACCACCCTCGAAACCGAGGGGGACGGTCGTACGGGCGTGGCTGCCCTTGGTGCCGCGACCGGCGGTCTTGCCCTTCGACGCCTCGCCGCGACCCTTGCGGATCTTGGCCTTGTTGGCGCCGGGGGCGGGACGCAGGTCGTGAATCTTGAGCGGAGCCTTGTCAGTCATGACTAGTCGACCTCTTCCACCTCGACGAGGTGCGTCACCACGGAGACCATCCCGCGAATCTCGGGCCGGTCCTCCTTGACGACGACGTCGCCGATTCGCTTCAGGCCAAGCGAACGCAGCGAGTCACGCTGGTTCTGCTTGCCACCGATCTTCGAGCGAACCTGAGTGATCTTCAGGCGTGCCATGACTAGCTCACCGCCTTCGCGGCCGCCGCCTCGGCGAGACCCTCACGCTGAGCCTTCAGCATGCGGGCCGGAGCGACGTCCTCGATCGGCAGGCCACGGCGGGCGGCGATCTCCTCGGGGCGCGACAGGCCCTTCAGAGCCGCCACGGTGGCGTGCACGATGTTGATCGGGTTGTCGGAGCCGAGCGACTTCGACAGCACGTCGTGGATGCCCGCGCACTCCAGCACCGCGCGCACCGGACCGCCGGCGATGACGCCGGTACCGGCCGAGGCCGGACGCAGGAAGACGACGCCGGCCGCCTCTTCGCCCTGCACCGTGTGCGGGATGGTGCCCTGGATCCGGGGCACCTTGAAGAAGTGCTTCTTCGCCTCTTCGACGCCCTTGGCGATGGCCGCGGGCACTTCCTTGGCCTTGCCGTAGCCGACGCCGACCAGGCCGTTGCCGTCACCGACGACGACGAGGGCGGTGAAGCTGAAGCGACGACCACCCTTCACGACCTTGGCCACTCGGTTGATCTTCACTACGCGCTCGATGTACGAGACGCCCTTGTCGGCGGCGCCACCGCGGCGATCGTCACGACGGTCCCGCCGCTCGCCACCGGTGCCGCCACCGCGACGCGGAGCTGCAGCCATCAGTGGTTCCTCTTCTCAGTTGCCATCAGAATTCGAGCCCGCCTTCGCGGGCGCTGTCCGCCAGAGCCGCGATGCGGCCGGCGTAGCGGTTGCCACCGCGGTCGAACACGACTGCGGTGATCCCGGCTTCCTTGGCCCGCTGAGCGAGGAGCTCGCCGACCTTCTTCGCCTTCTCGGTCTTGTCCGCCTCGAGCGCGCGCAGCGAGGGGTCCATGGTGGACGCGCTCACCAGCGTGTGGCCGACGGTGTCGTCCACGATCTGGACGAACATGTGACGGGTCGAACGGTTGACGACCAGGCGCGGACGCGCGGTCGTGCCGACGACGTTCTTGCGGACGCGGCGGTGACGGCGGGCCCGCGAGACGGTGCGGGCAGCCGTGTGCTTGCTGAACGCAGTCTTCGGAGCCATGCCTACTTACCAGCCTTTCCGACCTTGCGGCGGATCTGTTCGCCCTGGTAGCGCACGCCCTTGCCCTTGTACGGGTCAGGCTTGCGCAGTTTGCGGATGTTGGCCGCGACCTCGCCGACCTTCTGCTTGTCGATGCCGTCCACGTGGAACAGGGTCGGCTTCTCGACGCGGAAGGTGACGCCCTCGGGGGCGTCCACGATGACCGGGTGACTGAAGCCCAGCGAGAACTCCAGCTGCGTCGGACCCTTGGCCTGGACGCGGTAACCGACGCCGACGATCTCCAGGGCCTTGGTGTAACCCTGGGTGACACCCTGCACCATGTTGGCGATGAGCGTCCTCGACAGGCCGTGCAGCGCACGGACCTTGTTCTCGTCGTTGGGCCGGGAGACGGCTACGGCGCCGTCCTCGTCGCGAGCGACCGTGATGGGGTCCGCGACCTTGTGACTGAGCGTGCCCTTCGGGCCCTTTACCTGGACTTCCTGGCCGGTGATCGTGATGTCCACGCCGCTGGGCACAGGGATGGGCAGCCGTCCGATTCTCGACATGCTGTGTTCCTCCCCTCTACCAGACGTAGGCGAGGACTTCCCCGCCCACGCCACGCTTGCCGGCCTGCTTGTCGGTCATGAGGCCGTGGGACGTCGAGATGATCGCGACGCCCAGTCCGCCCAGGACCCGAGGCAGGTTGTCCTTCTTTGCATAAACCCGCAGACCGGGCTTCGACACCCGGCGCACGCCCGCGAGCGACCGCTCACGAGTCGGCCCGAACTTCAGCTCCACCACGAGGTTCTTGCCAACCTTGGCGTCCTCGACGGTCCAAGCCTGGATGTAACCCTCCTGCTGGAGGATCTCGGCGATGTGCGCCTTGATCTTGGAGTACGGCATCGACACGCTGTCGTGGTACGCCGAATTCGCGTTTCGCAGACGCGTGAGCATGTCTGCGATCGGGTCGGTCATCGTCATGGCCAGTGGCCTTCCTCGCCGCGGTTTCCAGTCGGCCAAGCAGCGCTCTGCCGGTGGACCTTCGGCGTGGTCATGGACGCTCCTTGGGAGCGCCCTGGTCTTCTTCTGAAAATATGATCACCCAGGGGCGGCACGAGGCCGCCCCTAAGGTTATCTACCAGCTCGACTTGGTGATGCCGGGCAGCTCGCCCCGGTGCGCCATCTCGCGGAAGCACACGCGGCAGAGCCCGAACTTGCGGTAGACGGCGCGCGGCCGGCCACAACGCGAGCAACGGGTGTACGCCCGGACCTCGAACTTCTGCTTGCGCCCCGCCTTGGCGATCAGCGACTTCTTCGCCATTGGATCAGGCCTCCTTGAACGGGAAGCCGAGGAGCTTCAGCAGCGCCCGGCCCTGGTCGTCGTTCTTCGCGGTGGTCACGATCGTGATGTCCATGCCCCGCGGCCGGTCGACCTTGTCCTGGTCGACCTCGTGGAACATGACCTGCTCGGTCAGACCGAAGGTGTAGTTGCCGTTGCCGTCGAACTGCTTGGGCGACAGGCCCCGGAAGTCCCGGATACGGGGCAGGGCCAGCGCGAGCAGCCGGTCGAGGAACTCCCACATGCGGTCGCCACGCAGCGTGACGTGCGCGCCGATCGGCATGCCCTCGCGCAGCTTGAACTGGGCGATGGACTTGCGCGCCCGGACGACGGCCGGCTTCTGGCCGGTGATCACGGTGAGGTCGCGGACGGCGCCCTCGATGAGCTTCGAGTCGCGAGCCGCCTCGCCGACGCCCATGTTGACCTTGATCTTGGTCAGCGCCGGGATCTGCATGACGTTCTCGATGCCGAACTGCTCGCGAAGCTGGGCCGCGATCTCCTCGCGGTACTTCGTCTTGAGTCGCGGCGTCGGGCGCTCGGTCTCAGTGGTCGTGGCAGTCATCAGCTGTCCTCACCCGTCTCGTCGGCCTTCTTCTCGTCGGCCTTCTTCTCGGCGGGCTTGTCGTCCTTGAGCTTCTTCACGTTCGAGACGTGGATGGGGCCCTCCATGGTCTGCACGCCGCCCGTCTTGGCGCCGCGCGGACCCTGGTGGGTCTCCTTGGAGTGCTTCTTGATCATGTTGACGCCCTCGACCACCACGCGGTCCTCGCGCGGGAGCGTGGCGATGACGTGACCCTTGGCACCCTTGTCCTTGCCGGCGATGACCTGGACGAGGTCGCCCTTCTTCACATGCAACGACTTCGGCATCACAGCACCTCCGGGGCGAGCGAGATGATCCGCATGAACTTCTTGTCACGCAGCTCGCGGCCGACCGGGCCGAAGATACGAGTGCCGCGAGGGTCACCGCTGTCCTTGATGATGACGGCGGCGTTCTCGTCGAAGCGGATGTAGGAGCCGTCGGGCCGGCGGCGCTCCTTGACCGTGCGGACGATGACGGCCTTGACCACGTCGCCCTTCTTGACGCCCGTGCTGCCCGGCAGCGCGTCCTTGACAGTGGCGACGATGATGTCGCCGATACCGGCGTAGCGTCGGCCCGAGCCGCCGAGCACACGGATGCAAAGGATTTCCTTCGCTCCCGTGTTGTCGGCGACCTTGAGCCGCGACTCCTGCTGGATCACGTTGAACTCCTGTTAGTCGCGCCGGTTCTCATCTCTGAGCCTGGCGGAACCGTCGTTGTCTTGTTCCCACGGCCACAACGCCCATAGGCGCCGCACCGCAGGCGACGCGGGACCACGTGTGGCCCCGCGTCCTTGGACGCCGTCATGGGGGCTCTCAGAGCCCCCACGAGGCGCGGTATATGTCGAGAAGGCTGTTGTTACTTGGCCTTCTCGAGGATCTCCACGACCCTCCACCGCTTGGTGGCGGAGAGGGGGCGGGTCTCCATGAGCAGCACGCGGTCGCCGACGCCGCAGGCGTTGGCCTCGTCGTGTGCCTTGTACTTGGTCGTACGGCGGATGACCTTGCCGTACAGACGGTGCTTGACGCGGTCCTCGACGGCGACGACGACGGTCTTGTCCATCTTGTCGCTCACGACAAGGCCCTCGCGGACCTTGCGGAAGTTCCGCTGCTCGTTCGTCTCAGTGGTCTCGGTCTCAGCCATCGCTCGTCTCCTTCTCGACCGTGACGATGCCGAGCTCCCGCTCGCGCATCACGGTGTAGATACGGGCGATCTCGCGGCGGACGGCGCGCAGCCGCCCGTGGCTCTCCAACTGACCGGTCGCCGCCTGGAAGCGGAGGTTGAACAGCTCCTCCTTCGCCTCCTTCAGCTTCTGGACGAGGGTGTCCTCGTCCTCGAGCCGCAGCTCGCCGGCGGTCAGGCCCTTAGCCATCACGCCTCACCCACTTCACGCTTAACGATCTTGCACTTCATCGGCAGCTTGTGGATCGCCCTGGTGAGCGCCTCACGCGCGACCGACTCCGCCACGCCGGACAGCTCGAACATCACGCGTCCGGGCTTGACGTTGGCGATCCACCACTCCGGCGAACCCTTACCGGAACCCATGCGGGTCTCGGCGGGCTTCTTCGTGAGCGGACGGTCGGGGTAGATGTTGATCCACACCTTGCCGCCACGGCGGATGTGACGGGTCATGGCGATACGAGCCGACTCGATCTGACGGTTGGTCACGTAGGAGTGCTCAACCGCCTGGATGCCGAACTCGCCGAACGTGACCCTGGTGCCGCCCTTGGCGGCTCCGCTGCGGTCAGGCCGGTGCTGCTTGCGGTGCTTGACCCTGCGCGGGATCAGCATGGTCAGCTCCCTTCAGCACCCGGCTGCGCAGCCG
This sequence comes from Nonomuraea sp. NPDC050153, assembly GCF_044460125.1. Classification (NCBI taxonomy): domain Bacteria; kingdom Bacillati; phylum Actinomycetota; class Actinomycetes; order Streptosporangiales; family Streptosporangiaceae; genus Nonomuraea; species Nonomuraea sp. NPDC050153. Next base: position 327,587 of record NZ_JBITJQ010000006.1, read on the forward strand.
GGCCGGTCTCGGGGGCGGCCTGCGAGGCCGCCTCAGTGCGGGGGGCGCGGTCGCCACGGCCACCGCCACCGCGACGGGGGCGGTCGCCGCCACCACGACGCGGACGGTCGCCGCCGCCACCACGACGGTCATCACGCTCGCGACGCTGACCGGCACGAGCGCCGGCGGCAGCCGCCTCACGCTCGGCGCGGCTGGTCGGAGCCTCGCCCTTGTAGATCCAGACCTTCACGCCGATGCGGCCGAAGGTCGTACGGGCCTCGTAGAAGCCGTAGTCGATGTCCGCGCGGAGGGTGTGCAGCGGCACGCGGCCCTCGCGGTAGAACTCCGACCGCGACATCTCGGCGCCGCCCAGACGACCGGCGCACTGGACACGGATGCCCTTGGCGCCGGACTTCATGGCCGACTGCATCGCCTTGCGCATGGCGCGGCGGAACGACACACGGCTGGACAGCTGCTCGGCCACGCCCTGCGCGACGAGCTGCGCGTCGATCTCCGGGTTCTTGACCTCGAGGATGTTGAGCTGGACCTGCTTCTTGGTCAGCTTCTCCAGGTCGCCACGGATACGGTCCGCCTCGGCGCCGCGGCGGCCGATCACGATGCCGGGACGCGCGGTGTGGATGTCCACCTGAACGCGGTCCGTCGTGCGCTCGATCTCGACCTTGGAGATGCCGGCCCGCTCCATGCCCTTCTGCAGCATGCGGCGGATCGCCACGTCCTCGGCGACGTATGCCTTGTACAGCTTGTCGGCGTACCACCGGCTCTTGAAGTCGGTCGTGATGCCGAGGCGGAACCCGTGCGGGTTAACCTTCTGGCCCACTATCGGGTCCTTCCCTTCGGCTCGCGGGACTCCACGATCACAGTGATGTGGCTCGTCCGCTTGTTGATCCGATAGGCACGACCCTGGGCACGCGGGCGGAACCGCTTCAGCGTCGGGCCCTCGTCGACCCACGCCCGGCTGACGACGAGCGTCTGCGGGTCGAGGTCGAAGTTGTGCTCCGCGTTCGCCATAGCGCTGCTGAGCACCTTGTAGATCGGCTCGCTCGCCGACTGGGGAGCGAACTGCAGCACGGCCTGCGCCTCCGAAGCGGGCAGCCCGCGAATGAGGTCCACCACACGGCGGGCCTTCTGGGGCGTGACACGGACGAACCGCGCCTGAGCCCTGGCTTCCATCGCTTTCTCCTACTTCCGGGACGCTTACCGCCGGCTGCGGCGGTCTTCCTTGACGTGGCTGCGGAAGGTCCGCGTGGGGGCGAACTCTCCCAGCTTGTGGCCGATCATCGACTCGGTCACGAAGACCGGGACGTGCTTGCGGCCGTCGTGCACGGCGATCGTGTGCCCGAGCATGTCGGGAACGATCATGGAGCGCCGCGACCACGTCTTGATGACGTTCTTGGTGCCCTTCTCGTTCTGGACGTCGACCTTCTTCTGAAGGTGACCGTCCACGAAGGGACCCTTCTTAAGGCTACGTGGCATTTCGGCTGCTCCTACCGCTTCTTCCTCTTGCTCCGGCGACGGATGATCAACCGGTCGCTGGCCTTGTTGGCCTGGCGGGTGCGACCCTCGGGCTTGCCCTTCGGGTTCACCGGGTGGCGACCACCGGAGGTCTTGCCCTCACCACCACCGTGCGGGTGGTCGACGGGGTTCATCGCGACACCACGGACGGTGGGGCGCTTGCCCTTCCACCGCATACGGCCGGCCTTGCCCCAGTTGATGTTGGCCTGCTCGGCGTTGCCGACCTGGCCGACCGTCGCCCGGCAGCGCACGTCGACCATGCGCATTTCACCGGACGGCATACGCAGGGTCGCGTACTGGCCTTCCTTGGCGAGCAGCTGGATCTGGGCGCCCGCGGAACGGCCGAGCTTGGCGCCGCCGCCCGGACGGAGCTCCACCGCGTGGATGAAGGTACCCGTCGGGATGTTGCGCAGCGGCAGGCAGTTGCCCGGCTTGATGTCGGCAGTGGGGCCGTTCTCGATACGGTCGCCCTGCTTGATGCCGGTCGGCGCGATGATGTAGCGCTTCTCGCCGTCGGCGTAGTGGAGCAGAGCGATGTTGGCGGTGCGGTTGGGGTCGTACTCGATGTGAGCGACCTTGGCCGGAATGCCGTCCTTGTCATGCCTACGGAAGTCAATGATCCGGTAGGCGCGCTTGTGACCGCCGCCCTGGTGGCGGGCGGTCACCCGGCCGTGTACGTTACGGCCGCCCTTGCTGTGAAGGGGCGCAAGCAACGACTTCTCGGGCGTGCTGCGGGTGATCTCGGAGAAGTCCGAGACACTCGACCCGCGGCGACCCGGGGTCGTCGGCTTGTACTTACGGATGCCCATCTTTTTCGTTCATCCTTCGTCGGTTACATGGGTGAGCCCGCCGCGCGGAAGCGCGACGGTCTCAGCCCCGCGCGGGCCATGCGGCCCGCGCTCACTTCTATGGCGCTGCTAGCCGATCTGACCGAAGATGTCGATCCGATCGCCCTCTACCAGGCTCACGATCGCGCGCTTGGTGTCGGGCCGCTTGCCGAAACCGGTACGGGTGCGCTTGCGCTTGCCCTGCCGGTTGATCGTGTTCACGCTGGTGACCTTGACCCCGAAGATCTGCTCGACGGCGATCTTGACCTGGGTCTTGTTGGCGGTGTTCTTCACCAGGAACGTGTACTTGTTGTTCTCATCGATCAGGCCGTAGCTCTTCTCAGAGACGACCGGCTTGATGATGATGTCGCGCGGGTCGGCGATCTTCTCCATCAGGCCTCTTCCTTCCCGCTGTCGCTCAGGCGGGCGACGACCTGGTCGTACGCCTCCTGCGTGAAGACCACGTCGTCCGCCACGAGCACGTCGTACGTGTTGAGCTGCCCCGCGTCCAGCAGGTGGACCTCGGGAGCGTTACGCAGGCTCAGCCACGTCAGCTCGTCGGCCTCGTCGACCACGACGAGAACGCGCGGAGCCTGGGTGATTTTGCGCAGCGCCTCCAGGGCGGCCTTGGTCTTGGGCGTCTCGCCCGCGACCAGCGTGCTGACCACGTGGACGCGGCCGCCGCCGGCCCGGTCGGAGAGGGCGCCACGCAGGGCGGCGGCCTTCATCTTCTTGGGCGTGCGCTGCGAGTAGTCGCGCGGCACGGGACCGTGGACGACGCCACCGCCGGCGAACTGCGGCGCGCGGGTCGAGCCCTGACGGGCGCGGCCGGTGCCCTTCTGGCGGTACGGCTTCTTGCCACCGCCGGAGACCTCACCACGGGTCTTGGCCTTGTGGGTGCCCTGCCGGCGAGCGGCGAGCTGGGCCACGACCACCTGGTGGATCAGCGGCACGTTGACCTTGGCGCCGAAGATGTCTTCGGGCAGGTCGACGGTGCCGGCCTTGGCGCCGCTGGCGTCGAGGACGTCAATAGTGGTGCTCACTTGGCAGCCCCCTTCTTGGCAGCGGTACGGACGAGGACCAGGCTTCCGTTGGCGCCGGGGATCGCACCCTTGATCAGGATGAGGCCCTTCTCGGCGTCCACGGAGTGAACCTTGAGGCTCTGCACAGTGGTGCGGACGTTACCCATCCGACCAGCCATGCGCAGACCCTTGAAAACGCGGCCCGGGGTGGCGCAGCCACCGATGGAACCCGGCGAACGGTGCTTGCGCTGCGTACCGTGCGACGCGCCCAGACCACCGAAGCCGTGCCGCTTCATGACACCGGCGAAGCCCTTGCCCTTGCTCTTGCCCGTCACGTCGACGAACTGGCCGGCCTCGAAGGTGTCGGCCAGCAGCTCCTGGCCCAGGTTGTAGTCGCTCGCGTCGTCGGTGCGGATCTCCGCGAAGTAACGGCGCGGGGTGATGTCGTGCTTACGCAGGTAGTCGCCGAGCGGCTTGTTGACCTTCCGGGGGTCGACCTGCCCGAAGCCGAGCTGGATGGCGGAGTAGCCGTCCTTCTCAGCGGTGCGGACCCGGGTCACCACGCACGGACCGGCCTCGACCACGGTCACCGGCACCAGCCGGTTGTCCGCGTCGAAGACCTGGGTCATGCCGAGCTTCTTGCCCAGGACGCCCTTGATCGTCTTAGCCATGTCAGTGCGTTCCCTCAGAGCTTGATCGAAATGTCGACACCCGCGGGAAGGTCGAGACGCATGAGCGAGTCAACCGTCTTGGGGGTCGGGTCGATGATGTCAATCAGCCGCTTGTGCGTGCGCATCTCAAAGTGCTCGCGGCTGTCCTTGTACTTGTGCGGCGAGCGGATGACGCAGTACACGTTCTTCTCGGTCGGCAGCGGCACCGGGCCCGCGACCTTCGCGCCAGTCCGCGTCACCGTCTCGACGATCTTCTTGGCCGAGCTGTCGATGACCTCGTGGTCATAGGCCTTAAGCCGGATGCGGATCTTCTGTCCCGCCATAGTGGCCTCGGTGTCCTTCGCTGTCGTCTGAAAAAGTATCGTGCGGCCTGTTGCCGCTGTATTGGTGCAGGTCGAACCTGCCAGACCCCACGAGGCAGACGCAGTGGATCTGCCTTTTCTTCCGTGATCCGGCAGTGACTTCGGTCATATGTGACCGGCCGAAGCGACTGCTGGATCACGGCCTCTTACATGAGGTCCCTGACGTGGTTCGGCGGTCGGCCCCAGAAGCCCGGGGCCGACCGCCGCCCCGACGGTCCAGCTACTTGATGATCTTCACGACCCGGCCGGCGCCGACGGTGCGGCCACCCTCACGGATCGCGAACTTGAGGCCTTCCTCCATGGCGATGGGCTGGATCAGCTCAACGCGCATTTCGGTGTTGTCGCCCGGCATGACCATCTCCGTGCCCTCGGGGAGGTTCACGACACCGGTCACGTCAGTCGTACGGAAGTAGAACTGCGGGCGGTAGTTGTTGAAGAACGGCGTGTGGCGGCCGCCCTCGTCCTTGGACAGGATGTAGACCTGGCCGTTGAACTCGGTGTGCGGGGTGGTCGTGCCCGGCTTGATGATGCACTGGCCGCGCTCGACGTCGTCGCGCTTGATGCCACGGAGCAGCAGGGCGGCGTTGTCACCCGCGTGACCCTCGTCGAGCATCTTGTTGAACATCTCGATGCTGGTGACGGTGGTGGTGGTCTTCTCGGTCTTGATGCCGATGATGTCGACCTGCTCGTTGATCTTGACGACACCGCGCTCGATACGGCCGGTGACGACCGTGCCGCGACCGGTGATCGAGAAGACGTCCTCGACCGGCATGAGGAACGGCTTGTCCGTCTCACGCGGCGGCTCGGGCACGTTCTCGTCGACGGCGTTCATCAGCTCGATGATGCTGTCGGCCCACTTCTGGTCGCCCTCGAGAGCCTTGAGAGCGGAGACGCGGACGACGGGCAGGTCGTCGCCGGGGAACTCCTGAGCGGACAGGAGCTCACGGACCTCAAGCTCGACGAGCTCGAGGATCTCCTCGTCGTCGACCATGTCGGCCTTGTTGAGGGCCACGACGATGTAGGGGACGCCGACCTGGCGGGCCAGGAGGACGTGCTCCTTCGTCTGCGGCATCGGGCCGTCGGTGGCGGCGACCACGAGGATGGCGCCGTCCATCTGGGCGGCACCGGTGATCATGTTCTTCACGTAGTCGGCGTGACCGGGGCAGTCAACGTGAGCGTAGTGACGCTTCTCGGTCTGGTACTCGACGTGCGCGATGGAGATCGTAATGCCGCGAGCCTTCTCCTCGGGCGCCTTGTCGATCTTGTCGAACGGGGTCGCCTTGTTCAGCTCGGGGAAACGGTCGTGAAGCACCTTGGTGATCGCCGCGGTCAGCGTGGTCTTGCCGTGGTCGATGTGTCCAATGGTGCCGATGTTCATGTGCGGCTTAGTCCGCTCGAACTTGGCCTTGCCCACTGGTTCTCTCCTTGAGAATCTGACTGACTTTCGTCTACACACTCGGGCCCGGGAGCACCCGAACCCCTTGGCGGCGGGGTGGCTCTCGCCACCCCACCAGGGACCAGGACTTCATTCGCCCCGGGTCCCTTGGCAGCGGGGCGACGATCTCCACCAACCCCGGCCACCTCAGGACCTGGAACTATTCGCCCCGGGTCCCTTGGCAGCGGGGCGACGATCTCCACCAACCCCAGCCACCTCAGGACCTGGAACTATTCGCCCCGGGCCCCTTGGCAGCGGGGCGACGATCTCCACCAACCCCAGCCACCTCAGGACCTGGAACTATTCGCCCCGGGCCTTCGCGACGATCTCCTTGGCGATGCCCGGGGGCACCTCCGAGTAGGAGTCGAACTGCATGCTGTAGCTCGCGCGCCCCTGCGTCTTGCTACGCAGGTCACCCACGTAGCCGAACATCTCAGACAGCGGCACGAGCGCCGTGACGACGCGGGCGCCGGCCCGCTCGTCCATGGACTGGATCTGTCCGCGGCGACCGTTGAGGTCACCGATGACATCACCCATGTAGTCCTCGGGCGTGGTGACCTCGACGGCCATCATCGGCTCGAGAAGCACTGCGTCCGCCTTGCGCGCGGCCTCCTTGAAGGCCATCGAGCCGGCGATCTTGAACGCCATTTCCGAGGAGTCGACGTCGTGCGCGGCACCGTCGACGAGCGTCACCTTCACGCCCACCATCGGGTAGCCGGCCAGCACGCCGAACTCGGCGGCCTCCTGGGCGCCCGCGTCGACCGACGGGATGTACTCCCTCGGGACACGACCACCCGTGACCTTGTTCTCGAACTCGTAGCCGTCGTTGCCCTCACCCAGCGGCTCGAGGTTGATGATCACCCGCGCGAACTGGCCGGAACCACCGGTCTGCTTCTTGTGGGTGTAGTCGAGCTTCTCCACCTTGCGGCGGATGGTCTCGCGGTAGGCGACCTGCGGACGGCCGACGTTGGCCTCGACCTTGAACTCGCGACGCATGCGGTCGACGAGGATCTCCAGGTGAAGCTCGCCCATGCCCCAGATGACCGTCTGACCGGTCTCCTCGTCACGGCGAACCTGGAAGGACGGGTCCTCCTCGGCCAGCCGCTGGATGGCGGTCGACAGCTTCTCCTGGTCGCCCTTGGTCTTGGGCTCGATGGCGACGTTGATGACCGGAGCCGGGAACGTCATCGACTCGAGCACGACCTGGTTCGACGGGTCGGACAGGGTGTCGCCGGTCGTGGTGTCCTTCAGACCCATGACCGCGACGATCTGGCCGGCGATCGCCGTCGGGCGCTCCTCGCGCTTGTTGGCGTGCATCTGGTAGATCTTGCCGATCCGCTCCTTCTTACCCTTCACAGAGTTGACAACCTGTGAACCGGTCTCGAGCGTGCCCGAGTAGATGCGGATGTAGGTCAGCTTGCCCAGGTGCGGGTCGCTGGCGATCTTGAAGGCCAGAGCGGAGAACGGCTCGGTCGGGTCCGCGTGACGCTCGATGACCTTGTCCTCGTGGCCGACCGCGTGGCCCTTGAAGGCCGGGATGTCGGTCGGCGCGGGGAGGAAGGCCACGATCGCGTCGAGCAGGGGCTGCACGCCCTTGTTCTTGAACGCGGTGCCGCAGAGCACCGGGTTGATGGCGCTGGCCAGCGTCGCGCGGCGGATGGCCGCGACCAGCTGCTCCTCGGTGGGCTCGACGCCCTCGAGGAAGAGCTCCATCAGCTCGTCGTCGTTCTCGGCGACCGTCTCGATGAGGCGGTCACGCCACTCGCGGGCGGCCTCGGCGTGGTCGGCCGGGATGTCGACGGTGTCGTACATCTCGCCCTTGGCCGCCTCGGCGCTCCAGAGGTAACCCTTCATCTTGATGAGGTCGATGACGCCCTTGAAGTCGGCCTCAACGCCCCACGGAAGCTGGATGACAGCCGGGGTCGCGCCCAGACGGCTGATCATCATGTCGACGCAGCGGTGGAACTCCGCGCCGACACGGTCCATCTTGTTGACGAAGCAGATCCTGGGGACGTCGTAGCGGTCAGCCTGGCGCCACACCGTCTCCGACTGCGGCTCGACACCCGCGACGCCGTCGAACACGGCGACGGCACCGTCGAGGACGCGGAGCGAGCGCTCCACCTCGATGGTGAAGTCGACGTGACCCGGGGTGTCGATGATGTTGATGGTGTGACCGATCCACTCACAGGTGGTCGCGGCAGACGTGATCGTGATGCCGCGCTCCTGCTCCTGCTCCATCCAGTCCATCGTGGCAGCGCCCTCGTGGACCTCACCGATCTTGTAGTTGATACCGGTGTAGAACAGGATGCGCTCGGTCGTGGTGGTCTTGCCCGCGTCGATATGGGCCATGATCCCGATGTTTCGGACCTTGGCCAGGTCAAGAGCGGTCGTGGTGGCCACTTCTCTCGCGTCCTCGTCGTCTCGTCGAACCCGCCGGGGTTACCAGCGGTAGTGGGCGAAGGCCTTGTTGGACTCGGCCATCTTGTGGGTGTCCTCGCGCTTCTTGACACTCGCCCCAAGGCCGTTGCTGGCGTCGAGGAGCTCGTTCATGAGGCGCTCGGTCATGGTCTTCTCGCGGCGGGCACGGGAGTACTGCACCAGCCAGCGCAGGGCCAGGGTGGTGCTGCGCGCGGCGCGCACCTCGACCGGCACCTGGTACGTGGCGCCACCGACGCGACGGCTGCGGACCTCGAGGGTCGGCTTGACGTTGTCGAGCGCGCGCTTCAGGGTGACGACCGGGTCGTTGCCGGTCTTCTCCCTGCAGCCCTCGAGGGCGCCGTACACGATCGACTGCGCGATGGAACGCTTGCCGTCGAGAAGCACCTTGTTGATCAGGGCGGTCACCAGGGGCGAGCTGTAAACCGGGTCAGCCATGAGCTGACGACGGCCAGGAGAACCCTTGCGAGGCATTGTTAGCTCTTCTCCTTCTTCGCGCCGTAGCGGCTGCGGGCCTGCTTGCGGTTGCGGACACCCTGGGTGTCGAGCGAACCGCGGATGATCTTGTAGCGAACACCGGGCAGGTCCTTCACACGACCGCCACGCACGAGCACGATGGAGTGCTCCTGCAGGTTGTGACCCACACCCGGGATGTAGGCCGTGACCTCGATACCGTTCGTGAGGCGAACGCGGGCCACCTTGCGCAGTGCCGAGTTGGGCTTCTTCGGGGTCGTGGTGTACACGCGCTGGCACACGCCGCGCCGCTGCGGACTCCCCTTGAGGGCAGGAGTCTTGGTCTTGGAGACCTTGTCCTGCCGGCCCTTGCGGACCAACTGCTGAATAGTGGGCACTGCCACTCCGTTTCGTGCCTTGGCCGGTGTTACGTCAGTTGTGATGCATTTCGCAGGTACTGCCGGTGTCATGACCTGCTGATTTTTCCCCGTCTCGGTGCCCCCGCGCTCGGGCGTGTCGCGCTGTTCACGCAGACGTCCCGCGAGGTTTACGAGCCTGGAAGCCGTCCCGCGCCCGCAATTGAGCGCACGGTCGAGAGCCCGCTAGAGACGGGCACGAAGCTCAAGACTACCCAGGCCTCTGCGACACGTCAAAGCGGCGCGGCAAAGCGGACAAGCCTTGCCACTCCAGGACGCCGAGACCGTTTTCATCAGTACCCGGCTACTGCTCCGGACCCATGATATCGGGACGGAGGGGCGAACCGTGACGGGTTCGCGAGGACTGCCAGGACGCCCGTTTGCACGACGGCGCCCCCGGCCCTCGGCACGGGCACGGGGCTGAGACGGAAAGTCCCACTACGCGAGCGTCCGACCAGGCCGAGCGTCTCCTCCCCCGACTGGCCGACCAACCACCAGGACGGCACCTCACCAGTCGTCGGAAGCGGTCAGCCGCCGGGCGGCGCCGACCCGGCAGACCAGGCGAAGGTTGTGGCCACAGACGTGGGCCACCGAGACCGTCCTGCCGTCGCAGGTCGTCGCGACGGTGCTTGCGTACAACAGGCCGATCTCCTCCTTCCGGTCGCCAACTCGTCGCTGACCGGCGTCAGCCCCCGCGGAACTTGGGATCGGCAACGCGCAGCCGTTCCTCCTTCTTCAGGGACTCCCGCGCGACGACCTCGGGCAGGCGAGCCCGCAACCCGAGCTCGGTCGCAGGATGTGAGCGGAAGGCGGACTGCCAGGATGGTCGGCGTCGCGGTCTCCGCAAGCCGGCCACGTGGTCAGGTCCTCCTGCGGCACTGACTCCACCGTCATGATCGTGAGAGGCCCGGCGGTTTCGGACGAGCGCGGCTACGTGACCTCCGCCACCGGTTGGCACAGCACCCGCAGCCTTTGTACCGGGGCTTCGCGCACGACCGGCTCGGCCTGTGAAGGGGCACGTCCTGCGCCCGCTCGTGACGACAGTCAGGCGACAGCTCGGTGGAAGTGGCGGTCCCTAGGGTGTCGTGTCGGCCATCAATCCGAACGGGGGAATCATGTGGTTACGCGTACGCTCGGGCCTCGTCGCACTGGCCGTGTCAGCCGGAACGATCACGGCGATGAACACAGGGGCCGCGCACGCCGAGCCGGTCGCCGGCACGATCACCGTGGCGAACGACGCCTGGACCCAGACCTCACGACAGTTCCCGGACAGGTCGTACTGGAACGAGGGAACGGACGTGTTCATCGGCCTCCACCCGGACACGGGCGACCTGAACCGGTCCTTCTTCCGCCTGGACCTGAGCCGCCTGCGCGAGATGACGGTCACCAAGGCGACGCTCGAGCTGCGCCGGCACGACCGCTGCGTACCGTACGAAAAGGGCTTCCAGCTGTGGCAGACGTCGCGGTTCGACGGCGAGACCACCTGGGTGAACGAACCCGGGTGGACCCGCCTGATCGGCGCCTATCCGGGCGCCTGGGGGAAGTGCCCGCCCCCCGGATACGACGGCTACGACTCCTTCCGCTTCGACATCACGAACTACGTCCGCCAAGCGATCGGCCTGCGCGAGACGAGCCTCTACCTCGGAGCGCGCAGCGCCGAGGAGGACGACCCGCTCGGCCGGATCGACCTGTCCACCTACACGCAGGCGGAGGTCTCCTTCACGGGTCCCCAGGCGCCGCCGCTGCCGGTGATCCCCGGCTCTCCGGCGTCGACAAGGATCAAGCCCGCGGCATGGGCCCTCGTCTCCCAGCGCGACCCTGATACCCCGTACTGGAACGGCGACACCGGGCCCAGCGCGGGCCTCGACCCGTCCATCGACGCGAAACGCTCGTACGCCCGCTACGACCTCACGCCCCTGATCGGCAAGCGGCTCCTGGGGGCCCACCTGGTGCTCCGGCGCCAGACGCCCTGTGAGGAGTACGAGCGAGGCTTCGAGCTGTGGTTCACCGGGCCCATCACCGATCAGACGACCTGGAACGAACCGGCCGAGTGGATCCGCAAGGTCACCGGCACCGTCCCGTCGGCGGCGTGCTCGACTGCCGACCCGTTCGTGCTGAACGCCTCCGACGCCGTCCCGGGCTCGGTGGCCGCCGGCAGGACGGAGATCACGGTGGGCCTGCGCTCCCGCGACGAGCAGGACGTCCACGGCTACTACGCCTTCCAGCCCGCCCCTGAGCTGGAGGTCTTCTACAACGCGCCACGCTCGGCATCATCCTCGCCGTAGCCGTCGCCACGGCAGGCCTGTCCGACAACGTGATCGGCAAAGGGCATCTCGACCAAACAAAAACGCCTACCCGACGATATCCAAAACCTGGGTCGACACCGGCTTCAAGAACGCCTTAATCGAGCACGGCGCTACATCAGGCATCGACGTCGAAGCCGTCTCCAGAAAAGCCGAAACCAGCGTATTTCATGTCGTCAAACGCCGATGGGTCGTCGAACGCAGCTTGGGCCGGCTCATGCTGTGTCGCCGCTTAATCCGCGATTATGAGACCTTATCCGCCAGCTCCCAAGCCGTGATCCACATCGCGTCGATCAACAATCTGACCAGGCACATAACGGACGAGACGACCCGACCCGGCGAGGCACCTACTAGGGCATAAGCCGCAATCCACTCAAATCAAACACCCTCTCAGAAGAGCCTGCGATGCTCCTCAGATCGAATTCCGGCGCTATCGCTTCACCGCGTTCACACCATTTCGCGATTATCTCCGGATGCCGGCTCACCGACCCGCTGGAGCACCGAAAGCCGCAAACTCATCAGCCAAGTGTTCTCCTCGAAAATGTCGACCACGACAGCATCCGCCTCCAACGGGACGACATCACCCGGATCTTCATCACCCGCAACTGAAGCGACACCACGGACACCAACACCAACGAGGTCATCCCCTCGGGTCAAGCCCTCTCACGCACGTAGCCGCGCCAGTGGCGGCGTCCTACGACAGGCCCACGGGCGAAAACGCTCCACCACCGCGCGACACATGGGGGCACGCCGAAGGCACAGCTCGCCCCTGTGCGGCGCGAGGCACCCCGTGCAATACGGCGTGGGGGGCTCTGAGCGCGCCCTCAACGCCTCACGATGCAAGGCCGCGTGGCAGGGCGCAGGGCGACGCGACCGGGTGCGAAGAACGCAGCACGAGGCAACGCGGTGGGACACAGGGCGGAGCGCGACCCGTCGGCGCAAGGCGCACGAGGCGGTGAGTGGGACCAGGCGGTTTCGCCTTCCGGCCAACCGCTCCACCTGGAGGGCGCGCCACCGGCATGGGTGCGCAACGGTGCCTGCTACACCGTAACGAGTTCCGCCGTAACGAAAAGCCATAACCACAAGGCCCGGAATGCAGCGCGCCCGGACTCCCAAGAGCGGGAGCCCGGGCGCGTCACCCAGCGACTAGAAGAACATCACCGGTTGTACTGACCGAAGTCGTACTCCTCCAGCGGAACCGCCTCGCCGCTGCCGGTCCCGAAGGTGTAGTCGGCGGCCGAGCCGTCGTAGCCACCCACGGTGTACATGGCAGCCTTGGCCTCCTCGGTCGGCTCCACCCGGATGTTCCGGTACTGGGGCATGCCCGTACCGGCCGGGATGAGCTTACCGATGATGACGTTCTCCTTCAGGCCCAGCAGCGAGTCGGACTTGGCGTGGATCGCCGCGTCCGTCAGCACCCTGGTCGTCTCCTGGAAGGAGGCCGCCGACAGCCACGACTCGGTGGCCAGCGACGCCTTGGTGATGCCCATGAGGACCGGACGGCCGGCGGCCGGCGAGCCGCCCTCCGCCACCGTCTCGCGGTTCATCAGCTCGAAGCGCGGCCGCTCCACGAGCTCGCCGGGCAGCAGGTCGGTGTCACCGGACTCCAGCACGTTCACGCGCTTGAGCATCTGCCGCACGATGATCTCGATGTGCTTGTCGTGGATCGACACACCCTGCGACCGGTAGACCTGCTGGACCTCCGCCACCAGGTGCAGCTGCACGGCCCGCGGGCCGAGGATGCGCAGCACCTCGTTGGGGTTGACCGCACCGGCGACGAGCTGCTGCCCGACCGTGATCCGCTGGCCGTCCTGCACGAGCAGGCGCGAGCGCATCGACACCGGGTAGGCGATCTCCTCCGAGCCGTCGTCCGGAGTGATGACGATCTTCCTGGTCTTGTCGGTCTCGTCGATGCGAGCCCGGCCCTCGGCCTCGGAGATCGGGGCGACACCCTTGGGGATGCGCGCCTCGAACAGCTCCGTGACACGGGGCAGACCGTGGGTGATGTCGGCGCCGGCCACACCACCGGTGTGGAACGTACGCATGGTCAGCTGCGTGCCAGGCTCACCGATCGACTGGGCAGCGATGATGCCGACCGCCTCGCCGACGTCCACGAGCTTGCCGGTGGCCAGCGAGCGGCCGTAGCAGGTCGCGCAGACACCGATCTTGGCCTCGCAGACGAGCGCGCTGCGGGTGCGGACGGTCTCGATGCCGGCCTGGACCAGCGCGGTGACGTGGGTGTCGTTGATGTCGACACCCGCCGCCGCGATGACCTTGCCGTCGACCTCGACGTCCTCGGCCAGGATGCGGCCGTGCACGTTGGACTCGGCGTTCTCGGCCTTGACGAGGTTGCCCGACGCGTCGCGCTCGCCGACGTGCAGCGGGACGGCGCGGTCGGTGCCGCAGTCGATCTCGCGCACGATGACGTCCTGCGCCACGTCCACCAGACGACGGGTCAGGTAACCCGAGTCGGCGGTACGCAGGGCGGTGTCGGCCAGACCCTTCCGCTGACCGTGGGTGGAGATGAAGTACTCCAGCACCGACAGGCCCTCGCGGAACGAGGCCTTGATCGGCCGCGGGATCGTCTCACCCTTGGTGTTGGACACCAGGCCACGGATGCCGGCGATCTGCCGGACCTGCATCTTGTTACCACGGGCGCCGGAGTTGACCATCATCCAGACCGGGTTGGTCGCCGGGAAGGCGTTGACCATGTCGGTCTCGACGTCGGCCGTCGCGTGCGTCCAGATCTCGATGAGCTCCTGACGGCGCTCCTCGTCGGTGATCAGACCGCGCTCGTACTCCCGCTGGACCTTGTCGGCCCGGCGCTCGTAGTTTTCCATGATGTCGGTCTTGTTCGGCGGCGCGACGACGTCCTCGATCGAGATCGTGACACCGGAGCGCGTCGCCCAGCGGAAGCCGGCGTCCTTGAGCGCGTCGAGCGAAGCGGCGACCTCGATCTTGGGGTAGGTCTCCGCCAGCTCGTTCACGATCGTGGACAGCTGCTTCTTGCCGACCTGGAAGTCGACGAACGGGTAGCTGTCGGGCAGCGTCTGGTTGAACAGGCACCGGCCGAACGTGGTCTCCAGCCGGATCGGGTCACCCTGCTCCCAGCCCTCGGGCGCAACCCACTCACGCGGCGGCAGGACGTCCTTCAGCCGGATCTGGATCTTCGCCTGAATCTCCAGCTCGCGGCGGTCGAAGGCCATCTGCGCCTCGGCGATCGAGCCGAACACGCGGCCCTCGCCCGCTGCGCCGTCCTTGTGGGTGGTCAGCCAGTAGAGGCCGATGACCATGTCCTGGGTGGGCATCGTCACGGGCTTGCCGTCGGCCGGCTTGAGGATGTTGTTGGTCGAGAGCATCAGGATGCGTGCCTCGGCCTGGGCCTCAGCCGACAGCGGCAGGTGCACGGCCATCTGGTCGCCGTCGAAGTCCGCGTTGAACGCGGTGCAGACGAGCGGGTGGATCTGGATGGCCTTGCCCTCGACCAGCTGCGGCTCGAACGCCTGGATGCCCAGGCGATGAAGCGTCGGAGCGCGGTTGAGCAGCACCGGGTGCTCGGTGATGACCTCTTCGAGCACGTCCCACACCACGGGGCGGGCGCGCTCGACCATCCGCTTGGCCGACTTGATGTTCTGGGCGTGGTTGAGGTCAACCAGCCGCTTCATCACGAACGGCTTGAACAGCTCCAGGGCCATCTGCTTGGGCAGACCGCACTGGTGCAGCTTGAGCTGCGGGCCGACGACGATGACCGAACGGCCGGAGTAGTCGACTCGCTTGCCCAGCAGGTTCTGGCGGAAACGACCCTGCTTACCCTTGAGCATGTCGCTCAGGGACTTCAGCGGCCTGTTGCCGGGGCCGGTGACCGGGCGACCGCGACGGCCGTTGTCGAACAGCGCGTCGACGGCCTCCTGCAGCATCCGCTTCTCGTTGTTCACGATGATCTCGGGCGCGCCGAGGTCGAGAAGCCGCTTGAGGCGGTTGTTGCGGTTGATGACCCGGCGGTAGAGGTCGTTCAGGTCGGAGGTGGCGAACCGGCCACCGTCGAGCTGCACCATCGGGCGCAGGTCCGGCGGGATGACCGGGATGCAGTCGAGCACCATGCCGCGCGGCGAGTTGGTCGTGTTCAGGAACGCCGACACGACCTTGAGCCGCTTGAGCGCGCGGGCCTTCTTCTGGCCCTTGCCGCTGCGGATGGTCTCGCGCAGGTTTTCGGCCTCGGCGTCGAGGTCGAAGCTGATCAGGCGGTCCTGGATCGCCTGCGCGCCCATGCCGCCCTTGAAGTAGCGGCCGAAGCGGTCGCGCATCTCGCGGTAGAGCAGCTCGTCGCCCTCGAGGTCCTGGACCTTGAGGTTCTTGAAGCGGCTCCAGACCTCCTCGAGCCGGTCCAGCTCGCGCTGGGCCCGGTCGCGGAGCTGACGCATCTCGCGCTCGGCGCCCTCGCGGACCTTGCGGCGCTGGTCGCCCTTGGCGCCGGCGGCCTCGAGCTCGGCCAGGTCGGCCTCGAGCTTCTTCTGCCGGGCCTCGACGTCGGCGTCGCGGCGCTGCTCGATGTGCTGCCGCTCGACGGAGATCTTCGCCTCCAGCGAGGGCAGGTCACGCTCACGCATCTCGGTGTCGACATGCGTGATCATGTACGCCGCGAAGTAGATGACCTTCTCCAGGTCCTTCGGGGCCAGGTCGAGCAGGTAGCCGAGGCGCGACGGGACGCCCTTGAAGTACCAGATGTGCGTGACCGGCGCGGCCAGCTCGATGTGGCCCATCCGCTCACGACGCACCTTGGCGCGAGTCACCTCGACGCCACAGCGCTCACAGATGATGCCCTTGAACCGGACGCGCTTGTACTTGCCGCAGTAGCACTCCCAGTCGCGGGTCGGACCGAAGATCTTCTCGCAGAAGAGCCCGTCCTTTTCCGGCTTGAGGGTGCGGTAGTTGATGGTCTCGGGCTTCTTGACCTCGCCGTGCGACCACTGACGGATGTCGTCGGCCGTCGCGAGGCCGATCCTGAGCTCGTCGAAGAAGTTGACGTCCAGCATTTGTGCGATCTCCCCCTCAGACTTCTTCCACGCTGCTCGGCTCACGCCGGGACAGATCGATGCCGAGCTCTTCCGCCGCGCGGAAGACGTCCTCGTCGGTGTCGCGCATCTCGATGGACATGCCGTCGCTGGACAGCACCTCGACATTGAGGCACAGCGACTGCATCTCCTTGATGAGCACCTTGAAGGACTCCGGAATGCCGGGCTCGGGAATGTTCTCGCCCTTGACGATGGCCTCGTAGACCTTCACCCGGCCGAGAACGTCGTCGGACTTGATGGTCAGCAGCTCCTGCAGAGCGTAGGCCGCGCCGTACGCCTCCAGCGCCCACACCTCCATCTCACCGAAGCGCTGCCCACCGAACTGGGCCTTACCACCCAGCGGCTGCTGAGTGATCATCGAGTAAGGGCCCGTCGAACGCGCGTGAATCTTGTCGTCGACCAGGTGCAGCAGCTTGAGGATGTAGATGTAACCGACCGAGATCGGATACGGGAACGGCTCACCGGAGCGGCCGTCGAACAGTTGCGCCTTGCCCGTCGCCTGCACCATCCGGTCACCGTCACGGTTGGCGACGGTGTTGTCGAGCAGACCGACGATCTCTTCCTCGTGGGCGCCGTCGAAGACCGGCGTGGCCATGTTCGTGCGCGGGGCCACCTTCTCGAAGCCCTTGTCGCGCAGCCGCTCGGCCCACGCCTCCTGGATGCCCGAGATGTCCCACCCACGGGCGGCGATCCACCCCAGATGGGTCTCCAGCACCTGGCCGACGTTCATCCGGCCGGGCACGCCCAGCGGGTTGAGGATGATGTCGACCGGCGTGCCGTCCTCCAGGAACGGCATGTCCTCGACCGGCAGGATCTTGGAGATGACGCCCTTGTTGCCGTGCCGGCCGGCCAGCTTGTCGCCGTCGGTGATCTTCCGCTTCTGGGCCACGTAGACGCGGACCAGCTCGTTGACACCCGGCGGCAGCTCGTCGCCCTCCTCACGGGAGAACACACGGACGCCGATGACCTTGCCCTGCTCGCCGTGCGGCACCTTCAGCGAGGTGTCACGCACCTCGCGGGCCTTCTCACCGAAGATCGCGCGCAGCAGCCGCTCCTCCGGCGTCAGCTCGGTCTCACCCTTCGGCGTGACCTTGCCGACCAGGATGTCACCGGGCACGACCTCGGCGCCGATGCGGATGATGCCGCGCTCGTCCAGGTCGGCCAGGACCTCCTCGGAGACGTTCGGGATGTCCCGGGTGATCTCCTCCGGACCCAGCTTGGTGTCGCGGGCGTCGACCTCGTGCTCCTCGATGTGGATCGAGGACAGCACGTCGTCCTGCACCAGCCGCTGCGACAGGATGATCGCGTCTTCGTAGTTGTGACCCTCCCACGGCATGAACGCCACCAGAAGGTTCTTGCCCAGCGCCATCTCGCCCTTGTCGGTGCAGGGGCCGTCGGCGATGACCTGGTTGACCTCCACCCGGTCGCCCTCGGCGACGATGGGCTTCTGGTTGAACGAGGTGCCCTGGTTGGAGCGCTTGAACTTGGCGACACGGTAGGTGGTGCGCGTGCCGTCGTCGTTCATGACCGTGACGTAGTCGGCCGAGACCTCCTCGACCACACCGGCCTTGTCGGCGCTGATGACATCGCCGGCGTCGGTCGCGGCACGGTATTCCATGCCGGTACCGACCAGCGGCGCCTCGCTCTTGAGCAGCGGCACCGACTGGCGCTGCATGTTGGAGCCCATGAGCGCGCGGTTGGCGTCGTCGTGCTCCAGGAACGGGATCATCGCGGTGGCCACCGACACCATCTGGCGCGGCGACACGTCGATGTAGTCGACCTCGTCGGCACGGGCCAGCTCGGTCTCGCCGCCCTTGGTGCGGACCAGGACGCGGGGCTCCGCGAACGACCCGTCGGCGTTGAGCACCGTGTTGGCCTGCGCCTTGACGTAGCGGTCTTCCTCGTCGGCGGTCAGGTAGTCGATCTGCTCGGTCACCCGGCCGTCGACGACCTTGCGGTAAGGCGTCTCGACGAAACCGAAGGCGTTGATGCGGCCGTAGGAGGCGAGCGAGCCGATGAGGCCGATGTTGGGGCCTTCAGGGGTCTCGATCGGGCACATGCGGCCGTAGTGGGACGGGTGCACGTCACGGACCTCGAAGCCGGCCCGCTCACGGGACAGACCACCGGGGCCCAGCGCGGACAGACGCCGCTTGTGCGTCAGGCCGGCCAGCGGGTTGGTCTGGTCCATGAACTGCGACAGCTGCGAGGTGCCGAAGAACTCCTTGATCGACGCCACGACCGGGCGGATGTTGATCAGGGTCTGCGGCGTGATCGCCTCGACGTCCTGCGTGGTCATGCGCTCGCGCACGACGCGCTCCATCCGGGCCAGGCCCAGCCGGACCTGGTTCTGGATCAGCTCGCCCACGCTGCGCAGCCGGCGGTTGCCGAAGTGGTCGATGTCGTCGACCTCGACGATGACCTCGCGGTCATTGGCGCCCGGCATCGACTCCTCGCCCGCGTGCAGGCGCACGATGTATTCGATCGTGGCGACGATGTCGTCCTCGGTCAGGGTGCCCTGCGAGATCTCCGAGTCGACCCCGAGCTTCTTGTTGATCTTGTAACGACCGACCTTGGCCAGGTCGTACCGCTTGGGGTTGAAATAGAGGTTCTCCAGCAGGGTCTGCGCCGACTCCTTGGTCGGCGGCTCACCCGGCCGCAGCTTGCGGTAGATGTCCAGCAGCGCGTCGTCCTGGCCGGCCGTGTGGTCCTTCTCCAGGGTCGCCCGCATCGACTCGTACTGGCCGAATCGCTCGAGAATCTGCTCGCTGGTCCAGCCCAGCGCCTTGAGCAGCACCGTGACGGCCTGCTTGCGCTTGCGGTCGATGCGCACACCGACGCTGTCGCGCTTGTCGATCTCGAACTCCAGCCAGGCACCCCGCGACGGGATGACCTTGCAGCCGAACAGGTCCTTGTCGGACGTCTTGTCGACATTGCGTTCGAAGTAGACACCGGGCGACCGGACCAGCTGCGAGACCACGACACGCTCGGTGCCGTTGATGATGAATGTGCCCTTCGGCGTCATGAGCGGGAAATCGCCCATGAACACCGTCTGGCTCTTGATCTCACCGGTGGTGTTATTGATGAACTCCGCCGTCACGAACATCGGGGCGGAGAAGGTCATGTCCTTGTCTTTGCACTCATCTACTGAGTACTTCGGCGGCTCGAATCGGTGGTCGCGGAACGACAAGGACATGGTCCCCGAGAAGTCCTCGATCGGACTGATCTCTTCGAAGATCTCTTCGAGGCCCGACTGAGTCGGGACGTCCTTGCGCCCGGCCTGGCGAGCCGCCTCTACCCGGGCCTTCCACTTCTCGTTTCCGAGCAACCAGTCGAACGACTCGGTCTGCAGAGCGAGAAGGTCAGGAACTTCGAGGGGCTCCTGGATGCGCGCGAATGACACGCGACGGGGACCAGCGGGTACGGCGGAGGCGTTGCGCGAGGCTGCCAACAGATGTCCTTCCGAGGGCTCGCGGCGGACTGACTACACGCACGCCAGACAACCTCGCAACGTGAGCAAGCATCGCGGGTCGTCAAAGGGCAGCGCAAAGGGGCAGTGTAGCCGAACGGCACACGCCTGTCCACTTCGCTCTCGCTGCATGCTCCACGTTGGTCGCAGCATCGCCCGTTCAGGCGGAAACGTCAAGCCCACAAGCCCGACTTTTAGCCGACTAGGGGCCCGGACGCTGGGTTTTCTCCCCTGTGTGACAGGTCGCCTACCGCCAGGCCCAAGACGATACCCGCGAACGGGGGCGGTTAACGCTCCGTCACACCGGGGGTCGAACCCATGCCGACAACCGGTGTCTCCGTGACTGAGTTACCCGTTCCTAAGGCTTCGCTAAACCTGATTTTTGGTAACAATTGAAAGAAGCGGCGCGCCAGGGGCGTCAGGCGGTCCCCAACAGGGTCGACAGGTCGGCCACCAGCCAGCGCGATCCTTGCCGGACCATGACGAACCTGGCCCGGTTCTGGGTGAACCGTTGCTGTGGCGCGGTCTCGCCCGCGACGTCCTTGACCGTACCCGTGTTCACGAACAGCAGAACCTCTACACGATCAGGCTCTGCGCGCTCAACCCCCGCCCCCGCCACGGTCACGGTCTGCACGATCTTCTGCGCCTTGGCCCTGGACACCAGGGACTTGGTCAGCTCCTTGTAGTGCGTGGTCAGCTCCCCTGTCGTGTGCGTGCCTGCCCGCGCCAGGTCCTCCTCCACCGTCCGATAGTCATAAGAGAGCAGATCGGGCGCCACCTCCTTGGCCGCCGCCATGGCCTGCGTCCCCGCCGCGTCGGCCGCCCGCAGGTCGCGCAGGTTGAACCACATCGTGGGCACCAGCACTCCGGCCACCACCACGAGGATCGCCAGCAGCACGACCGTGACCGTCCTCACCTGGACCCCCACCACCCTCGACCACAGCGGGCTCTCACGTCACCTGCACCGCCCTGGACACCAGCCAGGCGCCGCCGGCCTTGGTCAGCTCCATCGACCACCGGTAGTACCGCTCCTGGGGCGGGCTCTTGGAGCCGTCCCAGCGGATCTCCACGTCGGCCACGACCAGCACCTTGGCCGTGGCGCCGGCCAGGGAGACCAGCCCCGTCGCGCGCAGCACGCCGTGCTGGACGACCTTGTTCCCGACCGTGGTGGACTTGAGCTTGGCCGCGTTGGCCTCGTACTCCGCCCTGGCCGCCCCGGTCGAGGTGTCGAGGATGCGCCTGAGGTCGGCGTCGACGGTCTTGTAGTCGAGCGAGACCAGGTTCTTCGCGTGGGTCCCCGCGGCCAGGAGCGCGGCCTGCTTGTCGCCTGCCCTGCCCTGTTCCTCGCGCGCCTGCGCGGCGATCCACACGCCCGTACCGACCAGCACCGCGAGCACTCCGCTGAGTACGGCGATCAGGATGCGGGCGGGCCGGGCGGCAAGTCCTGCCACGTCGATCCCCCTTCCCCAGCCGGTCCGCCGGATCATAACCCCCGGCTCCGTCCTGGAGCCCATGAATCAACCGAGACGGTAAGGGACCGCCTCAGCCCCGGCGCGAATCGGGCAAGGAGCCCAGATCTCCCCGATATGCCCCCAGGCGGCCCTCAGCTGCCCGCTGAGCGCCCGGCGCGGCCCCACCCACCGGAGAGACCCGGAAGCCGCTCAAGCAGAGCGGGGAGTCACTGTACGCCGTGGAGCCAGGCGTTAACCAGGCGCGGATACTCCTCCAGCCAGTTACGACCGCGTTCGTCCACGAACGACCCCTGCGGCGGGATCACGCCGTTGGCCGCCAGCCACGTCCCCGGCGGCTGCTGCGTGCGGCGGATGCGGTTGCCGCTCGGCATGAGCTGCGGCGGGATCGGCGGCAGCGTGCCGGGATCGAGCCCCAGCTGGGCCTCGGCCTCCAGCTCCGAGAGGTCCTTCTCCTCCGACATGCCGATCGGGCCGTGCCTCCTGGCGTTGAGGAACTGCCGCACCACCGGCTCGTCGCTCGACAGCAGCATCTCCCGCGGGCCGAACATGACCAGCTCGCGGCGGAACAGCATCCCGATGCTGTCGGGGACCGTACGGGCGGTGTTGATGTCGTGCGTCACGATCAGGAACGTCGCCTCGATCTCGGCGTTGAGATCGACGATGGTCTGGTTGAGCAGCGCGGTGCGGACCGGGTCGAGGCCGGAGTCGGGCTCGTCGAACAGGATGATCTCCGGATCCAGCACCAGCGCCCTGGCCAGCCCCGCCCGCTTGCGCATGCCGCCGGAGATCTCCCCGGGCAGCTTCGACTCCGCGCCGATCAGGCCGACCAGCTCCACCTTCTCCATCACGACCTGGCGGATCTGCGACTCGGTCTTCTTGGTGTGCTCGCGCAGCGGGAAGGCGATGTTGTCGTAGAGGTTGAGCGAGCCGAACAGCGCCCCGTCCTGGAAGAGCACCCCGAACAGCCGGCGCAGCTCGTAGAGCTTGTTCTCGTTGCAGTTGGCCAGGTCGTAGCCGTCGATCCAGATGTGGCCGCGATCGGGCCGCAGCAGGCCCACGAGCGTCTTGAGGAAGACCGACTTCCCGGTGCCCGAGGGGCCGAGCAGGACGGAGATCTCGCCCGCGGGGAGCGTGAGCGAGACGTCCTCCCAGATGACCTGCCGGCCGAACGACTTGGTCAACCCGTCGACCACGACTTCGACTCCCACTGGACACCTTCCGATCGCAGGCTGTACTCAGGGGCCTCTCCACCGTAACGGCGAGCGGGCGAATTGGAACCCGTTCCAATAACTTGTTACGGCGCGGTTATGAGGCCGCCGGACCGGCCAGCGCCTGCAGGCCGGGCCGCAGCAGCCGCGCGATGTCCGCCGGGGGCACCCCGCGCAGCTCGTCGAGGTCGAGCAGCTGATGCCCGACGGTCACGCCAAGCATGATCATCATCATCAGCGCCGCCCGCAGCCGCGCGTCCTCGCCCGGTACGGCCTGGGCCAGCCGGTCGATCTGCTCGCCCAGCACCTTGCGTGCCGACACGGCCGCCTCGGGGTGGGTGAGCATGGAGCGCATCATGGCCAGCGAGCTCTGGGGCAGCTCGCCCATCTTCAGGCCGAGCGTGCCGAGCAGCTGATCGACCGCCTCGTCGGCGCCCGGCTCGCCGTGCGGGACCGGCGCCACCCGCACGGCCCGCTGGAAGAGCTCCTGCTTGCTGCCGAAGTACTGCATCACGAGGGCGGGATCGACCTCGGCCCGCCCGGCGATGGCCCTGATGGTGGCCCGCTCGAACCCCACCTCGGCGAACAGCGCCCTGGCGGACTCCAGGATCCGCCCCTCGGTCCTGCGCCGCCGTTCGGCCCGCGGCAGCCCCTTCTCGCCCACGCTCTGACTCTACATGCGTTGACCCATCCCGCCCTTTCGCTCTACGCTCGTTGAGTCAACGCCTGTTGAGTGAAATTGGAGGAATCCCTCGTGTCCGTCGAAGAGATCGTCACCGCCTACCACGCGGCCATGCTCCACAAGTCCGCCGACGAACTGGCCGACCTCTACGCGGAGGACGCGCTGCACGAGTTCCCGTTCGGAGGGCCGGCTCCCCTCAAGGGGAGGGAGGAGGTCCGCGCGGGCTACCGGGCGATGTGGGGCGCCCTCCCGTTCAACCCCGACGAGGTACGCCGCGTCTCGCTCCACCGGACGACGGATCCGGAGGTCGTACTGGTGGAGCAGGACACCCTCATCACGGTCGCCGGGCAGTCGATCACGGTTCCTGGCCTCCTCGTGCTGAGGATCAGGAACGGCCGGATCATCCACACTCGGGACTACATGGACACCGGCGCCGTCTCCCAGGTCCGCGCCGCCGTCACCTCGTCTCAGGGCTGAGTGAGGTCGAAGACCGTCGTCCCGCCGACTGTGGCGGCGGTGAAGTTCTCCTGCACCCAGGCCGCGATCCGGGCCGCGTCGTCGCTGCCGCCCGTGCTGCGGCCGCCCATGCCCATCCCCATCCCCGTGCCGACGAAGTAATGGATCTTCTTCTCGGCGACGTACTGCTTGAACTGCTCCAGCGTCGGCGCGGGGTCGGTGCCGTTGAAGCCGC
The DNA here is from genome assembly GCF_044460125.1 of Nonomuraea sp. NPDC050153. NCBI lineage: Bacteria > Bacillati > Actinomycetota > Actinomycetes > Streptosporangiales > Streptosporangiaceae > Nonomuraea > Nonomuraea sp. NPDC050153. The sequence goes on from NZ_JBITJQ010000006.1 coordinate 351,615, forward strand.
CCACCGCCATCACCGGCCGGCCACTGGCGAGCTGGTAGCCGGCCGCGTTGTTGGAGCCCACCGTCGCCGCCGCCCACGTGTACGCGGACGCGTCCGTCTTCAGCAGCGCGGTCAGCTCGGCGGCCGGCGTGCCCGCGTTGAGCAGCCCGCCCATGCCCCCACGCCCCATCCCACGGCCACCGGAGGGCGCCTGGAACGCCTGCCGGCCGGGCGACCAGCCGTTCCCGTTCCCGGGCAGCCGGCCGAACTGCTGCCCGCCTCCCCCAGGTCCGCCTGCCCCAGGCCCGCCTCCCCCGGGCCCGCCGAACCCCCTGCCGAAGCCACCGGTGGAGGGCCCCGCCGACGGGATCGCCCCGGTGTGCGCGGACGCCGCCGTGTCCACCGCGTACGCGGCCGGACCCGCCAGGGAGGCCAGGCACGCCACCAGCGCGACGGTCACCACGATCAGGGCCCGGCGCGCGAACAACATCGCCAGCGCCGCCCCCAGCCCCGCCACCAGCACGACCGCGCCCAGCCAGGAGTTCCACTCCGCGCTGCGCGACAGCAGCACGTACGACCACACGGCCGTCCCCGCCGTGATCACCGCCAGCAGCCGGTACGCCCGCCGCTCCCACAGGACGGCCGCCCCCATGCCCACGAGCACCGCGATCGCCGGAGCCAGGGCCACGGTGTAGTACGCGTGGAAGATGCCCTGCATCAGGCTGAAGACCAGCCCGGTCACGATCAGCCAGCTCCCCCAGGCCCAGAAGGCGGCACGGACCGGATCGACCCGCGGCGACCGCCGCGTGAACCAGGTGGCGGCGGCCAGCAGCGCCAGCGCCGCCGGAAGCAGCCAGGAGATCTGCCCGCCCGCCTCGGTGTCGAACAGCCGCAGCCACCCGGCCTGCTGGTTCAGATTGCCCAGCCCGCCGTAGTCACCGCCGTTGAGCCGCCCGATCCCGTTGTAGCCGAGCGCCAACTCCAGCACGCTGTTGGTCTGGGAGCCCCCGATGTACGGCCGCTGCGAGGCCGGCACCAGCGCCACCGCCAGCAGCCACCACCCGGCCGAGACCACCATGGCCACACCCGCCAGCGACAACTGCCACATCCGCCGCCAGAACGGCACCGGAGCCGTGAGGAGATAAACCAGCGCGAACCCCGGCAACACCAGGAACGCCTGCAACATCTTCGCCAGGAACGCGAACCCGATCGCGCTCCCCGCCAGCACCAACCACCGCGTGGCCCCGCGTTCCTGCGCCCGCACCACGCAATACCCGGCGGCCGTCAGCAGCAGCACCAGCATCGCGTCGGGGTTGTTGAACCTGAACATCAACACGGCCACCGGCGTCAGCGCCATCACGACCCCGGCCAGCAACCCCGCCCACACGTTGAACAACCTGCGCACGGACGCGTAGACCAGCGCCACCGCGCCCACGCCCATGAGGGCCTGCGGAATGAGAATGGCCCAGGAATTCAGCCCGAACAGCCGCACGCTGAGCGCCATCGGCCACAAAGAGGCGGGCGTCTTGTCGACGGTTATCGCGTTCGCGGCGTCGGAAGATCCGAAAAAGAACGCCGTCCAGCTCTGACTTCCCGCCTGCACGGCCGCGGAATAGAACGAATTTGCCCATCCGGAGGCGCCGAGACCCCAGATGTAGAGCACTCCGGCACCTATGAGCAGGGCGGCCGGCGCCCAACGAGACTTCGCTTCGGTAACCACAGCTCGCACGCTAGGCAAGCCGCTTCGCGGCGCGATGAGACGGACATGAGAATCTCCTGAGCGACCCCGCTCAGGGCACGAAAAAGGGGCGGCGGACATCCGGCACCTGGATGTCCCCGCCCCTTTTCAGCGAACAGAAACCGTCTTACTTGACGGTCACGGTGGCGCCGGCGCCCTCGAGGGCAGCCTTGGCCTTCTCCGCCTGCTCCTTGTTGACCTTGCCGTCGAAGACGGCCTTGGGAGCGCCGTCCACCAGGTCCTTGGCCTCCTTGAGGCCCAGGGACGTGAGGGCGCGGATCTCCTTGATGACCTGGATCTTCTTGTCGCCGGCAGCCTCGAGGATGACGTCGAACTCGTCCTGCTCCTCAACGGCCGGGGCCTCGGCGCCACCGGCGGGGGCGGCGGCGGCAACGGCGACGGGGGCGGCGGCCTTGACGTCGAAGACCTCTTCGAACTGCTTCACGAACTCGGACAGCTCGAGGAGGGTCATCTCCTTGAACGCGTCGAGCAGCTCGTCGGTGCTGAGCTTCGCCATGATGCTTTTTCCTTACGTTCGGGACTTGCTGAAACTAGAAACGGGACCGCGGGTGTTGCGGCAACCCCCGTGCTACTCGCCCGGCTCTTCGCGCTTCGCGCGCAGGGCTTCGGCCAGCTGAGCCATCTGCGTGGGCAGCGCGGCGAACACAGCAGCGGCAGCGCTCTGCTTCGCCTTGAGCGCGCCAGCAAGCTTCGCGAGGAGAACCTCACGGGACTCGAGGTCGGCGAGCTTGGTGATCTCGGTGGCGTCGAGCGTCTTGCCCTCGAGGACACCGCCCTTGATCACCAGAAGGGGATTGGCCTTGGCGAAGTCACGCAGACCCTTGGCAGCCTCGACAACGTCGCCGCTGACGAAGGCGATCGCGGTCGGACCGGCGAGCAGGTCGTCGAGACCCGAGTAACCGGCCTGGTTGGCCGCGATCTTGGTCAGGGTGTTCTTCGCCACGGCGAACTTCGCATTCTCACCGAGAGACTTACGCAGCTCCTTGAGCTGCGCGACGGTGAGACCGCGGTACTCGGTCAGAACGGCGGCGGCGCTGCCTTCGAACTCACTCTTGAGCTCGGCAACCGCTGTCGCCTTATCCGCCCTCGCCATGGGCCTCCTTCCAGATGTGCCGCCGGCGAAGGCTCCAGAAATGAGAACAGCCCCGGGCGCAGGCGCACACGGGGCTCACGCACATGGATCACTCCATGTGGGAAACTCGTATCACACCTGCGCGGGCCGTCCACATGACGTGGATCCTTCGGTCGTCAGGCTTTGAGGCACCTGACGACGACCGGCGGTCTTCGGCAACGACCAGACTACGTCCTGGCCGCCGAGTTTCCAAATCGCTCTCAGTTGGTCGTGCCCTTGGGGATCTCTCCGACCTGGTCGGCGGGCGGGGCCTCGATGGTCACCGGCTCGTTGAAGCCCTTGAAGAGCAGGGTGGCGTCCAGCGTGGCGCCCTCCTTGGAGCCGTTCAGCGCGAGCTTGCGCGGCAGACCGTCGGCGGCCACCCAGACGTCGAACTTGACGTCCTTCAGCTCCGCCAGGCCCGTACGCGCCTGCTCCTGCTGGTCGGCGGGCAGCAGCTGCACGGCCGCGTCCACCGGGAACGTGCCGCTGTAGTGCGTGGTGTCCGTGCCGTTGACGCTCTCGTTGCCGGCCGACTTCACGTCCTGCGACGCCGTGACGAGCTTCGTCACGTTGCCCAGGTCGAACTGCTGGATCTTGCCCAGGTAATCGTTCACCTGGGACGAGTCGCCCATCTCACCGAGCGGGACCTTGATCCATGGCTTGGTCGCGCCCACCAGGTCCTTGAGCGCCTCGACCTTGACGTAGACGGTGTCGCCCTGCAGCACGGCGCGCACGCCGCCCGGCAGGCTCCTGCCGCCCATGTCGACGGTGTCCAGGGTGAGGTCCACGGCGAGCTGGGGCTTGCTCTGGTAGAGCATGCGCCCCTGCACCTTGCCGGAGCCCTCCTGCGGGTGCGTGACGTTCACCACCGCGTCGACCGTGTAGCTGGTGACCTCGGCGGTCTTCTGCGCGGCCTGCGCGAGCACCTCTGAGGCGGCCAGGTTGACCTGGATGGGCTGTGCGTTCGATCCACAACCGGCGACCGCCGCTACTACGAGCGCGGCACCGGCCGCGGTGAGTCCTATCGTGCGCTTCAGCATGTCTTGACCCTACGTTTAAGTGGCATCGCCGTAGCGACTTCCCCGCACAAATAAGGGAAAACCCAGGGTTATCCCCCACACACCCCACACATTCCCTTCACAACCCACCTCAGCCCCGCCGACCAGCGCACGAGGGCAGCCGGTACCGCCCGGCCGTCCCCAAACCCGATCCGGCACACGGAACGCGCCGCCGCCCACCGTACGAGGTCAGGCGGCCAGGGGTAGCGGCCGAGACGATCGTTCGAGACGGCCGTGACGTCCTTCCGCGCCGGAAGCCGGAAGCCGGAAAAAGAAAGAGCCCCGCCCGAAACGGGCAGGGCTCAATCGGAGAAACGGTTACGCCTCGAGCTCGGCGGTGAGGCCGCGGGTGAGGTTCGGGTCGACCGGGACGCCGGGGCCCATGGTCGTGGAGAACGTCACCTTCTTCAGGTAGCGCCCCTTGGCCGCGGACGGCTTGAGACGCAGCACCTCGTCAAGGGCGGCGGCGTAGTTCTCGATGAGCTGGCGCTCGCCGAACGACGTCTTGCCGATGATGAAGTGCAGGTTGGCCTGGCGGTCGGTGCGGAACTCGATCTTGCCGCCCTTGATCTCCGTGACGGCCTTGGCGACGTCGGGCGTCACCGTGCCGGTCTTGGGGTTGGGCATGAGACCACGCGGACCGAGCACGCGGCCCAGGCGACCCACCTTGCCCATCAGGTCGGGCGTGGCCACCACGGCGTCGAACTCGTTGAGCCGGTTGCCCTTGGAGATCTCGTCGATCAGCTCGTCGGCGCCGATGATGTCGGCGCCCGCCTCGCGGGCTGCCTCGGCACGCTCACCGGTCGCGAAGACCAGGACCCGGGCGGTCTTGCCGGTGCCGTGCGGGAGGTTGACCGTGCCGCGCACGATCTGGTCGGCCTTACGAGGGTCGACGCCCAGCCGCAGCGCGACCTCGACGGTGGCGTCGAACTTCGTGGTCGACGTCTCCTTGGCCAGCTTCGCTGCCTCGACGGGCGAGTAGAGCTTGTCGCGGTCGACCTTGGCGGCCGCGTCTTTGTGCGCCTTGCTGCGCTTCATTGCCAACTCCTAGTGGTCTGCGGGCCCGAGGGCCCTCCCACGAATGTCTGGGAAAGGGTGTTACTCGGCGACGGTGATGCCCATCGACCGGGCGGTGCCGGCGATGATCTTCTCGGCCGCCTCGATGTCGTTGGCGTTGAGGTCGGGCATCTTCGTCTCGGCGATGCTGCGCAGCTGCTCGCGGGAGAGCTTGCCCACCTTGTCGCGGTGCGGGACCGCGCTGCCCTTGTCGAGACCGAGGGCCTTCTTGATCAGCTCGGGCGCCGGCGGCGTCTTCGTGATGAAGGTGAAGCTGCGGTCTTCGAAAATGGTGATCTCAACGGGGATGATGTTGCCCCGCTGGGCCTCCGTCGCAGCGTTGTACTGCTTGACGAAGTCCATGATGTTGACGCCGTGGGGACCGAGCGCGGTACCCACCGGCGGCGCCGGGGTGGCCTGACCGGCAGGCAACTGCACCTTTACCAGTGCGGCCACTTTTTTCTTTGGAGGCATGATCCTTCTCCGGGTCCTGACATTGGGTTGGTTGTCCCCGCATGCGCGGGGCGCACAGGTGGACGTTTACCAACGCCGCGATCTTCTTGGGATCAACCCCGCGTGCGCGGGGACGACAAATCAGCTTACGTGATCGTCTTAGATCTTCGAGACCTGGTTGAACGAGAGCTCGACCGGAGTCTCGCGGCCGAAGATCGAGACGAGCACCTTGAGCTTCTGCGACTCGGGGCTGATCTCGCTCACCGAGGCGGGCAGGGTGGCGAACGGGCCGTCCATGACCGTGACGGACTCGCCGATCTCGAACTCGACCGCAGGGCCGGCGCTCGCCTTGGAGGCGGCCTTCTTGGTCTCCTCGGTCGGCTCGGGCGCCAGCAGCTTGGCGACCTCGTCGAGGCTGAGCGGGCTCGGCTTGTTGGACAGGCCGACGAAGCCGGTCACGCCGGGCGTGTTGCGCACGGCGGCCCAGGACTCGTCGGTCAGCTCCATGCGCACCAGCACGTAGCCGGGCAGCACGCGCTCCTTGACCGGCACCTTCTTGCCGCTCTTGAACTCCTGGACGGTGTGCGTCGGCACCTCGACCTGGTAGATGTAGTCCTCCATGTTGAGCGACACGTTGCGGCTCTCGATGTTGGACTTCACGCGGTTCTCGTAACCGGCGTAGGAGTGGATGACGTACCACTCACCGGGCAGGCCGCGAAGCGAGCTCTTGAACTCTTCGACGGGGTCGACGTCGGGAAGCACCGTCTCGTCCTCGACGGCGGAAGCCTCGACCTCGGCTGCCTCGTCGCTCTCCGCGACCTCGGCCCCCTGGAGCGCCGCCTCGGCGGCCTCCTCAGCGGCCTCTTCCAGCTCGTCGCCCCACTCCTCGCGGGAGTCGTCCCGCTCCTCGCGGGACTCGCCGGCCGGAATTGAAGACTCGGACACGGTGACTCTTCCTCTTTCGTCGTATCGAACTGGCGACTCCGTCAGCTTGTCACCGGAGGCGGCTGGATCAGCTGCCGCCGAAGACCTTGAGGACTGCCCATCCCAGGGCGCTGTCGAGCCCGTACACGATCGCCACCATGATCAGAACGAATATCAGAACGACCGTGGTGTAGGTGATGAGATCCTTGCGTGTCGGCCAGATGACCTTGCGGAGCTCGTTGACGACCTGCCGATAGAAAAGGGCAGGTGAAGTGCGTGTCTTCTTTTCGCCACTCGGCTTGCCTGCGGTCTCGCCGCGCGTGTCGATCGCCACAGTCCTCACCTGAAATCTGTCGTATCCAACGCAGTTATGCGGCGCGCTTACACGCCATTATTGCGCGGACCGCACTCGCAGGGCACGAGGGACTCGAACCCCCAACCGCCGGTTTTGGAGACCGGTGCGCTACCAATTGCGCCAGTGCCCTATGTCGTTAGACCAGACTACCCTGATCGACCCACTGCATGGACCGAACCGCTCGGCGACATGCTGTGCGGAAGGACCGATCGAAAGCATACGGGTGATTGCCGGGTACGTCGAACCCAATCCCGACCGCCCAGGTCACCGACCACATGGGACCATGGACCCATGTCCACCCGACCCCGCATCTCCGCGAGAATCTCCGCTATTTCCGAGTCCGCCACGCTCGCCGTGGACGCCAAGGCCAAGGCGATGAAGGCGGCCGGGCGGCCCGTCATCGGCTTCGGCGCGGGCGAGCCCGACTTCCCGACGCCCGGCTACATCGTCGAGGCGGCGATCCAGGCGGCCCGCGAGCCCCGCTTCCACAAGTACACGCCGGCGGGCGGCCTGCCCGAGCTCAAGCAGGCCATCGCCGACAAGACCCGGCGCGACTCCGGTTACGCGGTCGAGGCGTCGCAGGTGCTGGTGACCAACGGCGGCAAGCAGGCGGTCTACGAGGCGTTCGCGACGCTGCTCGACCCGGGTGACGAGGTCCTGGTCGTGGCGCCCTACTGGACCACCTACCCCGAGGCGATCAAGCTGGCCGGCGGCGTGCAGGTCGACGTCGTGACCGACGAGTCCACCGGCTACCTGGCGACCGTCGAGCAGCTGGAGGCCGCGCGCACCGAGCGGACGAAGGTCCTGCTGTTCGTCTCGCCGTGCAACCCGACGGGCGCCGTCTACTCCCGCCAGGAGACCACGGCCATCGGCCGCTGGGCGGCCGAGCACGGCCTGTGGGTCGTCACCGACGAGATCTACGAGCACCTGGTGTACGGCGGCACCGAGTTCACCAGCATCGCCACGGCCGTGCCCGAGCTGGGCGACCGGGTCGTGATCCTCAACGGCGTGGCCAAGACGTACGCGATGACGGGCTGGCGCGTGGGCTGGCTGATCGGCCCCGCCGACGTCGTCAAGGCGGCCACCAACCTGCAGTCCCACGCCACCTCCAACGTCGCCAACGTGTCCCAGATGGCCGCGCTGGCCGCCGTGTCCGGCGACCTGTCGGCGGTGGCCGAGATGCGCACGGCGTTCGACCGGCGCCGCCAGACGATGGTCCGGATGCTCAACGAGATCCCGGGCGTGTTCTGCCCGGAACCGAAGGGGGCGTTCTACGCATACCCATCGGTCAAGGACCTGATCGGCAAGGAGTTGCGCGGCCGGCGCCCCCGGTCGTCCGGCGAGCTGGCCGAGCTGATCCTGGAGGAGGCCGAGGTGGCGGTGGTGCCGGGCGAGGCGTTCGGCACGCCGGGCTACTTCCGCCTGTCGTACGCGCTGGGCGACGACGACCTGGTCGAGGGCGTCAGCCGGGTGGCCAAGCTGCTGTCAGAGGCCCACTAGCCGGTTCAGCGTGACTGGTCCAGGCCCACGCCGGCGGCGATGTGCCTGATCTGGGCCGCCAGGCCGGGCGTCGCGGCGATGTAGACCGCGGTGCCCGGCCGCTCCAGCCACATGAAGTTGCGCACGCCGGTACGCGTGGTCCAGCGCAGCGCCGGCATGCCCTTGTACGCCGTCAGCGACGACCTGGCGACCAGCGTGACGAACTCGTCGGCGTTCCGCGCCCCGCAGACGACGCCGACGTACATCTGCTCGTCCTCGCGCCGCCAGATGAGGCCCTTGACCTCGAGCGGCCGGGTGAGCGACCCCAGGCGGGCAAACGAGCCCACCCTGGTCAGCCCCTCGGGCATGGCGGGCAGCTCCACCCTCGTCTGGCCGCAGGTCAGCGCGGCGCCCTTGTGCGAGGCGTGCGCGGACGGCGGCGGTGTGCCGATCGCCTCGGGCGCGGGCGGGTCGTCGGCGCCGCACCCACCGAGCGCGAACATGAGGAGCACCGCTGCCAGACGCCGCATCGACCCCCCAAGAAACGCACGGAAAAGGCTCTCAGTCTCCTACAGGACTCTTGACTGAGGCGGCAATTGCCACCAGTTCGCCGCCCAGGGGGTCGCTGACCCTGATCCAGGCGCCCGTGCCCACGCGTTCGAGCCAGACGATCATCCGGCCGCCGTCCGGATGCCTGCCGACCACGGCGGCCCGGCCGCGTACGGTGATGGGGCGGGCGTCGAGGAGGGCGGTCCTCCTGGCGTAGCCCGCCCAGTCGGCGGCGGGCTCGACCTGGGCCTCCACGAACCGCCCGCCCGAGCCGAACCTGGCCCACGCCCCCTTCGGCTCGACGGCTCCCCCGCCGCTGCGCTCCAGCCCCGCGGGGAGGTAGGTGAGCCAGAGATCGTCGGAGACCACCGCGAGGGTGGGCTCGGCGACGGTGGCCCCGACCATGACAGGGCCCTCCACAGGGGCCGGGCGCGGGCGCCCGAACCCCGAGGAGAAGAGCGCGTAGATGACCAGGGAGGTCACCGCGAACGCGAGTGCCGTGAGCGCCGCCCGCCCGCCCCGGCCGATGCCGGGGGGCGCCTCAGGGATCATGCAAGGTTGATCCCCCGTTCGGCCTCATCCGTACCGCGGGTTCAGCCGGTCGCGCGGATGCCCTCCGCGATCTTCTTCGCCTCGGCCCGGCCGTCCACGTCCTTGACGTAGTCGGGGCTGAGGCACACCTCGACCGCGAGCCCGTCGCGCAGCTTCCAGGCGATCGTGAGCGTGCCCTCCTCCGAGCCGTCCGGCACGATCTCGCCGCCTTCGGAGAGCGTCGCCAGGCGCGCCTTCTCCCCACCGACGTCCACGCTCTCGGCGCCGTCCTCGGGGAAGCGGGTGAGTGCGCTCTTGGCGGCCGCGTCCTCGAACACGATCACCTGGACGGAGTAGTGCCCCGGCTCATTGCCCGGCTTGTCGAAGGTGGTGGTGTAGCTGCGCTTGCCGAAGCCGTCCTTGCCCGACCACTTGCCCCATTCGAGCCCTTCCGGCAGGTAATCCAGACGGATGCCGCCGAACTCCCGCCCGTCGCCCAGATCGCCCAGGTCCTGCGGCATGGTGACCGGCGGCGGCTCCAGGGTGAGCTCGACATGGCTGCCGGGCGTGACCTGCTGCCCGGCCGCGGGCTTCTGGTCTGTCACCCGGTTGTTCCGCACCTCCGTCGCCGCGAGGTCGGCCAGCAGTCCGGCCGCGCGCAGGGCTTCGGTCGCCTCGGTGGCGGTCTTGCCCGTCACGTCGGGCACGGTCACGTCCTCCTGCATCACGGCCCGGTTCTGGCCGCTCGCGACGTTCCCGCCGGCGGGTTCCCCGGAGTTCAGCGCCACGGGCACGGCCACCGCGACGGCCGCCGTGACGAGCGCCGCGCCCGCCACGCGAAACCGGAGCACGCGGGAGCGGTTGCGGCGCCGTACGGACCCGCCCAGGTCCGGCGGGGCCTGCACGCCGGCGACGTGTGCCGCCATGGCGTCCGTGAGCTCGTCCTCGATCGTCATCTGGTCACTTCCTCTGCGAGAGTCATGTTTTCGCGGATCCTGGCGAGCCCCCGCGCCGCCTGGCTCTTCACGGTCCCGACCGAGCAGCCGAGCAGGGCGGCCGTGTCATGCTCCGTCTGGTCCTCCCAGTAGCGCAGGACGAGCACGGCCCGCATCCTGGGCGGCAGCCTGCGCAGCTCCGTGATGAGCGCGTCGCGCAGGTCGAGGTCGGGTGAGTCGGCGGCGGTGTCGGGCGGCCGGGCGAAGGTGATCTCCTGCACGATCTTGCGGCGCCGCGCCTTGCTGATCGCCGCGTTCACGACGACCTTGCGCGCGTACGCCTCGGGGTTGTCGCGCCTGATCCGCGACCAGTGCCGGTAGACCTTCTCCAACGCGTGCTGCACCAGGTCCTCGGCGTCGTGCACGGTCGCGCCGCAGACCAGGATCGCGGTGCGCAGCAGCGAGGTGCTGCGGGCGGCCAGGAACTCGTCGAAGGCCGCTTCATCGTCATCTGTCATGAGCGAGGGTCCCCTTTCGCCCTCCCAAACGCGCGAAGCGGTCCCGGGGTTGAGTGGCAAGATATGCAAATGGCAAGGCCCCTGAACACGCTGCCCAAGGCACATCTACATCTGCATTTCACCGGATCGATGCGGCATTCCACGCTTATCGAGCTGGCCAGGGAGCAGGGGCTGCACCTGCCGGACGCGCTGGAGCAGGACTGGCCGCCCAAGTTGCGGGCCACCGACGAGCGCGGGTGGTTCAGGTTCCAGCGGCTGTACGACATCGCCAGGTCCGTGCTGACCCGCCCCGAGTACGTCTACCGGCTGCTGCGCGAGACGGCCGAGGACGAGGCGGCGGCCGGGTCGCGGTGGCTGGAGATCCAGGTGGACCCGTCGGGTTACGCGCAGCGGTTCGGCGGGCTGACGGCGACGCTGGAGCTGACGTTGGACGCGGCCCGCCTGGCGGCCGAGCACGCGGGGATCGGGATCGCGGTGATCGTGGCGGCCAACAGGACGCGCCACCCGCTCGACGCGAACACGCTGGCCAGGCTCGCCACCCAGTACGCCGGCAGGGGCGTGGTGGGGTTCGGGCTGTCCAACGACGAGCGGCGGGGCGAGGCGAGGGACTTCGAGCGGGCGTTCAGGATCGCCAAGCGGGGCGGGCTGCTGTCCGTGCCGCACGGGGGCGAGCTGCTGGGCCCGCGGAGCGTGTCGCAGTGCGTGGACGACCTGGACGCCGACCGGGTCGGGCACGGGGTGCGGGCGGCGGAGGACGAGCGGCTGATGCGGCGGCTGGCCGACCGGCAGATCTGCTGCGAGATCTGCCCCACCTCCAACGTGGGGCTGGGGGTGGCCGAGCGGGCCGCCGACGTGCCGCTGCGGCGGCTGTTCGACGCGGGGGTGCCGATCGCGCTGGGGTCCGACGACCCGCTGCTGTTCGGCGCGCGGCTGCTGCGCCAGTACGAGCTGGCCAGGGAGGTCTACGGTTTCAGCGACGCGGAGCTGGCCGAGCTGGCCCGCCAGTCCCTCCAGTCCTCCGCGGCCCCCGAGCCGGTGCGCAAGGAGCTGCTGGCGGGCGTGGACGAGTGGCTGACGGGCTCGCCCTCGCCCGAATGACGCGGCGATCCGGCCCTCAGCCGAGTGACGTGGCGATGCGGACGGCCTCTTCCTTGGTCTTGACGCCTTCCAGGCGGTAGTTCAGCGTGTCCTGCTGCCAGATGAGGGTGGGACCCGCCTGGCGCAGGGGGATCTCGGTGCCGTCCTGGCGGCTGAGGTAGCCGAGGGGGTGCGCCCCCTTGATCCACCACGCCTGGTAGGGCCCGACCTTGGTGTAGTCGGGCCAGGGCGGGCCGAGCTTCTTGAAGAACGCCGGGTCCAGGCCGCCGTCGAACTGGTCGAGCCGGACGCCGCCCGGCCAGAACATCGACACGACCCGGCCCCGGTCGGCGACCGTGACGCGTTCGGGCTCGCCGAGCGCCTTCGGCGTCCTGACCTGGAACTTCACCTCGGCCTTGAGGTCGTCCGGGTCCACGGTGTGCTCGTACGGCAGGGGCGTGACGGCGGTGACGGCCTTCGGCGGCGTGTCGCCGATCTGAAGCTCGATCCCGGCGAACCGCAGGATCCGCACCACCGCCGCCCGTCCCTGGGGGGTCGCGGCCGTGATCGCGATGACGACGAGGACGACGGCCGTGACGACCTTCCACCTCGCGCGCCGGTGCCGCCGCGCCGGGGTGTGCGGCCGTACGGGGGTGCTGACGGGGCCGTGCGCCGGGTCGGGGCTCTCACCGCGAGAAGCCTCAAGGCGGGCGCGTACGGCGGCGGCGACGTCCGCGGGCGGCGGGCCGGGGACGTCGATGAGGTCGCCGAGCGCCAGAAGTTCGGACTCCAGGTCGTCGAAAGGCTCACGCGAGTTCATTGCCCACCTCCTCCCTCAGCCGGGCCAGCCCCCGATGCGTGCTGGACTTGACGGTGCCCACGGGCCAGTCGAGCACCTGCGCCGTCTCCGCCTCGGTCAGCTGTAAGAAATACCGGCAGACGACGGCCTGGCGTTCCCGCTCGGGCAGCCGGCGTACCGCCTCCAGCAGGCGGGAGCGCCGGTCGGTGGCGACCGCGGTGCCCTCGGGGTCGTCGGGCGCGGCCACGGACGCCGTGGCGCTCAGCCGTAAGGCCAGCTCGGAGCGGCGCCCCCGGGACCGGGTCAGGTTGTGGGTCTCGTTGGCCACGATGCGCAGCAGCCACGGCCGGAACGGCGCGTCCCTGCGGAAGCCGGGCAGGTGCCGGTACGCCTTGACGAACGCCTCCTGCACCACGTCCTCGGCCTCGTCCCCCGCCCCCAGCATGAAAGCGGTACGGTGGGCGAGCGCGCTGTAACGGGCGACCAGCACCTCATAGGCGGCCTGGTCTCCCGCGAGCGAGCGCTCGATCGCCTCGTCGTCGTTCATGGCGAGTCAGATTCCATCCCATCCGAGGTGCCCCGGGGAAGGGTCTTTCGCGTATCGGGTGAACGTCACCGTTGATCGGGGCACTAGACTCGGGCAATCCATGAGCCCCCGAGAAGGAACGGGACTATGTCTTCTGGGTATGACCGTGTAGTGCAACCGGCGGCCGGTGACGAGGCCCTGGAGAACCACCTGGGTGGGGACGAGGCCAAGAACTATCGGCAGTACGAGTTCGACATGGTCGCCCCGCATGTCGGTCGTTCGATGCTGGAGATCGGCTCGGGCCTCGGCCACTTCGCCGAGCAGTTCCTGCCGCGCCTCGACAGGCTGGTCGTGAGCGACTTCGACCCCTACTGCGTCGAGCAGCTGGAAAAGCGGTTCGCGGAGCGCGACGAGATCGACGTCCTGCAGTTCGGGCTGCCGACCGACATCCCGCTCGAGGACAAGGTCGACACCGTCGTCATGATGAACGTCCTGGAGCACATCGAGGACGACGCCGAGGCGCTGCGCTCGCTGGCCCGCGTCACGCTGCCGGGCGGGCGGATCATCATCTGGGTGCCCGGCTACATGCAGCTCTACGGGGACTTCGACCGCAAGGTGGGCCACGTCCAGCGCTACACGCCCAAGACGCTCGGCGCGGCGGTCGCCAAGGCGGGCCTGGACGTCGAGGTGCTCAAGCCGATCAACTTCCTGGGCGGCATCGCCTGGTGGGCCGCCGTGCGCCGGGGCGGCGTCGGCTACCCCGACCCGCGCCTGGTCAAGATCTACGACCGTACGGTGGTCCCGACGACCCGCTTCATCGAGCGGTTCATCAGGCCACCGTTCGGCCAGACGGTCTTCTGCGTGGCACGGGTGCCCAAGCCCAAGGCGTAAGGGCTACTTGATCGACCCGGCCGTGAGGCCGCCCACCACCTTCCGCTCGATCAGCGCGAAGAGGATGATCACCGGGATGGTGGCGATCACGGACCCGGCGAACAGGTTCTGCCAGTCCACCTGGTATTGACCGATGAACGAGTTGAGCGCCACCGTGAGCGGCTGGTTCTCCGGGGTCGTGGTCAGCGTGAGCGCGACCACGAACTCGTTCCACGCGGCGATGAAGGTGAAGATCAGGGCCGTGATGACGCCGGGCATGGCCAGCGGCAGCGTGATCCTGAACAGCGCGCCGAAGCGGCCGTTCCCGTCGATGAACGCGGCCTCCTCCAGCTCGCGCGGGATCGAGGCGAAGTACGCGTTCAGGATCCACACCGCGAACGCCAGGTTGAACCCGCCGTTGACGAGGATCAGCGACCAGATCGAGTCCACCAGCCCGAACTGGAAGAACTCGCGGTAGATGCCGACCAGCATGGCCGTGGGCTGGAACATCTGGGTGATCAGCACGAGGATCAGGAACGCCGTGCGGCCCCTGAAGTTGTGCCTGGCCGAGTAGTACGCGGCGGGCAGCGCCACCAGGAGCACCAGCACGGTCGAGCCGCCGGCGACCTTGAGCGTCACCCACAGGTTGCCGGCCAGGCCGCTGGTCCAGAAGTTGGCGAGGTTCGACCACACCCACTCCTTCGGCCAGAACGACACCTCACGCAGGGACTCCTGTGAGCGCAGCGAGGTGAGCAACATCACCACGTACGGGAACAGGAAGATGAACGAGATGACGTACGCGGCGGCCGCGACGATCACGGTCTTGAGGCGCGGCATCCTGCGCCGCGCCGCCGGCCTGACGTGCTGACGCGGCCTGGTGGCCTGTGACGGCAGGGTGTTGACGGCCATCACGCCACCTCCTTGTTCCAGCGGGAGACCCTGAGGAAGATCATGGTCAGGATGATCACCATGCCGAAGTTGACGACGGACATGGCCGCCGACTCGCCGATGTTCGAGCCCTTGAGGATGAACATGAGGATCGTCGAGGTGGCCGTGGAGTAGCCGGGCTGGCCGTGTGTCATGGCCCAGATGATCGGGAAGCTGTTGAAGACGTTCATGACGTTGATGAGCGCCGCGACGGTGAGCGCGGGCCGCAGCAGCGGCAGTGTGATCGACCAGTACGTCCGGAACCGTCCGGCTCCGTCCATCGTGGCGGCCTCATAGACGTCGGCGGGGATCGTCGCCAGCCCGGCCAGCAGCGCGTACGTGGTGAACGGCACCGACACGAAGACGGCCACGAACACCAGCCACGGCATCGCGGTGGAGGCGTCGCCGAGCTGGTCGGCCGAGGCTCCGCCCATCGCGTCGATCAGCCCCAGCTTCAGCCGGATCTGGTTGATCACGCCGACCTCGGGGTCGAGCATCCACTTGAAGATGATCGCCGTCATCAGCACCGACGCGGCCCACGGCGCGATCAGCGCCCACCGGGCCGCCTTGCGCAGCGGGAAGCGCTGGTTGAACAGCTGGGCGAGGGCCAGCGAGATCAGCACGGTGAGCGCGACGACCGCGACCACCCAGATCACGCTGCGGACCATGATGTCGGCGAAGTCCTTCTCGGCGAACAGCTTCTCGTAGTTCGCGAAGCCGTTGTCACCCTGGACCACGCCGAACCGGCTGATCTTGAGGAACGACGACCTGATCATCTCGATCACGGGCCAGAGCACGACCAGCGCGATCAGCACCACGGCGGGCCCGACCCACGCGAGGGGCTCCAGGGCGCGCAACCTTCTCATGTGCAACCTTCCAAGACGGTGCGGCCGGCCCCGGTGAGAGCGCCGGCCGCACGGGCCCCCGACTGATCAGCCGGCCGCTTCGGCGGTCTTCTGCAGCTCACCGAGGACCTTGGCCGGGTCGTCCTTGACGGCCCCACCGATGGTCTGCTTGATCGCCGGGTTCACCTCAGCCCACTTGGGGTCCTGGAACGGGTAGAAACTGGCGTTCGGCAGCCCGTCGAGGAACGGCTTGAGCTTCTCGTCACTCGACAGCTTCTGGATGCCGCCGTTGGTGACGGGCAGCAGCTTGTACGTGTCGGAGATCTTCTGGGCGGCGCTGCCGGTGTAGAAGAAGTCGAAGAACTTCTTGATCTCGGCGGCGTGGCCGTTCTTGTTGAACGCCATGATCCAGTCCATGACGCCGAGCGTGGTGTCGAGCGGGCCGCTCTTGCCGGGGATCGGCGCGACGCCGTAGTTCTTCAGCCCGGCCGCGTCGAAGATCGGGATGGACATGGGGCCGCCGTTGACCATGCCGACCTTGCCTGCGCCGAAGTCCTCCCAGACCGTCTTACGGTCCTTGGTGCCCGGGTTGGGAGTGGTCAGGCCCGCGTCGACCAGGCCCTTCATGTACGTGAAGGTCTCGACGTTCTGCGGCGAGTTGATCGACCACTTGCCGGAGGCGTCCTTGTAGCCGCCGCCGTTGCCCAGCATCCACAGGAACGACTCGGCCTGGGCCTCCTCCTGGCCGAGCGGCATGCCGAACGGCTGCGTGACGCCGGCCTTCTTCAGCTTCTCGGCGTCGGCCTTCAGCTCGTCCCAGGTCTTCGGCGGCTCGGTGATGCCGGCCTTCTGGAACAGGTCCTTGTTGTAGAAGAGCGCCCGAGCGGAGGAGACGAACGGGATGCCGTACGCGGTGCCGTCGACCTTGCCGAAGTCGGCGAACTTCTGCAGCATGTCGCCCGAGACGTTCGGCGACAGCACCTCGTCCACCTTGTAGAGCAGCCCGTCCTTGACGAAGCCGGAGTAGTCGCCGGTCTGCAGGATGTCGGGCACCTGGCCGTTCTGGACCATGGTGGCGACCTGCTTGTCGATGTCGTTCCAGTTGATGACCTGGACGTCGACCTTGATGTTCGGGTTGGCCGCCTGGAACTCGTCCACGACGCCCTTCCAGAACGTCTCGCCCGAGTTCGGCTTGCCGGGGCCGTCGCCGTAGTCGGCGGCGACCATCTTCAGGGTGACCTGTCCGCCGCCCGACGCCTGTGTGTTGCCTCCGCCGCCGCCGGAGCCGCCGGAGCCGCAGCTGGACAGGACCAGCATCGTGGCAAGGCCGAGAGCGGCGCCGCCCACAAGCTTCATGTTCACTGGAGATACCGCCTTCTCGTCGGACGGGTGCTGGTCCGTACCAGCCAACGGACGCCGTCCTGGGGGATGAGGCACGTGAGCGTGCAGCTCGACGCGTTTGCGCAAGCGTAAGCCTGGATCAGCGGGCCGGTCTATACCGGCTCGTATCAGTTTGAAAACGTCCAGGGCGCTACACCCTCACAACCGGTCTAGACCGGGCGTCAGAGGATCTTTCTCCGGACGCTCTCCCCGCCCTGCGGCGTGCCGATCCACGGCCCCTCGACGGAGGGGTCGAGGATGCCCTCCTCGACGAACTCGTAGCGGCCGTCGAGCACGTAGCCGGCCAGCCGCACGTCGCCGGCGTCGCTGTTGTCCCAGAGCCGGTCGAACAGCGCGTCGACGCGGCGTCGTGCCTGGTGGCAGAAGGTGTCGGCGAGCTCGTACGGCCGGCGTCCGAGGTCCCTGGAGTCCTCCTCGGCCTTGACGCACACGGCGGTCATGGCGAACAGCTCGGCCCCGACGTCCACGAGCCTGCCGAGGAACGACTGCTTGTGCTCCAACCGGCCCTGCCAGCGGGACATGCCGTAGAAGGTGGAGCGCGCCAGCTTGCGGCTGGTCCGCTCCACGAAGCGCAGGTGCGCGGCCAGCGGGCCGAAGTCGCCGTACGACGTGGGCAGGTTGCCGGTGCCGGCCACCAGCGTGGGCAGCCACTTGGCGTAGAAGCGGCCGGCCCGGCGCAGGGCCTGGGCGCGTTCCTGGCGGGAGGCCTCCGGGTTGATCAGCTCGCCGGCGGCCGACAGGTGCGCGTCCACCGCCTCCCGGGTGATCATCAGGCGCATGATCTCCGAGGAGCCCTCGAAGATGCGGTTGATGCGGGAGTCGCGCAGCATCTGCTCGGCGGGCACGCCGCGCTCGCCGCGCGCCACGAGCGACTCGGCGGTCTCGTAGCCGCGCCCTCCCCTGATCTGGACCAGTTCGTCGAGCGCCTGGTACGACAGCTCCGACGCGTACAGCTTGGCCAGCGCCGCCTCGATCCTGATGTCGTTGCGCTGGTCGTCGGCCAGGCGGCTGGTGAGCTCGCAGAGGGCTTCGAGCGCGTACGCGGTCGAAGCGATGAACGCGATCTTGGTGGCCACGGCCTCGTGCTGCCCGACCTTGCGGCCCCACTGCACGCGCTCGTTGCCCCACTCGCGGGCGATCTTGACGGCCCACTTGGCGTTGCCCGCGCAGGTAGCCGGCAACGACAGGCGGCCGGTGTTCAGCGTGGTCAGGGCGATCTTCAGTCCCTGCCCCTCGCGCCCGATCAGGTTCTTGGCCGGCACCCTGACCTGGGAGAACTCGGTGACCCCGTTCTCGATGCCGCGCAATCCCATGAAGCCGTTGCGCCGCTTGACCGTGATGCCGGGAGAGTCGGCCTCGACCACGAACGCGCTGATCTTCTTGCCGGTCCTGGCCATGACCACCAGGAGGTCGGCGACGACGCCGTTGGTCGTCCACAGCTTGACGCCGTCGAGCACGTAGTCGTCGCCGTCGCGGACGGCGGTGGTGGACAGCCGGGCCGGGTCGGAGCCGACGTCGGGCTCGGTCAGCAGGAACGCGGAGATCTCGCCCGCCGCGCACCTCGGCAGGAACTCCCGCTTCTGCTCCTCGGTGCCGAACAGCTTGAGCGGCTGCGGCACCCCGATCGACTGGTGCGCCGACAGCAGCGTGGCCAGCGCCGGGCAGTACGAGCCGACGAGCATGAGCGTGCGGCAGTAGTACAGGTAGGGCAGCCCGAGCCCGCCGTACTCCTCGCCGATCGTGATGCCGAAGGCCCCGAGCCCCGCGAGCCCCTTGACCACCTCGTCCGGCACCTGCGCGGTCCGCTCGATGAGGGCGGGATCGACATGGGCGTCGAGGTAGCGCCGTACCGCCCTGACGAACTCCTCACCTCGCTTGGTCGCCTCGTCGGACAGCGTCGGCACGGGGTACACCAGATCCAGCCGGAAGTCGCCGAGGAAGAGCTGCTTGGCGAAGCTGGGCCGCGTCCACTCCTTCTCGCGGGCCTGCTCGCCGACCTCCCTGGATTCCGCGTACTTGGCGTGCTCGGTCATAGCACCTCCCGACGATGCGCCGTCCTGTGCTAGGAGTACTGCCCGCCTGACGGCGCCATGCGCCGTTTATAGCTGGATTTTGTACGAACGACGAGCATTCACGTTCAGCGCCCCGATCGCCACCAGGGCGAGCACGGCCGGCACCACGAGGTAGCCACCGCAGAACGCCAGCGCCACGAGCGACAGTCCGGCCCCCACCACGGCCGTGTTCCGGTGCCGCCCCGCGGGCAGCATCCGCACGGCCGCCACCACGCCGGCCGCCGTGACGGCGGCCAGGCACGCCGAGGTGGCCCGCATGAGCAGGTCCAGGTCCACCGCCCACACCAGCACGGGCACGCTGAGCACGGCGAGCAGCCCCAGGCTCCGGTACGGCGTCCCGCCCGGCGCCCCGCCCTTGGCGAACCAGCCCGGCAGCGCCCCGTCTCTGGCCATGGCCGCGCCCAGCCGGGAGGCCCCGGCGAGGTAGGTGTTGACCGCTCCGAAGGTCAGCAGCACCGCCACCACCCCGGTGACCGGCCGGGCGGCCGGGCCGATGCCGGTCTCCAGCATGGCGGTGAGCGGCACGCCGGTCATGCCGGGGCCGAGCACCCCGACGGAGGTGACCGACACGCCCACCAGGATCCCGACCACGACGAGCGTCACCACGGTGGCCCTGACCAGGCCGGCCCCCTTGCCGGCGAACTCGGCCGACAGATGGCTGGCCGCCTCCCAGCCGACGAAGGCGAACAGGAGCACGCCGGCCGCGTCCGCCACGCCCGCGGCGCCGTGCGGGGCGAAGGGGGCGAAGTTCCCCGGATCGGCATGCGGAGCGGCGGTGACCACGGCCGTGGCCAGCAGCGCGACGAGCAGGACGACGAAGCCGATCTGCAGCCGCCCCGAGGTGCGCAGGCCGGCGACGTTGGCGGCGAAGGCGGCTCCCAGGATCAGGCAGGCGGCCAGGGCGGCGTCCATGCCCAGCGTGGCCTCGACGTACTGGCCGCCGACCAGCGCGCCCGCGACGGTGCCGATGGGGACGGCGCCGTAGAACCACCAGCCGACCACGGCGGAGGCGTGCCGCCCGAACGCGAGCCCGGCGAAGCTCGCCACTCCCCCGCCGTCGGGATACCTAGCGCCGAGCGCGGCGAAGGTCAGCGCGACGGGGACGCTCAGCGCGAGCAGCCCGGCCCAGGCCAGCACGGACGCGGGCCCCGCGGCAGCGGCGGCGAGGTGCGGCAGCACCAGCATCCCCGGCCCCAGGACCGCTCCCACCAGCAGGGCCGTACCGTGTCCCGCACCAATGCGATGTTCCGTCATGCCCCCGAAACTAGTGCACTCATTCGGCCCATTCCCGTGCTAGCCGAACGAATGGTCGGAAGTGCGTGAGACCATCCACACATGGACGAACTTGATTCGGAAATCGTGCGGCTGCTCCAAACGGATGCGCGGCAGTCCAACCGGGAGCTGGCCCGGCAGCTCGGCGTGGCGCCCTCGACCTGCCTGGAGCGGGTCAGGTCGCTCACCCGGCGCGGCGTCATCCGCGGCTACCACGCCGACATCGACCCGGCCGCGCTCAACCGGAGCGTCCAGGCCATGGTGTCGGTCCAGGTGCGCCCGCTGAGCCGGCCGGTGATCAACGCGTTCAAGTCGTCGGCGGCGGCGATGCCGGAGGTGCTCAGCGTGTTCGTGCTGGCGGGCGGGGACGACTTCCTCCTGCACGTGGCGGTGCCGGACCTGGACCACCTGCACTCGTTCCTGCTCGACCGGCTGAGCAAGCGCAAGGAGATCGTCGGCTTCCGCACGTCGGTGATCTTCCAGCAGGTGCACAACACCGTCCCGGAGCGGCTGACCTGACTTTCGTCAGGGGTGGCACTGGACGGTCGGCCGATCCGGAGGGCGGGGGTGACTTCCTAGATTTTCTCCCCGTGATAGCAGTGAAGTCCCTCCTGATCGGCCTCTCGACGGCGCTGACCCTCGCCCCCGTCCCGCAGCCGACGCCCCAGACCATCGACGCCTACCTCCGGCAGGCCATGGAGTCCACCGGATTGCCCGGCATGTCCGTGGTCGTGACGCGCAACGGCAAGGTCGTGCACGCGGCCGGCTACGGCCACGACTCCGAGGGGCGTGCCGTGACCGAGAACACCCCGATGCGCGTGGCCTCGGTCAGCAAGTCGTTCACCGCGACGGCCGTGATGACGCTCGTGGAGCGGGGCAGGATCAAGCTGGACGAGCCGGTGGCCGCGCAGCTGCCGGGGTTCCGGATGGCGGATCCGCGCGCGGCCGCGATCACCGTACGGCAGTTGCTGAACCAGACCTCCGGCCTGTCGGACACGACGGTCGACATCGCGGCCGTGGAAGAGGCCACCTCGCTCGCCGACTACACCTCCCGGCTGTCCGGCTCCGAGCTGCGCGCCGCCCCCGGCACCCGGTGGGAGTACTGCAACGTCAACTACGACCTGGCCGCCCGGCTGGTGGAGGTGGCCTCCGGGCAACGGTTCGGCGACTACCTGCGGAATCGGGTGTTCGGCCCGCTCGGCATGAAGTCCAGCGCCGTCAGCGACCGGGTCGTCAGGCCGGCCGACGGCTACAACTCGATCTTCGGCGCCTGGCTCCCGCGTCCCGAGCTGTCCGGCTTCCTCAACGACAGCGGCTCGGGCGGGGTCATCACCACCGCCGCCGACATGGGCAGGTGGCTGATCGCGCAGTCGGGCGACGGCCGCCCGCTGGTCAAGCGGGAGAGCCTGGACCTCATGCACACGCCTACCAAGATCCGCGACTACGGCATGGGCTGGGGCGTCGAGCGCGACACCGGGCAGCTCGTGCACTCGGGGAACCTGTTCACGTACAACGCCGTCGAGGCGATCTCCCCCAAGACCGGGTACGGCTTCGCCGTCATGACGAACGGGGCGGCGCTGACCGACGAGACGTACACGGTCATGGAGGGGCTGACCGCCCTGAGCGAGGGCCGGGTCCCTGAGGTGCCCGGGGGTGACCGGCAGCTGTTCGAGCTGGTGCTGGGCGCGCTGGCGGCGGTCGCGGCCGGCCTCGGCGTCATGGGCGTGCTGCGCTCGCGGCGCTGGGCCGCCCGGCGCGCGGGCGGGCGCCCCTGGTGGCGGCTGGTGCCCGTGCTGCTGCCCGTGGCCGTGCTGGCGGCCTATCCGGACCTGATCTCGTTCCTCATGAACGGGCGGACGGTGACCTGGGCCCAGCTCACCTACTTCGCCGCGCCCCTGTCGATCACGGTGCTGGTGGCGGCCCTGTCGGGGGCGGCGGTGGCGGCGGCCCGGCTCCGGGCGCTCTCACTCGCGAGGCGTTAATTCGGTTGCACGGGCTCGCGGGCGGCCCGTACTGTCATGGACATGCGCCTTTACCTGTGATTCGCCGCTGCTCGGCAGCGAGACCGCCCGTCATCCGTCCAGACGCGGCAGCTGAGCTTGCAGACCGGCCTCGATGAGCCGCGTCGTGAGTCTGTGTAAAGGAGCTTCCTTATGCGAGTCCGTTCATCCAGGAAAAAGAACCTTCCCGGATTGCCCGTGACGCGGCCGATGCCCAAGATGCCGCAACGGCCGATCATGCCGCCCCGGCGCATCCCGCCGAAGGGCCGCTAGACAACTACTCAGGATGGGTA
The DNA here is from genome assembly GCF_044460125.1 of Nonomuraea sp. NPDC050153. Classification (NCBI taxonomy): domain Bacteria; kingdom Bacillati; phylum Actinomycetota; class Actinomycetes; order Streptosporangiales; family Streptosporangiaceae; genus Nonomuraea; species Nonomuraea sp. NPDC050153. The sequence goes on from NZ_JBITJQ010000006.1 coordinate 374,407, forward strand.
GTTAGGCGGGCGCCGCCTCCCCCGTACGCCAGGAGGCGGCGCCCGCACCTTTCATGCCTTTCAGAGGCGCTCGATGATGGTGACGTTGGCCTGGCCGCCGCCCTCGCACATCGTCTGCAGCCCGTACCGGCCGCCCGTGCGCTCGAGCTCGTGCAGGAGCTTGGTCATCAGGATCGCGCCCGTGCCGCCGAGCGGGTGGCCCAGCGCGATGGCCCCGCCGTTCGGGTTGACCTTGGCCGGGTCGGCGCCGAGCTCGTGCGTCCAGGCCAGCGGCACCGGCGCGAACGCCTCGTTGATCTCCACCACGTCGATGTCGTCGATCGACATGCCGGCCTTCTCCAGCGCCCGCCGCGTGGCGGGGATGGGCGCGGTCAGCATGTAGACGGGGTCGTCGCCCATGAGGGCGAGCTGGTGGATGCGGGCCCGCGGTGTGAGGCCGTGGTCCCTGACCGCCTGCTCGGAGGCGATCAGCAGCGCGCCGGAGCCGTCGGAGATCTGCGAGGAGGTGGCGGCGGTGATCTGGCCGCCCTCCTTCAGCGTCTTGAGCGTGGCCATCTTCTCCAGCGTCGTGTCGGCCCGCGGGCCCTCGTCGTCCTCGACGCCGTTGACGGGGGCGATCTGGTCCTTGAAGTAGCCGTTCGCGATGGCCTTGGCGGCGCGCTGGTGGGACTCCAGCGCGAACCGCTCCAGCGTCTCCCTCGTGTAGCCCCACTTCTCGCACATCAGCTCCGCGCCGCGGAACTGCGAGATCTCCTGCTTGCCGTACCGTTCGACCCACGTCTCGCCGAACGGGAAAGGCATGCCCTTCTCCAGCGCGGCCGTGATCGACGAGCCCATCGGCACGACGCTCATCGACTCCACGCCGGCGGCCACGACCAGGTCCTGGGTGCCGGACAGCACGCCCTGGGCGGCGAAGTGGATCGACTGCTGCGAGGAGCCGCACTGCCGGTCGATCGTGACGCCGGCGGTGGTCTCCGGCAGGCCGGCCGACAACCAGGCGTTCCGCGCGATGTCCATGCTCTGGGGGCCGAACTGCATGACGCACCCCATGATGACGTCCTCGACCGCCGCGGGGTCGACGCCGGTGCGGTCGATCAGCGCCTTCAGCGTGTGCGCGGCCAGGTCAGTGGGGTGGACGGTGGAAAGGCCGCCCTTCTTCTTGCCGACCGGGGTGCGGACTGCCCCGACGATGTACGCCTCTGCCACAGTGCCTCCTGGAAACCGAGCATTATTCGGTTACTAGGGGCAGACTACAACAGAACGACGTTCTACTCACGTGCGGGCGGAACCAGCTCCTCCGCCGCGTCCACCCGGAACCGCCAGCGGTCCACGACCAGCCCGTTCAGCGACTCGGCCAGCTCCAGCGCGAGCGCGCCGAGCTTGGCGGGCTCGTCGCCGCGCAACTCGATCGCGGTCAGCTCGACGGCGAAGGGCAGGAGCTCCTGCACCGCGGGCGGCTGCCCCTTCTGGGGAACGAGCACGGCCCGGATGTCACCGGCCGTGAAGGCGAACTCGTCCTCCTCGTCCTGCTCCAGCAGCGGCGCCAGCTCCTCGGCGGTCGGCCGCGACGGGAGGATGACGGCCGGCCCGCCCTCCTCGTCGTCGGCGGGATCGCTCACCTCGCCCCGGCACACCGCGAGCCCCTTGAGCCGGAAGGCCAGGCCCTCGGCGAGGTAACGGTCGAAGTAGTTCAGCGGCAGCGGCCCCTCGGCGGACACCCTGACCGCCCACACCTTCTCCAGCTCGCCACCGGTCAGCTCGGGCTCGGCCTCCACGGGCGCGTGCACCCGCACGTCGGTGGCCACGATGTCGTCGCCGTCCTTCTTCGCGCCGGGATCCGCGAGCCGTACGATCCGCAACAACTCGGCCGGATCCGGCTTGGCCGGCAAGGCCGCCGTCGGGCCAGTACGCAGTCTCCGCTTCGCCATCCAGCCCATAAGCCCGCCTCCGCGCCGTTCAGCTTCGATAGGAGCTCGTCATCGTCGCGTAGACGATGACGTTGTCGTCGTAGTGACCGATCGTGCGATCGTAGGCCCCACCGCAGGTGATCAGGTGAAGCTGAGCGTTCTCCTGGGGCCCGTAGACCCGCTGGGTCGGGAACGTCTTCTTGCTCGCCTGCTCGATGCCGCCGACGGTGAACACCGCGGTCGTCTTGTCCTGGCGCTGGATCTCGATGATGTCGCCGTTCTTGAGCTCGGGCAACCTGCTGAACACGGCGCTGCGCGTCCGGGTGTCCTTGTGCCCCAGGATCACGGCCGGCCCAGCCTCACCCGGGGTGGACATGTTCCGGTACCACCCGGCCAGGTTGGGGTTCTCCGACGGAGGCACCTCGATCGTCCCGTCCTTCTTCAGCCCGACGGACATGATCGGCGCGTTGATCCCGAGCTTCTTGATCACGATCCGCTTGGGCGTGGAGGGCATCATGGGGGGCGCGGGGTTGATCTGCGGCAGCGGCGGCGGCACGTCGGGAGCCGCCTGGAAGAGCGCCTGCTCGGGCTGCCCGGTGGCCTTCCCGTCCGGCTGCGCCTGCAGCTTCAGGATGTCGCGGTTGTTGCTCGCGAGCCCGTACTCCTCGGGGGACTTGAGCACGATCAGCAGCCCGGCCACGACGGTCACGACACCGGCGATGGCCGCCACGATGAGCACGATCCTGAGCGTCGCGCTCCCCTTGTCCGCGGGCGGCGGCAACTGCTGCCCGCCGCCGTACGGATAGTGCCCCGACATGCCCGTCAGCCCCTGGTGGCGTTACGCCGCCGCATGACGAGCCCGCCGACGGCCGCGGCCCCTACGAGCGCGGTGCCGGTCAGGATGAACATCCGCCCGTCGGGCCCCGCCTCACCACCGGCACCGGTGTCGGCCCCGGCCTTGGGGGTCTTCGACTTCTTGCTGGAGGGGGTGACGGTCACCGTCGCGGTGCTGGTCTTGGTGGGCTTGGGGCTGGAACTCGTGGGAGTGGAGGACGGGCTGCTGGATGCGCTGCTCACCTGGAAGGTGTACGCCTTGAGGCCGGTCGTGGGGGCCAGGCACTTGATCGTGGGCGAGGACGCCGAGGTGCCGAAGGCCAGGTCGCCGGCAGTCAGGGACACCGTGCCCGTGGTGGTGGGCTTGACCTTGATGGAGACGCTGGTGGGCAGCGTGATGTTCTGGCCGATGGTGACGGTGCCCAGCGTCGCTTCCCCGGTAGCGGTGGAGGGGGCTCCGGCGCCGCTCGCCTTGATGGTGACGAACATCTTGGGGCTGGTGGTGGGGAAGCCGGTGGGGGCCTTCAACTGTTCGCCGGTGGACTGGATGGTGCCGGTCCAGGTGATCGTGGCGTCGGCGTTGGCGGTGGCGCTGGTGGGCGGCGTCATGACGACCTTCATGTCGACGTCGGCCGGGTAGTCGGCGTCACCGCCGCCGCTGGCAAGGTCACAGTCATAGGCGACGACATCGTCGGTCCCGCCACCGCCACCGGTCCCGATCGTGACGTCCAGGACCTCGGTCGACGTCGTCGTGCACGTCGTCGTCGTGGTGCTGGGCGAGAGGAGGCTCAGCACCAGCTGGCCGGGCTTCACGCTGACCTTGCCCGTCGAGCCGGTCGGCACAGAGACCTTGTAGACCACGTCCTTGGCCGGCACCGTGGCGCTCGTTGTGACGTTGGCACCAGTCTTGACGCCAGGGTCCTGAATCGAGCCGGGTGTCGGCGTCAACGTGGCGTTGACCTGCAAGGTCGTGGCGGCCGTCGGCGCAGTTGCAAGCGTCAGCTCCGGGACCTTCACCGTCAGGTCGAAGGTCGTGCCTGCGGTCACCGAGTCGGGAGCGCTGAGCCCGACGCTGATGGTCCCACCCGTGCTGCTGAGCATCGACCCTGTGCACGTGTAGCTGAACTGCTTCGTCACAGCAGCTAACGCGGGCGTCGGGGTCGAGACCACGAAGATGGAGCCGACAAAGATCGCGAGCGTGCCCGTCAATCCCAATGCGGACGTCTTACGGGCGAGGCGGCGCCACGCCTGGGACATAAGCACGGGTCCATCTCCGTTCAAAGCCAGTGTTCAACAGTCGTGCCAGAATTCCAGCCATTGGTCACGGTTAGGTTGAGATCCTACGAACTGTCCCTGTCAAGTTCCCGTAAACCGCCAAAACCCTAGCCCTTCTTCTTCGACAACGTTGCGTACACGACGATGTTGTCCGTGTAACTGTGCGCTGTCTTGTTGAAGACCCCACCACACGTGATCAGCCTCAACTGGGCGTTGCTCGTGTTCCCGTACACCCGGGACGTCGGGAACGTCGACTTGCTCGCCTGCTCGATCCCGCTCACCGTGAACCGCGTGACCTTCCCGTCCGACCGGTACACGTAGATCTGGTCGCCCTTGGCCAGCTCGCGGAGGCGGTCGAAGACGGCCGGGCCCTTGCGGGTGCTCACGTGGCCGTTGATGACCGAGGGGCCGAGCTCGCCGGGCACCGGCGAGCCCTTGTACCAGCCCGTCTGGTTGGGCTTGGTCAGGGGCGGGGTGCCCAGCTTGCCCTTGCTGTCCACGGTGACGGCCCCGATGGGCGCGTTCACCTTGATCTTGGGGATCTTGACGCGGACCGGCCTGGACCGGGTGGACTTGGCCTTGGCCGAGGGGATCGGGGACACGACCGGGACCGCCGGAAGCGGGGCCGGCGCGTCCAGGCGGGCCTGGGTCAGGGGGACGCCCTTGCCGCCTGGGCCCACGGTGGGCGGGAGGACGAACGCGCCCGCGTTCGCCACCTCCACCTGCGTCGGCTGGTCCTGCGCCGCCGCCAGCGAGCCCGAGCCCTCCTCCGGGGTGGGCCACAGCGAGAGCATGCTCACCATGACCAGGCCGACGCCGCCCAGCGAGCCGGCGATCAGCAATCCGGGCAGTGCCCGCTGCATCGGTGTCTGCTCGGTCATCAGTGCGCTCCTCCCGCGTGCGCGGCCCTGCGTCTGCGCAGCAGCAACCCGCCGCCCGCGCCGCCGATCACCAGTGCGGCCATCAGCCCGTACGGCCCGTCCTCGCGCTCCGGCGCCTCACCGGTGTCCACACCGCCCTTGGGGGTGTTGGCCACCTGCGCCCTGTAGTACTTGGTCGCGGTCGGCCCGGTGGCCTTGGGCGTGGTCGAGCTGGTGCCGGTGGCATTGGGAACCACGATCACCCGCCCGAGGCCGTTGTCGTTGTTGCCGCCGTTGTTGTTGTTCGGGGTGGTCTGGGTCCCGGTGGGCGTCGAGGTCGGGCTGGTCGTCGGACTCGTGGTGGGACTGGTGGTGGGGGTGCCGGTCGGCGTCTGCGTGCCGGAGGGGCCGGAGACGGTGATGTCGATGGCGCCAGGATTGTTCTGGAGCGTGCAGGTGGCCTGATTGTGGGCCGGCGGTTCGGGGATGTCGCCGGTGATCACCTGGAAGGCGTCCACGTACGCGTCCTTGGCCTCGGTGTTGACGACCTCGATGGTGTGACTCCCGTAGTCGAGCTGCGGGGACTCCCAAAGGACCTCCTGGCTCTCGGTGCCCGTCATAGCGTTCCCGCTACGGTCCAGGCCCGGCTCCACCAGGGGATCGGTGACGGTCTGCCCGTCGAGGACCACTCGGATCGGCCCCAGGCCCGGCGCCCGGCGGCCGATGTAGGCCACCTTCGTGCCGATGAACTCCAGCTTGGCCGTGGCATCTTTCGCGCTGGTCTTCTGCACGTCGTTGAGGAAGTCGGAGTATTCCGGCGCGGTGTACTCGTGACTCCAGGAGCCCGTATAGGTGATCTTCCGGTTGTTGTTGACCTTCACCTCGCCCTCGGCGGGCGTGAACCTGACGGCCAGCGTGGTGGGCTTGAAGCGGATGGTTCCGGTACGCGTGAGAGACGCGCTGTCCGACAACCCCTCGGGAAGCTCCAGGTAGTTACCCGGCAGCAGCTCGCCCTGCTCCTTGCCGCCCCGGGGCCGGAGCTGGCCGATCCAGGCGCCGCTGATGTCCACGACGCCCTCCAGGTCCAAGGAGGACCCCTCGGGGAAGAATCCGGGAGACCCAAACTTTTTCACGCTCTTGTACGACATGTCCCAGCGGACGTTCATGGTGCCCGCCTCGACCTGAGGGGTCATGCGGGCCTCGATGTCCACGCCCGCACCGGCGATGCCACCCGTACACCTGTAGTCGGCCACCAGCGAGGCCGCAGCCTGGCCCGGGACCGAGGACGTCGCGACGAACGCCGCCGACGTGGCTATGCCCACCGATGCGGCAATCAGCCCCTTGCGCCACCGACTCACGGGAGACTCCGATCACGCCACAAATAGACCGAGGGTAGATCTTAGAGTCGAAAACATCTGCAACACATGCCGATTGGGACAACGTCCAGCACTTGTGATGAAGCCGTGTCCACAGGTATCCGCCGTACTGGGAAAGGGGGTATACCTACGAGTAACAGAACTCTATTCGGGAGGACCCTGTGCGGCGAGACCTCTTCGACGAGGAGCACCTGCTCTTCCGCGAGACCGTGCGCGAGTTCATGGCCAGGGAGGTCGTGCCCCACCACGCCCAGTGGGAGAAGGACGGCATCGTCCCGCGTGAGGTCTGGAAGAAGGCCGGGGAGCTCGGGATGTTCGGGTTCTCGGTGCCGGAGGAGTACGGCGGGGCGGGGGTCACGGACTTCCGGTACAACGCCGTGATCGTCGAGGAGATCATCGGGAACGGCGCCAGCGGGCTCGGGTTCTCGCTGCACAACGACGTCATGGCGCCGTACCTGGTGGATCTGACGAACGACGAGCAGAAGCAGCGGTGGCTGCCCGGCTTCGCGAGCGGGGAGCTGATCACCGCGATCGCGATGAGCGAGCCGGGGGCCGGCAGCGACCTGCAGGGGATCAGGACCACGGCCATCCGCGAGGGCGACCACTACCTGGTGAACGGGCAGAAGACGTTCATCACGAACGGGATCAACGCCGACCTGGTCGTGGTCGTGGCCAAGACCGACCCCGACGCGGGCGCCAGGGGGACCACGCTGATCGTGGTCGAGCGCGGTATGGAGGGGTTCGAGCGGGGGCGCAATCTCGAGAAGATCGGGATGAAGGCGCAGGACACGGCCGAGCTGTTCTTCGAGAACGTACGCGTGCCCGTCGCCAACCGCCTGGGCCCGCGCGACGGCGAGGGCTTCTTCCAGCTCATGCACAACCTCCCGCAGGAGCGCCTGTCGATCGCCGTGGGGGCGGTGGCCGCGGCGGAGGCCGTGCTGGCGGAGACCATCGAGTACTGCAAGACCCGGCAGGCCTTCGGGCGGAGCATCGGGTCTTTCCAGAACACCCGGTTCGTGCTGGCGGAGCTGGCCACCGAGACGGAGATCGCCCGCCACTACGTGGACAAGTGCATCCTGGCGCTCAACGCCGGGCAGCTCGACGCGGTGGACGCGGCCAAGGCCAAGTGGTGGACCACCGAGCTGCAGACCAAGGTCATCGACCGCTGCCTCCAGCTGCACGGCGGGTACGGCTACATGATGGAGTACCCGGTCGCCAAGGCCTGGCTCGACAGCCGGGTCCAGACGATCTACGGCGGCACCACCGAGATCATGAAGGAGATCATCGGGCGGTCCTTCGGATTCTGACCGCACGGGAAGGCGGCCGGCACCGCATACTGGACACCATGGACGGCGGCCTGATCCTCCTGGCTTTCCTGGCGTTGCTGTTCGCCTGGGGCCTCAACCGCGTACGCCGGGCGATCCGCCTGGGGCCGGTGGCCTACGGCGGTGTGATGATCGTGTTCATCATCGTCATGCTCCTCCTCTGGGGCCAGACCAAGATCTAACCGGGCATGCCCTCGACGAAGCGGGTGAGCAGCCGGGCGAACTCCGCCCGGTCCCGCTCCGGCCACTCCTCCATGACCGCCGCGAACGCCTCCTGCCTGGTGCGGCGGGCGTGCTCCAGCGCCGCCTGCCCGGCCTCGGTCAGCACCAGCCACGCCTTGCGCCCGTCGGCCTGATCGGCTTCCCGCCGGACGAGGCCCGCCGCCACGGCCGCCGCCACCAGCCGGCTGGCCCGCGGCTGATCGACGCTGAGCGCCTGCGCGACCGTGGACACGGTGACGGACCCGCCGGCCCCCTCGATCACGTCGAGCACCTCGTACTCCGGCCCTGCGGCGCCCTGCTGCCGGGCCAGCACCCGCCTGCTCTGCCGCCGCCTGATCGCGACCATCGCCCGCTCGACCGCGGCAACATACTTGTCTTCATACATATTGTTGCTATCTTACATCTATGGACAAACCCATCGGCCACTGGCTGAAGCATCTCGACAACCTGCTGGAAAACGCCATGGAGCAGGCGCTGCAGACCACCACCCGCCGGGAATGGCAGGTGCTCAACCTGGCGGCCCAGGAGACCACGCACACCATGCCGTTCACCGGGGTGGACGAGGCCGTGGCGCGGCTCACCGCCAAGGGCTGGCTGGCGGACGGCGGGCTCACCGACGCGGGCCGGGCCGCGCACGAGGAGATCTCCGGGAAGGTCGGCCAGTTTCGGCAGAAGGTGCTCGAAGGCGTGAGTTCGCAGGAGTACCTGGCCACCGTCGACGTGCTCCGCCGCATGTCGGCCAACCTCGATCACTGGCGCGTGTGCTCCGGGGACGACCACGCGGCGAAGACGGTGGCGCCGTAGGGGGTGAGCCGCAGGACGGGGAGCTCCCGCCTGAGCGGATTGCCGTCGCGGTCGATCGTGATGTCGCCGCTGGCGCCCTGGACGTCGATGGTGCCGCTGCGCAGCATGGCCGCCACCTCCTGCGGCCCGAGCTTGGCCAGGTCGTCCTTCGCGTACCTGTCGATGGCCTTGATCGCGACGTACGCGGCGTCATGGTGCATGATCGCGTGGCCGTCGTCGAGCGACTCCGCGGGGAACAGCCGCACGTACCCTTTCTCGTCACCGTTCCCGAACCTCGCCTTGATCGCGGACAGGACGCGGCTGCCGTGGTCGGTGACGTTCGCGGAATGGGCCAGAGCGGTGTAGTACAGCCGGATCCTTCCCCCGTTGTCCTCCCAGATGGGGCTCTTGACGAGATGGGCCTGCTCACTGGTGTCGTCCCCGGCGAAGACGCTGATGTCGCGCTGGACGCAGGGGCGCGACAGGCTCAGACCGCGTAACAGCGCGGGCAGGCCGCGGGCGCGGCCGGCGTAGAAGACGGCGTTGGCGTCGGAGCCGCAGATCGTGTCCGCGATGTTCCCGATGACCGTGCTGGAGGCGTTGACCGTCGAGTCGAACGTCAGCGCCCGGCCGCGCCGCTTGGCGTCGACGACGCGGGCGAGAGTCTTGTCATAGGCCTCGCCCAGCGTCCGGCTGTAGCTGTCGCCGGCCTTGGTGTCCATGACGACGACCGGCTTGAGCGTGGGAACGGCCTGCCCGGCGAAGCGCACGAGAGCCGCCGCCTCGTCGCTGTTCAGCGGGGCCATCCGCACCAGTGCTTGGTGACGCTGCAGTTCGTCGGAGGTGATCACGGCCGCGACCATCGCGATCTTGTCCTTGCTGAGCCGGTCGATCACGCGCCTGGTGGCTTCGACGCTGTTCCCGAGCCCGGTGACGGCGAGGATGCGTTCGCTCTGGACGCGGCCCTCCAGGTCCTCGACCGTGTCCTCCCACGCGTCCGAGCTGATGTTGCCCACGAGCAGCCGGATGTACGGCGCCGCGGACTGCTCCCTGTTCCGCCACAGCTGCGCCAGATGCGACCCTTGCAGGGCATGCCGGATGGTGTCGAGGCCCATCCCCGTCTCGGTCACGTCACCCGACATCGGCAGCAGCACCAGGACGGTGACGTACTCGCCCGGATGCTTCGCGATCACGTCGGCGTTCTCCGCGTGGATGCGCTCCATGATGCCGGCCAGGCTCGGGTCGAAGGCGTCGCTCGCGTCGGTCAGCCTGGACGGCGCGCGGAAGACGTAGGACAGGCCCGCCGCGACGAGCGCGACGACGAGGCCGACGATGACGATCGACCGCCGGCGGCGACGCGTGACGTAGGCGGGAGCCGGCTCGATCTGGAGGCTAGCGCCGGTGATGTCGCTCATACCTCTCGGCCTCTCGTGTGAAGATCGACCGGCCGGTCGTCCTGAGCCCCGCGAGCTGCCTGAACTCGTACGCGATCTCCGTCGCCCGCCGGCCGGGGGGATCGAGGACGGGGTCGAGCCAGAACCACCGGGCCACCACCAGCGTCCTGATCATGGAGGTCCGGTCCCGCCGCTCCGTGTCGGCCGAGCTCACCGCCAGCGAGTCGTACAGCGCCGCCGAGGGCCGATCAAGGGGCAGGCGGTTGGGGGCCGCGGTCACCTGCTCGTAGAGCTCGACCCACTCCGACAGGCGGCTGCCGCGGCGGCCGACCACGTCGAGCTGCCCGAACCGCTCGTTCAGGAAGGCCACGACGGCCTCCAGCCGCGGATCGTCCCCGTCCGTCACGCGGGCCAGCGTGTGATGGGCGGCCGAAGCGTCGTCGGCCACCTCCTGCTTGCGGTGGAAGCTCTCCATCGTCTCGTGGACCTTGTCCCAGCGTTCCGGCTCCGCGGCGAGGTGGTGCAGCAGCAGCCTTCTGAGCCACGGATGGATGACGGTGATCTCCTCCCCGCCGGAGGAGGAGCTCTCCCAGGGGCCTCCGCGGTTCTCCACGGCGCTCCGCGTCGTGAGCCACAGCCGCTCGGCCAGCTCGCGGCGGAGGTGCGAGGCGGTGCTCGCCCCGTCGAGCAGCGCGTTCTCGGCGTCGTCCACGTTCCTGGCCGCCGACCAGGCCATCAGCAGGTCACGCCGGGGCAGGTGGTCGGGCGTCAGACGGCGCAGGGCGTCCTTTTCGCACAGGATGGTGCGGAACTCGTCGTCGTCCTTGGGGTTCCCGAGCAGATCGCCCAGTTTGTCGGCGGCGTACGGGTAGCCCCCGGTCAGCTCGTGGATCGCGCGCGCGTACACCGTCGCGGTCCTGCCGGTCGGCAGGCCGGGCATGAGCATGGGATACCACCAGCGCTGCTCGCCGTCGCACCGCCGCCCCAGCCAGTCCTCGTACGTGGCCTCGGCGAGCCGCGGTGGCCGGCGGGCCCCCGGCGTCCCCGGGCACGCCCAGCCCGTCATCCCCTTCGGCCAGGTCCGCGACGCGGCCACGACCACCAGGGGATCCGCGCTCGCGCCCGCTTCCGAGCGCCTGGCCCTGGCGGCGACGAGCGCTTGCAGGAAGGCGCTGCCCGCCGGGGTGTCGGCGTCGTCCAGCAGCAGGAGGCAGTTGCGCGCGTGGCGCGGCTGCGCCCACGCCTGGGCGAGGTCCTCCAGGAACGCCTCGACGAGTATCCCCCGCGCGCCCTCCGCCCGCTCCCCGCCGATCTTCTGGTCCTGTACGAGATTCAGGACGTCGCCGCCGAGTCGTTCCGAGAGCCACGTCCTGGCCACGCGGTGAACCCGATCGGCGGCGTCCAGACGGCGCCCGATAATCTCCGCGGTAGAAACCAGAAATTTCAGCCATATCCCAATATTTGGCAGCAAGGATGCGATATCCCGCCATTGTGCCGCGTCATCGGGATCAATGCTCGCCTTGCGCTGAAGACGCCGCTGCAGCTGATCTTCGAGTTGCGAACGCGATAATTTCGGATCCAGGCCGAGCACCACCAGCGTGAAGACCGTGCGGGGCAGGTGCACCTTGTCGAGCGCGGCCAGGTCATAGGCGATCCGCTGGATCACGTCGGCGACCGCGCTGCCGAGCTCTGCGTGGAGCGGCAGGTTGACCACCGGAGAGGGCGGTTTCCGCACACTGCGCGAGATCTGCGCGAGGGTCGCGGTCTTCCCGGTGCCCGCCAGTCCGAGCAGAAAAATGACGGGCAGCTCGTGCCGCCCGGGAGGATGAGTTCGCTGGAGACACTCTCGCAACAGTGGATACCAGGAGTCGTCCGCCATGAATTCCGCCATATGGCAATACCGAATGAGCGATCGATACCGGGAAACCTATCCCATTCCTTTGCCGGGGGCAGCGAAATTTATGAAATGGCGCTGGATTCCAGAATGACGCGGGCGACGAGCTCGGGGTCGTCGCTCATCGGCACGTGACCGCAGCCCTTCAGCAGCTTGACCCGCTGCCCCGACCAGCGCGCCGCGCGTACGGCCTGGCGGCGCGGCAGGAGCCGGTCGTGCTCGCCCCACGCGATCGTGATGGGCGACTTCGGCGGGGCGGGCGGCATCAGGCCGGCGAACGACTCCAGCGTCTCGTCGAAGCCGTCAGCCCAGGCCAGCGCCTGGGTGGCCGCGATCTGCGCGGTGACGGAGAGCCTGGAGGGGTGGGCGACCAGGATGCCGGTCGAGACGGCCCGCAGCAGCGGGTTCTCGGCCGCCCTGGCGGCCTGCTTCGCCGGGATCGTGCGGGCCGAGGCCCGCAGGGCGCGCAGCATGGACTGGCAGTAGAGCAGCTCGGAGCGGGACCAGAAGCCGGCCGGCGACAGCGCGGTGGCCGTGCGTACGACGCCGCGCGAGGCCAGCTCCAGCGCGATGTAGCCGCCGAGCGAGTTGCCCGCCACGTGCGGCTCGCGCACGCCCAGCAGCGCGCAGAACGACTCGACCGCGTCGGCCAGCGACTCAGCGGTGTAGGTGATGTCCTCGGGCAGGCCGGGGGACCTGCCGAAGCCGGGCAGATCGAGCGCGATCACCGTGTGCGCGGCCGCCAGGCGGTCCAGCACCGGCAACCACGCCTGCCAGTGATGGCCGATGCCGTGGATGAGGATCAGCGGCGTGCCGGTGCCCCGTCGTTCGAAGGCCAGCTCCATATCCCCAGCTAATCACTCACCTGCCGCGAGTGGGAATCTCGAACCAGACCGCTTTGCCTTCCCTGGTGGGACGCGACCCCCAGCGTCTGGCCAGCTGGTCGACGAGGTAGAGGCCGCGCCCGCCCTCGTCGTTCTCCCCCGCGCTGCGGATGCGCGGCAGGCGCAGGTCCTGGTCGAAGACCTCGACCCAGACCGACTCCTCGCCCCGGCGCAACCTCAGGGTGAACTCCTTGTCGCCGACCACCTCGTCCTCGAAGCCCGGCATGTCCCAGGACTCGTCGAACGGCAGCGGCGGCCCCTCCACGACCAGCTCCCTGCGCGGCACGGTGGCGGTGGCGGCGTGGAGCACGACGTTGGTCACGACCTCGGAGACGAGCAGGCAGGCCAGCTCGGCCCGCTCCTCCGGCACGTTCCAGCTCGAGAACGCCTCCGACGCCATGCGGCGCGCCTCGCCCACCATGATCGGCTGGGCGGGGAAGGTGCGCTCCTCCACGTCGAGGTCGACGTCGCTGGAGCGGACGACCAGGATCGCCATGTCGTCGTCGATGTCGCCGGGCACGGCCACCGTGGCGGCGTCGGCGATGCGCTCGACCTCGGCGCCGGACATCTTGGCGAGCTTGTCGCAGAGCACGCCGAGCGTCTCTTCCTCGCTCGGCATCCGCCCGTCGCGGCCCGGCCGCCGGTCGACCAGGCCGTCGGTGTAGAGCAGCAGAGCCGCGCCCGGCGGCAGCGTGCGCGTCTCCTCCTTGTAGACCAGGTCGGCGTGCAGGCCCTTGGCGTGGACGCCGAGCGGCTGGCCGACCTCCTCGATGTCGAGCTCCACGCACTGGCCGTCGACCAGCAGCAGCGGCGGCGCGTGGCCCGCGTTGGCGAAGGAGAGCTGGCGCGACCAGGCGTCGTAGACGAGGTACTGGCAGGTCACGATGGGCGGGATGGTGACCTCGGTGCCGTTGTCGTCCTGCTCGGGCGTGGCGATGATGCGGGTCCACTCGTCGAGCCTGGCCAGGATGTCGGCCGGCGACTTGTCGTCCTGCGCGAAGGCCCGCAGCGCGGCTCTGAGCTGGCCCATGATGGCCGCCGCCTTGGCGCCCCGGCCCTCGACGTCGCCGATCACGATGCCGACCCGGCCCGCCGACAGCGGGATCACGTCGTACCAGTCGCCGCCGACCTGGGTCTGGATGCCCTGGCCGTGGGAGGCGAGCGGGGCCGCCGGGTAGTAGCGCACCGCGATCTGCAGGCCGTCGAGCTGCGGCAGCGCCCGGGGCAGCAGGTATTTCTGGAACGACTCCGCCGTGTGCCGCTCCTCCTCGAACAGCAGCGCGTTGTCGATGGCCAGCGCGACCCGGGTGGCGATGGCGCCCACGAAGTCGCGGTCGAAGGCGTCGTAGTGGGGGCTGCGCCGGTCGGTGAGGTTGGACAGGCCCAGGTACATCAGCCCGAGCGTCTCGCCGCGCACCAGCAGGGGGGCCACGATGGCGGAGGTCATGCCGATCTCGCCGCACAGCTGCGCGCTGCCCTCGCTGGGGGACGGGTAGCTGCTGGTGGCGAAGCTCTCGACCAGGATCGTCTCCTGGCGGCGCAGCGCGGTGTCCGCGTAGTGACCGGAGGGGTAGCGGATCTCCGCGCCCACCGGCTTCCATGTGCCCGGCGGCGGAGTCCACCCCTGCACGTGCTGGGAGACCCGGCGGACCAGCCGGTCGCCCTCCATCAGCTCGATGAAGCAGTGGTCGGCGAACTGGGGGACCAGCATCTCGGCCACCCGCTTGAGCGTCTCCTCGACGTAGAGCGAGCCCGCCAGCCGCTCGCCGATGCGCTCCAGGAGGCCGAACCGGTCTTTCTCGCGCTCGTTGCTGCGCAGGGCCTCGCGGGCCATGATGACGATGCCCGTCACCGAGCCGGAGGCGTGGCGCAGCGGCACGGCCTGGGCGCGTACGTAGACGATGGTGCCGTCGCCGCGCCTGACGTCGAACGTGCCCTCCCACACGCCGCCCTTGAGCACGTGCTTGGCCAGCTCGATCGCCAGCGGGTGGTCCTTCTCCATGATCCCGAGGGACAGGACGGACGCGTCGCGGGAGGGCGGCTTGCCCTGACGGCCGAAGAGCTTCTCGGCGAAGGGGTTCCAATAGAGGAGATTGCTGAAACGGTCGGTGACGATCACGGCCATTTCAGCGTGGTCGAGCACGGATCCGGCACCCAGGTGATCAGCCGTGTCCTGTGACAGATCCCCCCATCGATTCATCCGGAGACCACTCCTTGGGGTGGCATGCACGCAAAGCGGACCACGGGCGCTCCTGCAACAGTCTTGGCCAGGGGAGAGTGGAGGGCCTCCCAGGAGGGATTCAACCAAGCCGCTGCGCGCGCGTCAGCGCTTGGAGACAAAAACGTGCGCGGCGACATCGCGCGGAAGCTCCGCGGGAGTGTCGTTTGCGTCACCGTCACCTGTCACCCGCACACCGTCGTCGCTCGCCGCGAGCGTCACCTCGCGTCCGGGTTGTATCCCAACTTGCTTGAGTTTAAGCATCACAGCAGGATCGCTTTGCACTTGTTCGCTAATTCGACGCACGACGACCGGCGTGTCCCTCGGGCCCGCCAGGTCCGACATCGATGTCAGCACTCCGGCGCCGCCCTCGGCGGGCTCCTTGGCGCCCAGCTCCGCGAGCCCCGGGATGGGGTTTCCGTGCGGGCACACGGTCGGGTTGTCGAGCAGCGTCACCAGGCGAGCCTCGACCGACTCCGACATGACGTGCTCCCAGCGGCACGCCTCGATGTGCACCTCTTCCCACGGCAGGCCGATGACCTGGGTGAGCAGGCACTCGGCGAGCCGGTGCTTGCGCATCACCCGCGTGGCCAGCGTGCGGCCCAGATCGGTCATGGACAGGTGGCGGTCGCCCTCGACGCGCACGAGCCCGTCGCGCTCCATCCGCGCGACGGTCTGGCTGACAGTGGGGCCGCTCTGCTGCAGGCGCTCCGCGATGCGGGCGCGGAGGGGGACGATGCCCTCCTCCTCGAGCTCGTAAATCGTGCGGAGGTACATCTCCGTGGTGTCGATCAGGCCGTGTGCGGTCAAGGCAGTCCTCCCAATCAAATGTTACGCCGGTCGTGGCGGGGACCGGGCCCGTCCGCAGCGGGCTCTGAAGTCACAGGAACCCTATTGGGAGAACGACCGACGATGGTTAAGGACGGAAACAATGGAGCGGCCCAGTTCCTTCCCGGCGAGCGCGATCTCGGTTCGCCGCGCCGCTGGGGGCGGGAGTCATCTGACCTCAGACCTTTAGTGAGCCCGGTAATTGCGGAACGATCTCACGGACAGGCCCACGATCAGCACCGTGACGGCACAGGCGAGGCCGCCGCCCACCCAGGCCCCGCTCACCCCCATCACCGTCGCCGTCGCGCCGGCCCGCAGGTCGCCCAGGCGCGGCCCGCCCGCCACGACCACCATGAACGCCCCCTGCAGCCGCCCCCGCATCTCGTCGGGCGCGTACAGCTGCAGGATGGACTGCCGCCACACCGACGAGATCACGTCCGCCACCCCGCCCACGGCCATGAACGCCACCACCAGCCAGAGCTCGCTCGCCAGCCCGGCGGCGGCCACGGCCAGGCCCCAGACGGCGATCACGACGACGAGCGCGACCCCCTGCCGCGAGACCCGCCCCACCCAGCCGGAGAACAGCGCCCCGGCCACCGAGCCGATGGCCATGGCGGAGCCCATCCAGCCGAGCGCGATCACCGAGCCGCCGAACCTGTCGGCGGTCAGCTCCGGGAAGAGCGCGCGCGGCAGGGCGAACACCATCGCGATGATGTCCACCACGAACGACATCAGCAGCACCGGGCTCCTGACGATGAAGCTGAGCCCTTCCAGCACGGCCCGGGCTCCCGGACGTCGCACTTCGCCCAACGGGGGCAGTGAGGGCAGTCTGAGGGCCGCGTAGAGGCTCGCGGTGAAGAGCAGGGCGTCCATCGCGTACGCCGCCGCGAACCCGCCGGAGGCCAGCATCACCGCGCCGATCATCGGCCCCGCGACCGCGCCGATGCTGAAGACCAGCGAGTTGAGCGCGTTCGCGGCGGGCACCAGCTCCTTCTCCAGGAGCCTGGGGATGATCGCGCCCCTGGTCGGGCTGGTGATCGCGAAGCCCGTGGCGTTCAGTGCGACTGCGGCGAAGATCAGGTAGACGTTCCCCAGGCCGAGCAGCGCCTGCGCGAAGATGAGGAGCGTCGCCGACCACGCGATGAGCGAGCCGACGATCAGCAGCTTGCGCCGGTCGACGGCGTCGGCGACCGCCCCTCCCCACAGGCCGAAGACGATCAGCGGGATCAGGTTGGCCATCCCCAGCAGCCCCACGTAGAACGAGGAGTAGGTGAGCTCCCAGACCTGCTGCCCGACGGCCACGACGGTCGCCCCGACGCCCACGTGCGAGACCGCCTGGCCGAGCCAGAGCCGCCGGTACTCGGACACCCCGAGCGGCCGGGTGTCTACCAGATGACGCTTGACCAGCTCCGCGATCGCCACTCCATGAACACTAAGGGGCCAGTCTTTCCAGGGCCCAACCGGGTCGTGTGCGCCGATAGCGGAGCCTGTCGTGCATCCGGTCGAGTTGTCCCTGCCAGAACTCCATCTCGATCGGATAGACCCGGAAGCCTCCCCAGAAGTCGGGCACCGGGGGATGCTCCGGCCAGCGCTCCGCCAGCTCGGCGTAGCGATCGTCCAGCTCCTGTCTGGACCGCACGACGGCCGACTGCCGCGACGCCCAGGCGCCGATGCGCGAGCCGTACGGGCGGGAGTTGTAGTACTCGGCCGACTCCTCGTGGGACATCCGGGTCACGGTGCCCTCGACGCGTACCTGGCGGCGGATCGGGTGCCAGGGGAACAGCAGGGACGCGCGGGGGTTCTCGCCCAGGTCGCGGCCCTTGCGGGACTCGTAGTTGGTGTAGAAGACGAATCCGCGTTCGTCGTAGCCCTTCAGCAGGACCGTCCTGGCGCTCGGGCGGCCGCCCGCCGAGGCGGTGGCCAGGATCATGGCGTTGGGTTCGGGCAGGCCGGACTCGAGCGCGTCCTGGAACCAGAAGGTGAACTGCTCTATGGGGTCGGACGCGAGGTCGGATTCGAGCAGCGGCTCGCCCTCGTACGTTCGGCGTAGCCCCGCCAGCACGGGCGGGCGCGGGGTGGCATCCACGAGACGGTATTCTTGCGCGCTTGTGTGGTAGATCCCATGCACCCCCCTCACCAGCGGGTTTGGCCTTACGGCGGGTCCCGAGACCGAGCACGACCTGGCAAGGGGTTAAATTGACCCGCCGGTATCTCGACATCAACAGAGCGGAGGAGCTCGGGGGGAGAGATCGAGGGCAAACGATGCCAACGACCCCCGAAGCGAGCCGCGACCATTGACACAGCATTGCCCAAACATGGCAAGGGAAAGGGAGGCGGCCGCACATGTCCGACTTCAAACCCGGGCTCGAAGGCGTCGTAGCTTTCGAGACTGAGATCGCGGAACCGGACAAAGAAGGGGGCGCCCTTCGATACCGGGGCGTCGACATCGAAGAGCTGGTCGGCCGTGTCCCGTTCGGGGCTGTCTGGGGCCTGCTGGTCGACAACAAGTTCCAGCCGGGCCTGCCCCCGGCGGAGCCGTACCCCATCCCTGTCCACTCCGGTGACATCCGCGTAGACGTTCAGAGCGCCCTGGCCATGCTGGCTCCGGCCTACGGCTTCAAGCCCCTGCTCGACATCACCGACGAGGAGGCCCGCGACCAGCTCGCCCGCGCCTCCGTCATGGCCCTCTCGTTCGTCGCGCAGTCCGCGCGCGGCCTCGGCCTGCCGATGGTGCCGCAGAGCCGGGTCGACGAGGCCGAGACCATCGTCGAACGCTTCATGATCCGCTGGCGCGGTGAGCCTGATCCCAAGCACGTCAAGGCCATCGACGCCTACTGGACCTCCGCGGCCGAGCACGGCATGAACGCCTCCACGTTCACCGCCCGCGTCATCGCCTCCACCGGGGCCGACGTGGCCGCCGCGCTCTCCGGCGCCGTCGGCGCCATGTCGGGCCCGCTGCACGGTGGCGCCCCGGCCCGCGTCCTGCACATGATCGAGGGCGTCGAGCAGCTCGGCGACGCCAAGAAGTACGTCCAGAGCGAGCTCGACAAGGGCAACCGGCTCATGGGCTTCGGGCACCGCGTCTACCGCGCGGAGGACCCGCGCGCCCGCGTGCTCCGCCGTACCGCCAAGGAGCTCGACGCCCCCCGCTACGAGGTCGCCGCGGCGCTGGAGCAGGCCGCGCTGGACGAGCTGCACGCGCGCAAGCCCGACCGCGTGCTGGCCACCAACGTGGAGTACTGGGCGGCCGTGGTGCTGGACTTCGCCGAGGTGCCCTCCCACATGTTCACCTCGATGTTCACCTGCGCCCGCACGGCCGGCTGGGCCGCGCACGTCCTGGAGCAGAAGCTCACGGGCCGCCTCGTGCGCCCGAGCGCGAACTACGTCGGCCCCGCCTCGCGTCCCCTGAGCGACGTTCCCGGCGCCGCCGAGGTCGCCGGGAAGTGACGTACTGACGGGATGGGCCCCGGACGTTCAGCCGAACGAGCATTTCACCTCGAGTTCGGCGGTGTCCGGGGCCTTTTCGTCGACCGTGCAGCTGCCCCGCGGCACCAGGCCGTTCTCGGAGGCACCCGCGGCGGGGTCCGTGGAGAAGAGCCAGAGGCCGCGAGGGAGCGCGGCGTGTGACTCCGCGTCCTCCGAGAAGTAGAACTTCCCGCTCGCGCCCTGGATGAGGCCGCCCACGCCGAGCCCGCGCAGGTTGTACGCGACGCTTTCTGCGATGTTGACCGACTCGTCGACGTCCGAGGCCTTGATCTTGTTGATCGCCGACGTGACGGCCAGCAGCGCGTCGTAGCCCATCCACGCGTGCACGCGTGACACGCCCGTCGCCTTGACGCTCGCGATCCAGTTCTCGATCTCCGTCTGGGTGCGGTTGTCGCCCTGTCCCTTTCGCACGTCGTTGAGCGCGACGAACGAGATCGCCGGCTTGTTGGGGAAGTCCTCCTTGACGAGGAGCTGCCCCAGTTTCTCGGTGACGTCGTCGCCCGCCAGGATCTGCACCTTGGCCGCGCACTGGTGCTCGCGGGTGTCGGCGACGGTGTTCAGGAAGGTGGCCCTGCCGGTGTAGAGCAGCACCTCCGCACCGTCCTGGCAGGCCAGGTCGACCTTGCTGGCCAGCTCGTCCTGGTTGGCGAACCGGTACTGCTTCGCGGCCGCGTACGGGCCCTTGGCCAGCCCTTCCGCGAGGTCCTTGCTGTAGAGCTCGTGCTCTTCCACGTCGTGCTCGACCAGGACGGCGACCCGCTGCGGAGCGACCGGCCGCCCGCCGGGGAGCCCGCGCGCGAGCCAGAACTCGAACGCCCGCGCCTGCGCGGAGTTGGGAGCCGCCATGCGGAAGAAGTACGGCGAGGGACGGTCATGGTAGACCAGCGGCGTCCGGTCGGCCGAGTTCGTGGTGCTGAGCATCGGGATGTGCGCGTCACTGAGCACCCGGATGGCGTCCTGCGTCTCGGTCCTGCTCCACGCGAGCCCGATCACCCCGGCCACGTCCGGGTCGCCGGCCGCGCGCTGCCTGATCATGGCGGCGGCGAACCTGGCATGCCGGAAGTACTGCCCGGTGTTGGCCACCTCCACCTTGATCTGCCAGCTGCCCAGCCGGTTGTAGGCGCCCTGGCGGGCCGCGATGCCGGACAGTTCGCCGGCCGAGCCGCCCGTCTGGTCGTCGCCCGGGTGGGCCGTGGTGAGCACGCCGAGATAGAAGACCGTGATGACCCGCTGCCTCGTGTCGATGGCCTCGTTCTGCTGCTTGATCCGCTCGAGGATGGGCACGAGGGCCGGGTCGGGGGCGATCTCGGCGAGATTGTCGCTCAGGCCGACGCACTGTTGCTCGGCCCGCATCATGCCGGGGCCGCAGCCGAACCAGTTGCTGCCGTAGACGTACAGCGGCGGGGCGAGCAGCAGTGCCAGCATCGCGAGCCAGTAGCCGACGGCACGGGCCTTGACCCGCGCGAGCCGCGGCCGATAGGTGCCCGTCAGCACCAGCTTGTCGCCGGCGAGACGCAGCCGCGGCTCCGGCCCGCGCAGCGCCACGCGCGAGCGCCAGTCATCGACCTCCTTGGCGATGCTCCGCTGCTCTCGCCTGGCCGGAGGCCCGGCCGGCTCCGGCTGCCCCGGGTCCTCGGCGATCACCAGCAGCGGCGGCACGATGCCCGTCTCGTACCGGACTTCGTCCAGGACCCGCAGGAACCGCGCGTGGACCGGATCTTCCGCGTCGAGCACCAGCAGGGCGTACAGCCCGCGCCCCCAGCTCGGCCACGGGATGCGCGGCCACTTGCGGTACGCCTGGCGCAGGTCCTCCAGCATCGCGTAGACCAGCAGCTTCTCGATCTCCGGCTCTGACGCGTTCATCAGGAGAAGCGTGTATTCCGGGCGGCTCTGGCTGACGGTGCGCCGTAAGCCCTCGTACTGGTGGCGGCGGAACCACCGTGAGAAGGCCGTGCCGCGGATGAAGCGCACGGCCTGCAGCCCGATCGCGCCAGTGCCCAGCAGCAGCGCGAGCAGGCCGGGTGCCAGCGGGATCAGGTCGGTGATCCCGGTGTCCAGCCACCAGGCGGCCACGGTGGCGACCGGCACGAAGAAGATCGCGGCCCGCACGAGGAAGTCGCCGGCCGCCCACCGCTTGCGGCTGTCGGCCTGCAGACTGGGGCGCACCCCGAACCTGGCGCCGAACCGGCGCTTGAGCTCCTCCTGCCCGGGGCGCGACTCAGGTTGCGGCGGCCACTTGTCCTCCGGCCACTGCTCCGGTTTCTTGTCGCGCTGGGCCCGGGCCCACAACACGAACTCCGTCAGCGGGAAACGCGGCGCGGGCAGCAGAGTGCGGCCGACTTTGTTGCCACCGAAGGCGCCACTGGCTCCGGCCAGGGCTTCCACGAGCTCGGCCAGCGATTTGTGCGCGCCTTCCTCCGGCTTCGCGTACGGCAGGAGTCCGTTGAAACGCTCCGACAGCCGCCCCGCCGCACCGGCCTGCGCTCCGGTGAGAACAAGCACGGGCAGCGGGAGGTCCCGCCAGAAGGGCCGCCGCAACAGGCCCTCCACCACTTCGCGCGAATCCTGTTCAGAGGGCATGGCGCCACCGCCGCTCTCATGTCACGAACATGGCAGGTCCCCGACTCCTCCATTCTGCGGCATTTGTGATCTTTTGGCTGTGGCGTTCTTCTCAGATTCCCGCCCCGGTCCCAAATCAAGCGCGCGGGATCAGTACCCTGGTCAGGTGGCTGACATCGTGATTCCCGCTGACATCAAGCCCGCCGACGGCCGCTTCGGCTGCGGGCCCTCGAAGGTACGCACCGAGCAACTGGCCGCGCTCGCCGCCTCCGGCGCGAGCCTCATGGGCACCTCCCACCGCCAGAAGCCGGTCAAGAACCTGGTCGGCCGCGTACGCTCCGGGCTCGCCGACCTGTTCTCGCTGCCCGAGGGCTACCAGGTCGTGCTGGGCAACGGCGGCACCACCGCGTTCTGGGACATCGCCGCCTTCGGGCTGATCCGCGACAAGTCGCAGCACCTGTCGTTCGGCGAGTTCTCCTCGAAGTTCGCGGCGGTCACCAAGAAGGCCCCGTGGCTGGCCGACCCGAGCGTCATCAAGTCCGAGGTCGGTACCTACCCCACCGCCGTGGCCGAGGAGGGGGTGGACGCGTACGCGCTCACCCACAACGAGACCTCGACCGGCGTGGCCATGCCCATCACGCGCGTGGGCTCCGGCGACTCGCTGGTGCTCGTCGACGCCACCTCCGGCGCCGGCGGCCTGCCCGTCGACCTCGCCGAGACCGACGTCTACTACTTCGCGCCGCAGAAGAGCTTCGCCTCCGACGGCGGCCTGTGGATCGCGATCATGTCGCCGCGGGCGCTGGCCAGGGTCGAGGAGATCGCCGCGACCGGCCGTTTCGTGCCGGAGTTCTTCAGCCTGCCGGTCGCGATCGACAACTCAGCGAAGGACCAGACCTACAACACGCCGGCCGTGGCCACCCTGTTCCTGCTGGCCGACCAGCTCGACTGGATGAACTCCAACGGCGGCCTGGCCTGGACCACCGCCCGCACGGCCGAGTCCAGCCAGCGCCTCTACACGTGGGCGGAGAAGTCGGCGTACGCCACGCCGTTCGCCGCTCCGGAGTTCCGCTCCCAGGTCGTCGGCACGATCGACTTCGCCGACTCCGTCGACGCCGCCGCCGTCGCCAAGGTGCTGCGGGCCAACGGCATCGTCGACACCGAGCCGTACCGCAAGCTGGGCCGCAACCAGCTGCGCGTCGCGATGTTCCCGGCCATCGAACCGGCCGACATCGAGGCGCTGACGGTCTGCGTCGACTACGTGGTCGAGCGCCTCTGACGGCGTAACAGCTCCTCCATGAGGGCGAGCGCGTCCTCCTCCTCGACGCTCTGCGCGAACCTGGCCAGCACCGGCAACCTGTCGCCGCTGGCCGAGAGCGCTTCGAGCATGAGGTCGGTGACGTGCTCGTCCCTCGACTTGACCGTGGCGTAGCGGAACGCGTTACGGTACGGCGTGCGTACGAGCAGCCCCTTCTTCACCAGCCGCTCGGCCACGGTCTGCACCGTCGTGTACGCCAGCTCGCGCTCCTCGTTGAGCCTGGTCAGCAGTTCCCTGACGCGCATCGGTTTACCGGCATCCCACAGCACGTCCATGATCGCGCGTTCCAGGGACCCCAGGTTCGCCAACTGACCAATCCTCCGGCTCGATTAGTAGGAAACATTGTTGCCCGAAAAGCTCGCATCCGGCCAGGGAATCTCGCGGCCGAAGAGCCTCGGTTATCTGATGTTCGCCAGTCGCTGGCTTCAGGTCCCGCTCTATCTGGGCCTGATCGTGGCCCAGGCGGTGTACGTCTACCAGTTCGCGCTGGAGCTCTGGCACCTGATCGAGACGGTGTTCCTGCACGCCGCGCCGGTCACCTCGGCGACGCCGTCGGCCGAGGTCGTGGTCATGCTCACGGTCCTGGCGCTCATCGACGTGGTGATGATCTCCAACCTGCTGATCATGGTGATCATCGGCGGTTACGAGACGTTCGTCTCCCGCATCAACCTCAACGACCACCCCGACGAGCCCGAGTGGCTCTCCCACGTCAACGCGAACGTGCTGAAGGTCAAGCTGGCCACGGCCATCGTCGGCATCTCGTCGGTGCACCTGCTGCAGACGTTCATCAGGGCTCAGTCGACGCCCAACGACAAGATCATGTGGCAGACGATCATGCATCTGGCCTTCGTGGCCTCGGCCATCGGCCTCGCCTACATCGACCGCCTGCTGTCCTCCTCCCCGGCGGAGCACACGCGGTCACATCTGTGACCCTCGGTACGCCGGGATCTGGCGCTTGCGGCGCAGCACCCAGCCGGCCACCACGCCGCCGATGAGCCCGAACAGGTGGCCCTGCCAGGAGATGCCCTGCTGGTTGGGCAGCAGGCCCGCCAGGATCCCCCAGTAGGCGAACCCCACGCCGACGGCGATGGCGATGTCGAGCAGCCTGCGGTCGAACAGGCCGCGGGCCAGGATGTAGCCGAAGTAGCCGAAGATCAGGCCGCTGGCGCCGACCGTGTAGACGTTGGGGCTGGTCAGCCAGGTGCCGAAGCCGCCGATGAGGATGATCAGCACGCTGGCCCACAGGAACTTGCGCAGGTCGCGCAGGCCGGCCAGGAAGCCAAGAACCAGCAGGGGCAGCGAGTTGGCCATGAGGTGGCCGAAGCCGCCGTGCAGGAACGGCGCGAACAGGATGCCGATCAGGCCGTCGGGCTCCCAGCCGATGATGCCGAACTCGCGGTCGAGCGCGCCGTTGAGCACGTAGTCGACGCCTTCGACGACCCACATGACGGCCAGCATGGCGACCACGATGATGAGCGCGCTCAGCGCACCGGACAGGAGGGCCCCGGCGCCGCGCTTGGCCGACTCGAACCTGTAACCCGAATAGTCGCTCATGCGCTCTCCCGGTACGTTGCCTTCTCTTTCTTTACCGTAGCCAGGAACACTTATGCACGCGCTAAATCCGATCCCTGGTGGGCGAGGGAAAGCGGCGGGCGACACGGCCGCAGGGCGCCCGAGAGCCCCCGGGGGCGCTCTCAGGGAGGGGACACCCGCCGGAGCGCCCCACAGACGCGCACAGCGGCCGCGCGGGGCGCGCCACGGGCGCGGACCGCAGCGGGCACGCGACAGAGCGCCACGGACGCACGTGGCGACCCGCGCGACACGGCGCCGCACGCGAACATCCGCGAGGGGGCGTGCGGGAGAGCGGTGGTGCGGCGCTCTCCCGCCCGCGAGGGGCCTATCGCCGGCCGGTCACTCGCCCTTCCACTGCGGGGCGCGCTTCTCGGCGAAGGCGGCGGCGCCCTCCATGGCGTCCTTGGAGCCGAACACCGGCCCGACGATCGCCCCCTGCCTGGCGAACATCTCCTCCAGCGACCAGTCCTGCGACTCGATGATCACCTTCTTGGTCGCGGCCAGGGCCAGCGGCGCGTTGGCGGCGATCTTGCGGGCCAGTTCCAGCGCCCCCTCCAGCGCCTCCCCCGGCGGGGTGATCCGGTTGACCAGCCCGAGCTCGTACAGCCGCGCCGCCGGATAGTGGTCGCCGGTCAGGGCGATCTCCATGGCCACGTGGTACGGGATCCGGCGCGGCAGCCGCATGACGCCGCCCGCGCCCGCCACCAGCCCGCGCCTGGGCTCCGGGAGCCCGAACTTGGCCTCCGACGACGCCACGATGACGTCGCACGACAGCGCCAGCTCGAACCCGCCCGCCAGCGCGTACCCCTCCACGGCGGCCACCAGCGGCTTCTTCGGCGGCGACTCGGCGAGCCCGCCGAAGCCACGCCCCTCGACCACCGGGAAGTCGCCGGACAGGAACCCCTTGAGGTCCATGCCCGCGGAGAAGGTGCCACCGGCACCGGTCAGGACATAGGCGGAAATGTCGGGGCGGGCGTCGAGCGTGTCCAGCGCCTCGGCGATCCCCCGCGCCACCGCCCCGTTCACGGCATTACGCGCTTTGGGGCGATTTATCGTGATTACGGCGACGTTCTCGGATTCCTCGACGAGCACTTCGTCAGACAACGAGACCTCACTTGGGCTGGAAGCGGATGCCGCCGTCGAAGCGGATGACCTCGGCGTTCATGTAGTCGTTCTCGACCAGCGACCGCACCAGGTGCGCGAACTCGTCGGCCCGCCCCATGCGCTTGGGGAACACCACCGGCGCCACCAGCTTGGCCTTGAACTCCTCGGAGTTGGGCGAGAAGCCGTAGATGGGCGTGTCGATGATGCCCGGGCAGATCGTGTTGACCCGTACGCCGATCGCGGCCAGGTCGCGTGCCGCGGGCACCGTCATGCCCACGATGCCGCCCTTGGAGGCCGAGTACGCCAACTGCCCCGTCTGGCCCTCCAGCGCCGCCACGGAGGCCGTGTTGATCACCACGCCCCGCTGACCGTCGGCGTCGGCCGGCTCCGTCCTGGCGATCGCCGCGGCGCCGATGCGCATGAGGTTGAACGTGCCGATCAGGTTGACCTCGATGACCTTGCGGTACGAGGCCGGGTTGTGCGGACTGCCGTCCCGGTTGACCGTGCGCTCGGCCCAGCCGATGCCGGCGCTGTTGACCACCACGCGCAGCGGCTTGCCGGTGGCCACGGCGGCGTCCACGGCCGCCTGCACCTGCTCGTCGTCCGACACGTCGGTCCTGGCGAACACCCCGCCGAGCTCGTCGGCGACGGCCTTGCCGCGCTCCTCGTTGAGGTCGGCGACGACGACCGTGGCACCCGCGCGGGCCAGCTCGCGGGCCGTGGCCTCGCCGAGGCCGCTGGCGCCGCCGGAGATGATTGCTGCAGATCCGTTCACGTCCATATCCCGGACCCTAACCCTCCGACCGAATGAAGTTCTACGCGGGGGGCGTCAAATCTCGCCCACAGCGCTGTCGACGTCGGCATACACCTTGATCCGGCGGTCGAGCCCGGTGGTGCGGAGAATGCGCGCCACCGGCGCCTGGGGCGCCGCCAGGGACACGCCGCCGCCCTCGCCCGTCGCCAGCCGCCAGGCCTCGATCAGCACCGACAGGCCGCTGGAGTCCATGAACGACAGCTGCTGCAGGTCGAGCACCAGTCTGGCGCTGTCCTGCTTGATCGCGTCACGCACCTCGTCACGCAGGAACGGTGCGGTGAACAGGTCGAGCTCTCCCTCAACGGCCACCACCACGGCATCGCCAAGGGCGTGTCGCGCAAGCCGCAGCTTCATTTGGCCCCTCCTCGATGAGCCACTGTACTTCGACATCCCCGGGTCCCGGGCATGCACAAACTACGAAGAGGCAGGCGTGAGGCGGATAAATGCACTCACACCGCAGGGATCGCAAACCCGTATGGAAGCTCCAAGCGGTGCTCGGCCAGCAGTTCCGCGTCGGAGAGCAGCTCACGCGTGGTGCCGTCGGCGGCGATGACGCCGCCGGAAAGGATCAGCGAACGTTCGCACAATTCCAGCGCGTACGGCAGGTCGTGCGTGACCATGAGCACCGTCACGTCGAGCGAGCGCAGGATCTCGGCCAGTTCCCTGCGGGCGGCCGGGTCGAGGTTGGACGAGGGCTCGTCGAGCACCAGGATCTCCGGCGCCATGGCCAGCACGGTCGCCACCGCCACCCGGCGCCGCTGGCCGAACGACAGGTGGTGCGGCGGCCGGTCGATGGCCGCCAGCATGCCGACCCGCTCCAGCGCGTCCTTGACCACGCGGTCGAGGTCCTCGCCCCGCAGTCCCGCGTTGGCCGGGCCGAAGGCGACGTCGTCGCGGACCGTGGGCATGAAGAGCTGGTCGTCCGGGTCCTGGAAGACCAGGCCGACGCGCTGCCTGACGTCTTTGAGCGTGTCTTTGCGCACCGGCGTGCCGGCGACGGTGACGCTTCCGTGACCCGGGGTGAGAATGCCGTTGAGATGCATGACGAGGGTGGTCTTGCCGGCGCCGTTCGGGCCGAGCAGGGCCACGCGCTCGCCGCGGGCGATCGACAGATCCACGCCGAACAGCGCCTGCGTGCCGTCGGGATAGGCGTAGGCGAGCTGCCTGACGTCGAGAGAGTTCACCACGAGAGTCCCCATATTGCGAGGGCCACGGCCGGGAGGGCCAGCGCGATGCCCCATTGACGTACAGATGCCGAAATATCTTGAATTATCGGCATCTTGCCGGTGTATCCCCGGCTGAGCATGGCCAGATGCACGCGCTCGCCCCGCTCGTACGAACGGATGAACAGCGCCCCGGCGGACCGGGCGATCACGGGGACGTGCCGAAGATCACGCGCCACGAACCCGCGCGACTCCCTGGCCACCCGCATCCGCCGCATCTCGTCCATGATCACGTCCAGGTACCTCAGCATGAACATGGCGATCTGCACCAGCAGGGGCGGCAGCCGCAGCCGCTGGGCGCCGATCAGGATCACCCGCGGCTCGGTGGTGGCCGCGAGCAGGATGGAGGCGATCACGCCGAGCGTGGCCTTGGCCAGGATGTTCCAGGCCGCCCAGAGGCCGGGGACGCTCAGCGAGACGCCCAGGACCGTGGTCCGCTCCCCCAGCCCGATGACCGGGATGAGGAAGGCGAACAGCACGAAGGGCACCTCGATCACCATCCGCCGCAGCACGTACGTCACCGGCACCCTCGCGGCCACGGCCACGACCCCCAGCAGGGCGGCATAGACCGCGAACGCCCAGAACCGCTCCCTCGGCGTGGCCACCACGACGATCGCGAAGGCGAAGACGGCCAGCAGCTTGCACTGCGGCGGCAGCCGGTGCACGACCGAGTCGCCCGGCAGGTAGAGCTGGTGATGGTGTCCCGCGCCCACGCGTCACACCTTGGTCGCGGCGCGCCCGCGGGCGGCGTACGCCACGGCACCGGCGATGAGCAGGACGAGCCCCACGCCGATGATCCCGGCCACGCCGACGGGGATGCCGCCCACCTCGCCGTAGTCGGCCAGCCCCCACGTCACCAGGTGGTCGCTCGCCTGGCCGAGGAAGCCCTTGTTCTCGGCGACCGCCTCCAGCCCGTCGGGCGAGGACGAGGCGAAGAACGACACGACCCCGGCCAGCACCAGCGTCAGGCCGACCCCGCCGAGCAGGAACGGCCTGAGCTTGCCGGAGGCGGCGGCCGGCTCCGGCTCGTCCACGGTGGTGGTCGCGCCCTCGGCACCGCGCAGGACCAGCGGCTTGGCCAGGCCGCGCGCGCCGTACACGAGGTCGGGCCGCACGGCCAGCACCGTGCCGACCGTCACCGTCGTGATCAGCGCCTCGCCGATCCCGATCAGGACGTGCACGCCTCCCATGGCCGCCGCCACCGCGCCCACCTCGATCGGCGCGGTCCCCCCGATCCAGAACAGCAGCGAGAACACCAGCGCGGAGGCGGGCACGGAGACCAGCGCCGCCAGGAACGCCGCCACCGCCACGCGTCCCCTGGTCAGGCCCGTGACCAGCCGGAAGACCCCCCAGCCGACCACCACGGTGACGATGCCCATGATCGTGATGTTGATGCCGAGCGCGGTCAGCCCGCCGTCGGCGAAGAACACGCCCTGCACGAGGAGGACCACGGCCATGCACAGCACGCCTGTGTACGGCCCGACGAGTATCGCGGCCAGCGCACCGCCCAGCAGGTGGCCGCTGGTGCCGGCGGCGACGGGGAAGTTCAGCATCTGGACGGCGAAGATGAAGGCCGCGACGAGCCCGGCCATTGGAGCGGTCCGATCATCGAGCTCGCGCCGCGCCCCGCGTAGACAGACGGCCAACCCGGCCGCGGCGACGACTCCGGCTGAGACGGATGTCGCCGCATTGAAGAAGCCATCTGGTACGTGCACGGCACACCTCCTGCAAGAGCAAACGGTCCTACTTTAGGACATCGTCTTGCACCTGCATATAGATGGCAATTAGCGCAAGATCCTTCTGATGATCGTCCGCGCCGTGAGCCGCCGCACGACGGTGCTCAGCCGCCCCTTCCCCGACGTCGCGTACGGCCGCACGCTCCTGAGCAGCGCCGCGCCCCACCACCGCCGCGGCGCCGCCACCGTCTCGGCGTCGGTCTCGATCCTGAACCGCGCGGGCGGCCCGCCCAGATCCAGCTCCAGGTACGCGTCCCAGGTGCCGGGCGGCAACCAGCCGACCCCGAGCCTGGCCACGAAACCGCCGCTCGGCAGCGCCACGACGCGCTCGAACCGCTCGCGCCCGCTGCGCCGCTCGCGCCAGACGACCCGCCTGACCGCCGAGCCCGCGGGAGCGGCCCCCGCGACGCTGACCTCGCCGTCGACGATCAGCCGGTGCCCCAGCGCCCACCGCGTCCCGAGGAGCCGCACCGTGCCGGGCACCCCGACGACGTGGCCGCCGACGTCGATGCTGAGGTTGCCGTTGTCCCTGGTGAAGTACGGCAGGGCCACGACGGCGCCGATCAGCCGGGGCGGCGGGCGGTTGACGCCGCTGTCGCGCTCGGCCCCGAGCCGGCCGAGCCGCACCACTCCTTCGATCTCGACCGCCACCCGCAGGTCCCAGATCCCCGAGCCGAGCGCGGACACCTCCACCCGCGCGGTGAACTCGCCCCCCTTGCGCTCGGCCGGGACCACCACCTCGACGGCCGGTTCGTCGCGCGCGCGCAGCACCACGGCCAGGCCGTCGTCCGCGCTGATGCCGTCGAGCCCGGCCGTCCCCCGCACCACGAGGCTGTCGCCGTCCCAGCACAGGCCGGTCAGCCTGCGCCGCACGGCGGCGCTCTCGATGCGGGCCAGGCGCACGAGGCGGTCGAGGTCGTCGAGCGCGGTCACCCGCTGCCTGTCGACGCTGTTGAGCAGCTCGTGCACGCCGGGGGTGTACCACTCGTCGCAGAGGGCGGCCACCTCCCGCGCGATGTCCTTGCGCCGTACGTCGTCGCTGTCCAGGAACACCGCCCCGAGCTGCGCGAACGCGTCCAGCCTGAAGTGCCTGCGCAGCAGGTGGTCGCGGAGCGGGCCCGGTTCGACGTGCCCGGCCATGAGGCGGATCGGCGCCCTGATCATGGCCAGCCACGCGAGCGGGTCTCTGCTGCCGCGCTGCTGCATGATGCTGGAGCCGTCGGGCCTGGACACGAGGTGGTAGCAGTCGTAGTCGGCCACCACGGAGATGGCCCCGGCGTGGCAGTAGGCGTGGACGGTGAAGAGGATGTCCTCGCCGACGAGCATGCCCTCGCCGAACCTGATGCGGTGGCGCTCCAGCAGGTCCCTCCTGAACAGCTTGAAGCAGCACAGGCTGTTGTAGACGTTGCTGTCGCCGAGGGTCACCCGGTCGGCGCTCTGCTGGAACATCGACACCGGCGCCCGCCTGCCGTGACCCACGATCTTGCCGAGGACGATGTCGGAGCCGTTCCTGTCGGCCATGGCGACCATGCGCTCCAGCGCCTCGGGGCCGAGGTAGTCGTCGGCGTCGCAGAAGAACACGTAGCGGCCCGAGGCGTGCTCGATGCCGATGTTGCGCGGCCGGCCCGCGCCGCCGCTGCCGTCGATGTGGACGACCTTGACGCTGGCCTTGTGATAGGCGGCGTAGAGGTCGAGGAGCTCGGCGCTGCCGTCCGTGGAGCCGTCGTCGACGACGACGATCTCCTTCTTGACGCGCTGCACGAGCACGGAGGTGAGGCATCTGTCGAGGTAGGCCCGGCAGTTGTGTGCGGGGATGACGACGCTTACGTCGACCGCGTCGTCGCCGTTCCCCGTTGCAGACATCGCCACCACCGCCACCACTTCAGAGAGTCACGTTGCGCTGCCGTCTCGCTTCAGTATGTGACGAGCCCCGGCCCCTGCGAGGGCCGATCGTATGTCTTCACCCCGTGCTTTTGCAGCCAACGGAGATTTACGGCATTCCGCTGATAGCCCCTGGCAGTACCACATTTATCCTGGACCGAATGGGTTTCAGGAATGAGGTTTTCCTACTGAGGAATAGAAACCTCTCCGCCAGGATCATTTGGCTAACCCCGGCCGTTCCCCGGTGATCCGCTCGACGGGCTTGCGCGTCTACAGTTAGGCAACCTTGACCGGGAGGTGGCGGGAAATGGCATCGGATCTCCGCAGGCGGGCGTCGGACGACTCGCCCGTGCACTCTGCTGAGTTCATCGTCTCCGCGGCTCGCTTGGAAGAGCTGCATCAGTGCTCCGCCGTGCTCCGCCGTACGAGATTGCGCGCCGAGGAGATCGTGGACGAGGCGCGGACCTTGCTGGCGGAGGCCGAGCAACGCGGCGACGCCGACCGCGTCCTGGAGTTGCGCGCCCAGCTGGAACAGACGCGCGGGCTGTACCGCAAGGTGCTCGACGCGTACGTGACGATCTGTCGCCAGATCGCCGAGGAGCGTCAGGCCATCCTGCAGGAGCAGATGGGGTTGTCAGGTGTGGCCTGACGGCGCTAGTGTCAGGATATGCCTGACGACTGGAAGGACAAGATCCGCTGCTCTTTCTGCCACAAGAAGAGCGCGGAGGTGAGCAAGATGATTGCCGGTCCCGGTGTGCACATTTGTGACCAATGCATCGAACTGTGCAATGAAATCCTCACACAGGAGCGCCTCGCCACCTCTACCGAGCCCCGTCTCCCGACGTGGGAGTCGATGACAGAGGAGCAAATTCTCGACCATCTCCCGAAAATCGCCGCCGTGCAGGCTCAGGTGGACGACAACCTGCGCGACTGGGTGGCGCATCTTCGCGGCAGGGACGTCAGCTGGGAACGCATCGGCACCTCGCTCGGCATGACGCGGCAATCCGCATGGGAACGATTCAGGAGTGAGACCTAAAATGTGAACCGTTGTGACATGTGGGGCGTCTTATGGTCAGGGAGGCCCGACATGCGCGTCCTACACGGTCTCACGGCGCCCGATCTGGAGGAGCTCCAGCTGGAGCTGGCCCTGATCCTGGCGCTGCACGAAGAGGCAGAGCGATCGGCTGCCCAGTGAACGGGCTCCAGCTCCCCGGCCGTACCGGGGAGCTGGAGCAGGGGGACGGATCGGCACTCCGTAGGATTGCCGGTCATGCTGCGCTGCGCCGTGCTTGACGACTACCAGGGAGTGGCTCTCGGCCTGGCCGACTGGTCGAGGGTGCGGGCCACCGGCTTCCGCGACCACTTCGCCACCCAGGACGACCTCGTTGCCGCCCTCCACGACCACGAGGTCGTGGTCATCATGCGGGAGCGCACGCCGTTCCCGGCCGAGGTGTTCGACCGGCTGCCGAACCTGCGGCTGCTCATCACCTCGGGCATGCGCAACGCCGCCGTCGACCTGGCCGCCGCGCGGGCGCACGGGGTCACGGTCTGCGGCACGGGCAGCGGCTCGACCGCGCCGGTGGAGCTGACCTGGGCGCTGATCCTCGGCCTCGCCCGCCACCTGCTGCCCGAGGCGACGGCCCTGCGCGCGGGCGGCCCCTGGCAGGCCACCGTCGGCACGGACCTGCACGGCCGCACGCTCGGGCTGCTCGGGCTCGGCAAGATCGGGTCCCGGATGGCGGCGATCGGCCGGGCGTTCGGCATGGACGTGGTGGCGTGGAGCCGGCACCTGACCGAGGAGCGCACGGACGCGCTCGGCGTGCGGCTCGCCCCCGGGAAGGACGCGCTGCTGTCCGAGTCCGACGTCGTGTCCATCCATCTCGTGCTGAGCGACCGCACGCGGGGGCTGATCGGGGAGCGGGAGCTGTCGCTGATGCGGCCGTCCGCGTACCTGGTCAACACCTCGCGGGCGGCGATCGTCGACCAGGAGGCGCTGGTGGCGGCCCTGCGGGCGGGGCGCATCGCGGGGGCCGGGCTGGACGTGTTCGAGACGGAGCCGCTGCCCGCCGGCCACGCGTTCCGCACGCTGCCCAACGTGCTGGCCACGCCGCATCTGGGGTACGTGACGGAGCTGAACTACGGCACGTACTTCCGCGAGGCCGTCGAGGACATCGACGCCTTCCTGGCCGGCGCCCCGATCAGGGTCCTCTGACCCGTCAGTCGGCCCGGCTCCTGGCGCGGAAGGCGGCCGTCTTGACGCGGTTCTGGCAGGCCGTGGAGCAGAACCTGCGGGTGCCGTTGCGCGAGCCGTCCACGTAGACCCGGTCGCAGTGCGGCGCCGTGCAGACCCCGAGGCGGTCGCTGAACTCGCTGCCCAGCACGATCGCGAGCCCCGTCGCGCAACTCGCCGCCCACTCGCCCGCCAGCGTGCCGCCGGGCCCGTGGAAGTGCAGGTGCCAGGGCTCGCCGTCGTGCCGCTCCAGCATCGGCCTGGCGTGGCTCTCCTCCAGCAGCGCGTTCACCTCGGTGGCCGCGGCGTCGATGTCGTCGGCGGCCACGGCGGCGAAGACCGTGCGCAGGCGCGCGGCCACCTCCGCCAGCTCGGCACCCTCGGCGTCGGTGATCTCGCGTTGATCCGGATAGACCGTACGCAGGCTCTCGGTGGCGGCGGCACCGGCGCTGCCCGGCGCCGGATAGGCCCGTCCTCGCTGCTCGCCGGGGGTCAGCCCGTTGACGAGCGCCACCGTGGTCCTGACCACGCCATCCGTGTGACTGTTGTAATCCAATTGACCAGTTACACCTTTGTGTTCTAGGTTGTGACTGCCCAAAGCATAAAAGACAGTCACAAGGAGACGTACGTGCTCACTCACGATGCCGCATTGGAGTGGATCGCGCGCTGGGACCGCCAGCAGGAGGGCTATCTTCCCGACCGCGAGGAGCGTTTCACCGCCCTGATCGACGCCGTGGAGGCGCTGGGCCGGCCCGACCCGGTGGTGATCGACCTGGGCTGCGGCCCCGGATCCCTGTCGGCGCGGCTGCTCGACCGCCTGCCCGAGGCGCGGGTGATCTCGGTGGACGCCGACCCGCTGCTGCTCGGGCTCGGGCGGGCGGCGTACCCGGGGCTCACGTTCGTCGCGGCGGACCTGCGTACCGGTGGCTGGACGGAGCTGCTCGGGCTGGACGGGCCCGCCGACGCCGCGATCAGCACGACGGCGCTGCACTGGATCTCCGCCGAGGACCTCAAGGGCGTGTACGGGCAGGTGGCGAGCGTGCTGCGCCCCGGCGGGCTGCTGCTCAACGGCGACCACATGGACAGCGACGACACCGCCCCCACCCTCGCCCACCTGGAGCGCGCCGTCCACGACAGGGAGACGGAGCGGGCGTTCGGCGCGAACCCCCCGGAGGACTGGCGGGCCTGGTGGGACGCCGTCGCGGCGGACCCGGCCTTCGCCGAGCTCAGCGAGGCGCGCCGGACCACGGCCGGGGCCACGCACCACGGCTCGGAGTCGCACCTGCTGTCGCATCACGTCAAGGCGCTCGAAGAGGCCGGCTTCCCGGAGGTCGGCACGCTCTGGCAGCGAGGAAACAACCGCTTGCTTTGTGCCGTGCGCGGCTGACCTCTATACGACTAACCAAGCGCTTGCTACGCTCCGCCCATGATGTCCACGGTTGTCTGGGGCACGGGCAACGTCGGCCGCGCGGCCATTCGCGCGGTCGAGGCCCATCCGGGGCTGAAGCTCACAGCCGTACTCGTCCACGATCGGGACAAGGTCGGCAAAGACGCCGGCGACCTCGGCGGGCTCGATCACGAGCTCGGGGTCGCGGCCACCGACGACGTCGAAGGAGTCCTGGGCGCGAGCCCCCGCGCGGTGGTCTACGCGGCCTCCGGCGACCTGCGCCCCCAGGAGGCCCTCGCCGACGTCACGAGGGCCGTGCGAGCCGGGGCCGTCGTCGTCACCCCCTCCCTCTACGCGCTCTACGACCAGCGCAACGCCCCGCCCGAGCTGCGCGAGCCGGTGCTGGCCGCGATCGGCGAGGGCGGCGGCTCGCTGTTCGTCTCCGGGATCGACCCCGGCTGGGGCAACGACGTGCTGCCGTTGCTGATCAGCGGGCTCGGCTCCACGATCGACGCGATCCGCTGCCAGGAGATCTTCGACTACTCCACGTACGACCAGCCCGACTCCGTCCGGTACCTGGTCGGCATGGGCCAGCCGATGGACTACGAGCCACCCATGATCGCGCCGACGGTCCCGACCATGGTGTGGGGCGGCCAGGTCCGGCTGATGGCCAGGGCGCTCGGCGTCGAGCTCGACGAGATCCGCGAGACCCGGGACCGGCGCGCGCTCGACGCCACGGTGGGCGAGTTCGAGGCGGGGACGCAGGGCGCGGTGCGGTTCGAGGTGCAGGGCATCGTCGAGGGCGAGCCCCGCATCGTCGTCGAGCACGTCACCCGCATCCACCCCTCCTGCGCGCCCGACTGGCCGACGCCGCCGAACGGCGTGGGCGCGCACCGCGTGATCATCGAGGGCCGGCCGCGTATCGAGGTCACGGTGGAGGCCACCGACGAGGGCGGCAACCTGTCCGCCGGCGGGAACGCCACCGCGGTCGCCCGGCTGGTGGGCGCCATCGACTGGCTCGTGGAGGCCGGACCCGGCCTGTACGACGCGCTCGACGTCCCGCTGCGACCCGGGAGACTCGGAGGCAAACGACCGTGAACATCGACATCCCCGCCGGCAAGGACCCGATCGCGTACGTATGGGGCGAGATGGTCCCCGGCATCGGGATCGCCGCCTCGAAGTTCTCGATGTCGGTCTACACCCACACGACGCTCGGACTGCGCGAGTTCGAGGCCGCGCGGCTGCGGATCGCGCAGATCAACGGGTGCGCCTTCTGCCTCGACTGGCGTACGGAGCGGGACGGGCAGAAGGTCGAGGACACGTTCGCCGAAGCCGTCACGGAGTGGCGCACGACCGGCGCGTTCGACGACCGCACCCGCCTGGCCGCCGAGTACGCCGAGCGATACGCCCTGGACCATCACGGCCTGGACGAGGAGTTCTGGACCCGGATGGCGGCGCATTACAGCCAGCTCGAAATCGTCGAGCTGAGCATGTGCCTCGGCTCGTGGCTGGCGTTCGGCCGCCTCAACCGCGTACTGGGCCTCGACACCGCGTGCACGCTGACCGGCGGCTCATCACCCGCCCCCGGAAGATGAGAACCATGAAGTGAGGGACCGCATGAGCAGCACCGGAAAGTCCTCCTCCCCCGACATCTCCCGCCGCGGCTTCCTCGTCGGAACCGGAACCCTCCTGGGCGCGGCGGCCCTCGGCCGCCCGGCCGCCGCCGCTGCCGGCCCCATCGCCGACGGGGCACGCGTGCCGGCCCTGGTCATCGGCACCGGGTACGGCGGCTCCGTGACCGCCCTGCGCCTGGCCCAGGCAGGCGTCGACGTGCACCTGATCGAGATGGGCATGGCCTGGGACACCCCCGGCTCGGACGGCAAGATCTTCTGCAACACGCTCCAGCCGGACAACCGCTCCTACTGGCTCCGCACCCGTACGAAGGCCCCGCTCAACTACTTCCTCGGCTTCCCCATCGACCGGGACATCCCCCGCTACACCGGCGTCCTGGACGCCGAGGAGTTCAGCGGCATCACGGTCTACCAGGGCCGCGGCGTCGGCGGCGGCTCGCTGGTGAACGGCGGTATGGCCGTCACCCCCAAGCGCGAGAACTTCGCCGCCATCCTGCCCTCGGTGAACCCAGCCGAGATGTACGACACCTACTACCCCCGCGCGAACGCCGGCCTCGGAGTCGGCCTCGTGGACCCGGCCTGGTTCGACACCACCGACTGCTACCAGTACGCCCGCGTGGGCCGCAAGCACGCCCAGCGCTCCGGCTTCCCGTTCACCTTCGTGCCGGACGTGTACGACTGGGACTACATGGAGCAGGAAGCGGCCGGAACGGCCACCAAGTCGGCCCTGGCCGGCGAGATCCTCTACGGCAACAACCACGGCAAGAAGTCCCTGCAGAAGACGTACCTCGCCCAGGCCAAGGCCACCGGCAGAGTCACCGTCTCCCCCCTGCACAGGGTGACCTCGGTCGTGCCCGCCTCCGGCGGCGCCTACACGGTGACCATCGAGCAGCTGAACACCGGCGGCGACACCACGGCCACCAAAACGGTGACCGCGGACCGGGTGTTCTTCGCGGCCGGCAGCGTGGGCACCAGCAAGTTACTGGTCAAGCTGAAGGCCACCGGCGCGCTGCCCAACCTGAACGGCGAGGTCGGCAAGGGCTGGGGCGACAACGGCAACGTCATGTGCGGCCGCGCGAACCACCTCTGGGACCCGACCGGGTCGCTCCAGTCGTCCATCCCGTGCTGCGGCATCGACAACTGGGCCGCGGGCGGCGCCTTCGCGGAAATCGCCCCGCTTCCCACCGGGATCGAGACTTTCGCGTCGTTCTATCTCTCCATCACCAAGAACCCGAACCGGGCCCAGTTCGCCTGGAACGCCGCGACCGGAAAGGTCGACCTGAACTGGCAGACGGCCTGGAAACAGCCGTCCATCGACATGGCCAAGACCATTTTCGACAAGATAAACGCGAAAGAAGGGACCATTTACCGTACCGATTTGTTCGGCGTCTACAAGATCTGGGGCGACCATCTGACGTACCACCCGCTCGGGGGCGCCGTTCTGAACAAGGCGACCGACAATTACGGGCGGCTGACCGCCTACCCCGGGCTGTACGTCATCGACGGGTCGCTGATCCCGGGCAACACCAGCGTCAACCCGTTCGTCACCATCACGGCCCTGGCCGAGCGGAACATCGAGAAAATCATCGACACCGACCTGTGAGCACCCGGGAAAAGATTTGAGGCCCGCACCTCGGCGGGCCTCAATCTGGGCGTCGTGTCATCGCTTGGATCAATGATGACGTCAGTTACACGCGATCGTCAAGAAAGCCTCATGGCAAGGCCCGGAAACAGCAACCTTTTACGCCGATATTTTCCCTTATATCCCCACCTCCGGGGCCTATGGTGGAAGGAAAGCCGAAGCGGCTCCGCGGAGGAGGCTGCGATGAGAGAGCACTTCGTCTGGGTGACGACGCGCCGCATCAGGCCGGGCGCGTTGGGGGAGTTCGAAAGGGCCTGGCGTCCGGACCCGTACCCGGAGGGCCTGCGCCACGCCTACGCGTACTGGTCCGAGGACGGGCAGGAGATCACCGGGGTGTCGTTCTGGGACTCGAAGGAGGCGTGCGACTCCTGGCGGAGCTCCGAGGCCGAGAACCGCCGGCGCGAGATCATGAGCCCTTACGTCCTTGAGGAGCGCGAAGGCTTCTACCTGGGCCGCGAGCTCGGCGTCCCCGTACGGTGAGCCACCGGCCCGCCGGCCGCGTCCGGCGGGCCGGGTCATCGCCGGTCACGGGTTCATGCCCGAGTCCAGCCAGTTCTGGAAGGTCGCCACGTTCGCCTCGCCCCACGCGCCGTCGCAGGGCATCTCTCCGGTGATCAGCTTGTCGAGGATCCGCTGGCCGTTGTGCCAGACGTCGTCGTAGCTCCACAGGTCGAAATAGCTGAGCATGGCCTGCCGGTCCATCTCCCGGAAGAGCGGCTTGATGTCGGCGGCGAAGCTGGGCGCGATCTCCATGCCAGGTCTTGTATCCGGATTTCCGGGGATTCACACGCCGCCGGGACACTCCGAAACCTGCTCTGACCTGGCCATATGACGTCAGGACCGCCCAGGGCACAGCGCGGAGGTCAGCAGCGCCACGGCCGCCTTCTCGGGATCGCCCGAGAACGGGGTCATCGACAGCGCCACCTGCCGCGACCCGTCGGCCGAACTGAACGCCACCGTGAGGTAGCCGGAAGCGCCCCCGCCATGGCCCAGCGCGGTGCCGCACGGCAACGGCGCCAGCTCCAGGCCCAGCCCGTACGTCCCCTTGGTCACGCCGGGGTCCTTCATCTCCTTCAGCAGGGCGGCGGGCAGCAGTCTGCCCCGGAACAGCGCGCGATAGAACCGGTTGAGGTCCTGCGTCGTGGAGATGATCTCACCGGCCGCACCGGCGATCGTGGGGTTGAACCGGGTGACGTCGACCTTGCCTCCCTTGGTGACCGGCTCGTAAGCGTGGGCGTGCGGCCCGGGAATCTCCGGCGAGGAGCCCGGCAGAAGGGTGTGCCGCAGGCCGAGCGGCCGCAGGATCCGCTCCCTGATCTCCGTCGCGTACGGCCTGCCCGTGACGCTCTCGATCAGCATCCCGAGCACGATGTAGTTGGTGTTGGAGTAGCCGTACCTGACCCCGGCCGGAACTCGCGCGGGAGTTCGTCCGCCCTGGCCACCAGTTCGCTCGCCGTCCAGGACCGGAAGCGTTCCTTGGGGACGCTCGCCTCGTCGAACAGGCCCGCCGTGTAGTCGGCCAGGCCGCTGG
Organism: Nonomuraea sp. NPDC050153; assembly: GCF_044460125.1. NCBI lineage: Bacteria > Bacillati > Actinomycetota > Actinomycetes > Streptosporangiales > Streptosporangiaceae > Nonomuraea > Nonomuraea sp. NPDC050153. The sequence goes on from NZ_JBITJQ010000006.1 coordinate 414,318, forward strand.
TGTGCTGGAGAAGGTGCCTGATCGTGATGTCGGACCCCTTGTCCACGAGCCCGGGTAACCACTGCTCCACGCTGTCGGACAGCTCCAGCCTGCCCTCTTTCACGAGCTGGAGCACCACGGTCGCCGTGAACGACTTGGTCACGCTTCCCACCCGGAAGCGCCCGTCCACCGCGGCCGCCTGGGCCCTGCCGATCCGCGCCCTGCCGCTGGCGCCACGCCAGGTCCTGTTCCCGTCACGTACTTCGACGACCGCCGCGACCGCGCCCGCATCGACGATCCTGTCCAGCAGAGCCTGGTAATTCGCCCGATCGCCGGCGTTCGGCCCGGCCGCCGCGACCGCGGGTGCCGCCGCCACCGCCGACGTGACCAGACCCGCCGCGACGGCCACGCTGACGTACTTCCTCTTCACGTTGCTCCTCCTCCCGGAGCCCGCCTCCCGGCCTCCACCACATCAAGATCAGCCATGGCGGGGCGGTACGGCATCGGAGGAACCACCTACGGCAACCCTGATATCGACCGGCGTCCTCCACCGCGGGAAGTAGGCCGAATGGCCACGGCGGGGCGCGTGCTGGTGTCCACCTCGTAGTCGTACGGGCCGAACGCGTGGATGCCCCTGAAGGGCCGAGCAGCTGCTCAAGGAGGGGCAAGCCCACGCGTTGACGTCACCGGCGGGGACGGTCGATCGCGGAGCCCGCAAGCTGTGGGTCGACGGCCGGAAACGAGCCGTCACCGAACAGGATCCGCGCCGCCAAGGCACGACCGGCACGCCCGCGCAGCACGGCCACCGCCGCCTCCGCTGCCGCAGGGGCTCGGATACCGGCGAACACCCGGCGCAACAACAGCCGCCCCCGGAACCGGGACCGCAACGCACCCCCGTCGTACAGGCTCAACACGCGCTGGTCACCAGTACGCAGATACCCGGCGGCGACCGCCGCGGCCAGTTCGGACATGCGTAGGCACGGGTCCAGCCCACCGGCCGTCAGCGGCGACACCGCGCCCGCCGCGTCCCCGACGAGCAGCCCCGCGGGGCACGCCAACCGTCGCAACACACCGCCGACCGGGATCGGACCACCTCGCCGCTCGACCGGCCCGGTCGGCGCCGCCCGGCCGGGCGCGTCCGCGGCGAAGGCGTCCAGCAGGTGGCGGAGGCCGGTGCGCATCGCGTCCGGATACCCCGCGACACCGACATGCGCGTGCCTCCCGTCGTCGATGACCCACCCCAGGTACCCCGGAGCGACCCGAGGGTCCAGCACGCAGTGGAACGCCGGGGCGGTCGCGCCCGGTGCGATCGGATGGACGATCTCGGCACCGACCAGGAACCGCCGGTTGACATCAAGGCCGAGATCACGCGCCACCCGGGAACGGGCCCCGTCCGCGCCGACGATGAACCGCGCCGTCACCGGCTCCGCACCCGCGAACCGTACGAGTCCCATCGACGCGTCGACATACCGTACGCCCAGCAGGACCCGGGCCCCGGCCGTCTCCGCCGCACGGCGCGCGTGCTCGTAGACGGCCGCCATGTCAGCCACGCGGTACTCGTCCCGCTCGCTGGTCAGCCGGATCGGCGCCCGCCGCGACGGCGGATACAGCAGTACGTCCCGTACACCGGGCCCGAGCAGCCGGTCCGGCAGGTCGAAGTCGTCAAGGGTACGACGCACGAAGATCCCGGTCGTACGGATGCCCGTCGACAGCGACCTGCGCCGGTCGACCACCATCACGTCCAGCCCTCGCAGCGCGAGCAGGCGGGCCGTGCGCAGGCCGGCCAGGCCCGCACCCACGACCAGTACGTCCACTGTCCGCATACCCAGCGACGGTACGGGCGGCGCCCCACCCGCGGGACCATCTGCACGCGACCCACCCAGTACCTCTACACCGTCGCCACACCCTGGCTCGCGACAGCTGCCGGCGGCCGTGATCGTGAGTGGTGGTGGGGGCTGTCGCCGTATCCGCTGCCGCGTCGGGCATCGCGGACGTCACTCAGGTCAGGGGACGTGCAGCGAGTCCAGCTCGTCCGCTCGGCGGAGGTCCTTGGGCCGGCCCAAGGCGCGGCGCATCTGGATCAGATCGTTTCGGGAGGCATAGTGAACTTCCAGGCCGCGCGCGTCGACCGCGACAATCGCGCGGTCGAGAAACCCTCGGACCGAGAGGGTTCCCCAGGGAAGCGCCGGGGTGCAGCAGTCACCGCCGGCTCCGGGTGAGGTGAACTGGACTTTGGGGCGGAGAAAGGAATCCGGGTCAGCGGCAAGGGGAGTGCCCGTTTCGTCGGCAAGTTGGGCGTTGACAGAGGCGAAGGCCGCCGCCAGGGCTGGGGCGTGGGCCGGGACACCGTCCCAGAGCAGGTCCAGATCGCCGGTCAGTTCGGTGGATCCATGCATGATGCCGGCGACCTGGCCGATCACCACGGCCCGGACGCCGTTTCGGTGGAGGGCTTCGAGCAGCGGGAACGGGTCGAACCCTTGGGCGCCGTCCGTGTCGATCGTGCCGGCGTCGTCGTCGGCGTCCTCGTGGCGCAGGCCGGTGGCCGCCCGATTCCGGGCCAGCTCACGAGCGCGTCGTGCGGCGATGCGGAGCCGCTCCAGCGGTTCGTCGATCATCTGATCCATTCAACACCGCCTGAACCTCACCCATCGCCAGGAACGGCCTCAGCGTCGCGGCCAGTTCACCGACGCGCTCGAAGATCGAGAAGTGGTTCCCGTCGTGGCGCAGGAGCCTGCATGCCCCGTGGGTGCAACGTGCCCAGCCGGCACCCGCGTCCGGCCCGACAAGCGGGTCCTCCCGCCCATGGACCACCAGCAGCGGAGCGGAGATCCGGCGCGGCGGCGAGCCGGGATCGTAGGAGATGGTGTTGCGCAGGTCGGCGCGGATCAGCGGCATGAAGAGCATGGCGCCGATCGACGGGCTGAGCCTGGCCGGCACCCCGCCCACGGCCTGGAGCGCCTCGAACAGCTCCACGTCGGTCAGCCCGAGAGCGTCCTGTCCCCAGGCCGCCCTCTTATGCGGTGAGTTGCGACCGGATACGACGACCAGCCGCGGCCCGTTGCCCGCCGAATCCTCGTTGATCGCAGCCATCTCGTAGGCGATGAGGCTGCCCATGCTGTGCCCGAACAGGACGTACGGCCGGCCCGCCGCTCTCTCCCGTACGCGGCGAGCCAGGTCCGTGGCGGCCGCGGGCACCGAAGGTGCGACCGGCTCGGCGGAGCGGGTGCCTCGGCCCGCGAGCTCCAGCGGGACGACCTCGGCGTCGTCGGCGAACCACTCCTGCCAGCCGCGGAAGACCCGGGCCGAGCCGCCGGCGTAGGGCACGCAGAAGAGCAATGTCCGATCAGTCATTTGTGGAAGTCCTCAGGGTCGGCGGCGGCGATCCGGATGGCGCGGGGGCGTTCGGCGGGCAGGAGCAGGGAGTTGAGCTCCGACCGGAGCCTCGCTTCCGTGTCCGGCCGCGGGTCGGTGACCGCGATCTCCAGGTCGAGCACGCTCTCGCCGTCCGCGGCCTCGGCCAGCCGCAACCCGCACCGCACGACCCCGGCGAGGGCGTTGACGGTCTGCCGCAGGCCGCTGAGCGAGACCTTCTCGCCACGGATGATCGCGAAGTCCGACAGCCGGCCGCGGAAGTAGTGGTAGCCGTCGTCGTCGATGGCGAAGACGTCGCCGGTGGCGATCCGGCCGGGGGCGATCAGGGTGCGTTCGGCCGGCGGGCCACCGATCTTCCTCTCCAGCACGGTGTCGGACTCCACCAGGAGTTCGCCGGTCGCCGCGCGCAGGGATGTCCGAACCCCCGGGAGGGGCCGGCCGGCGGAAGCGTGCCGGTGGGCCGGTTCGGCGTGGGCGGCGAGGGTCAGGACGCGCGGTCCCGCTTCGGTCAGTCCGTAGGTGAGGTACAGCTCGCCGTCTGGCCTGGCCGACAGCAGCCGGGCGACCTGGGATGGATGGATCTGGTCCCCGCCGATGGTCATGACCCGGGGTCCTGACGGCAGGACGCCGTGGGCCAGGAGCCTGCGGGCGAGTTCGGGAGTGAGGGAGGAGTGCGTCACGCCGTGGGCCACGATGGCCGACTCATAGCCGGCCGGGGTGAAGGGCGGGCCCGTGACGACGATCCGGGCGCCTGTGGCGTAGGCGGCCAGCACCTGGGCGACCATCGCGTAGGAGTAGTACAGCGGCAGGTTGACCAGCACGGTGTCGCCGGCTGTCATACCGACCGCGGCGGCGTGACGGCGGGCGTTGCGCAGGAGCGCGGCGGCGCGATGCAGGCACGCGCTGAAGGCTCCGGACGTGCCGGAGGTGGAGATGAGCACCTGCCCGGCCCGATACGGCGGGGCGGCGTCGTCCTCGGGTCTCGCTCGCTGGGCCTGCTCCGGTGGCGTGGCGCCGCCGAGCAGCACCGCCTCGACGCCTCCGACGGCCTGGGTGGCGGCTGCACCGTACCTGTCCGGGTCCGGTCTGGCGGCCAGCAGGGCCCGCGCTTCCAGCGTGTCCGCGAGCCGCCGTATCCGGGCGGGCGGGGTCCGGGGAGCGATGGCGATCGGGACGAGGCCGAGCAGCAAGGTGGCCAGATAGATGCGCACCGTGCGCATGGAGTTGGACAGCGCGACGATGACGGCGTCGCCAGGTTCGAGGCCGAGTTTCGCGAGGTCGTCCAGGGTGCCGTCGATCCCTTCCTGGGATGTCCTGGCGTCCAGGTCGGCCGAGCGGGCCAGGAAGTCGGCGACCAGTCCCGCGTCCAGCGGCGGTCCGTGGTCTGTGACGGACATCGGGGGCGTTCCCTTCATGCCGTGGTGGCGAGAGAAACGATCGGAGCGGTCAGCAGGGCGCGGGGATCGGTGCCCGGCTCCGTGGCGGCATGCAGCACGGCGCACCGGACGGTGTGCCCCTCAGGGTGCGCCTGATGCCGTGCGGCGATCACGTAGCGGGCCTGGCCGGAGCTGAGCCACGACTCCGCGACCGTCAGAGCCGCGTCGACAGTGCTGTCGTCGGCCGCCGCGAGGACCAGCGACGGTCCGCGCAGGCCCCATTGGATGCAGGTGAGCCCGGTCAGGATGCCCGGGTTGGCGCCGGCGAAGCGCAGCGGCGAGACTCGGCCACGCGTGCCCGCCTGGGCCGCGAGCACCCTGGAGGTCGGCAGGGCCTGGGCACCGGTGAGCACGATCACCGCCACGTCGTCCCGGGCGGCGAGCACGTCCTCCCGGCAGCCGCTCTCGTCCAGGGCGGCCTCCACAGCCGCGGCGACCAGCCAGGCCACTGGGTCGGCATAGAGGGAGGGACGGTTGGCGGAGCGGGCGGCGGGGTCCTCGACCGTGACCGTGCCATGACCGGCGACGGCCAGGCGACCGGGCCAGGCGATCTCCTCCCCGTGGGGGAAGCTCTCCTGCCCGCATGAGAACCGGACACACGTGTTGAACCCGCCGAACCCCAGCGTCAGGCTGAGCCCTGCCCCGCCGTGCACCTCCTGCGCCGTGCCGTCGGCCAGCCGCAGCGTGAAGCCGGGCATCGGCGAGTCCAGCCCTGCGAGCGGCGGTGCCGCACGGTGCCGCAGCGCCAGGATCGTGGCTATCGCCTCGATCGCGCCGGTAGCGCCCAGGCTGTGGCCAAGGGCGCCCTTCGTACCGAAGACGATCGGGCCGTTCCCTGACCCGGCGAAGAGCCGGTGCAGGCTGGTCGCCTCCACCTCATCGTTGACGGGGGTGCCCGTCCCGTGGGCGCAGACCACGGCGACCTCTTCGGTGCCGCCCGGGCATCTGCGCACCGCGGCGACCACGCTGTCACCGGTGGGGTCGGGCGCGGTCAGGCCGGTGGCGTCGTTGGCGGATCCCACGCCGTCCAGGCGGGCGAGGATGCGAGCGCCCCGAGCGCGAGCCGTCTCCTCCAGCTCCAGGACCAGGAACCCCGCGCCTTCGCCGAGCACCATTCCATCGTGACCGGCGTCGAAGGCTCGCAGCCCGGTACGGCTCATCGTGCCGAGCGCCGAATGCCCGAGACGCTTGACCTCGCTCAGTACGTCGGCTCCGCCCGCCACGCAGATCCGGGCCCGGCCGCTTCGGAGCAGTGCCTCCGAGACGAGCAGGCTGTCCGCTCCTGCGGAGCAGGCGGTCGTCACGCACAACGGGGTACCCGGGTGGCCGAGCCGATGCGCGACCTCCTGGGTCCAGTGCCGTTCGGGCTCCTCGTCTTCCGCGTCGAGTTGCCCGCCGAAGCTGGTGCCGAGCACGAGCGTGACCGAGGGATCATCCGCCGCCACTCCGGCCTCGGCGAAGGCCCCGGCCAGCGTGCGGACGGCGATGGCGATCTGGCGTTCTTCCGGAGCGACCGACGCATACGGCGGGACCGGCACCTCTCCCGCGAGCAGGGTGCGGAGCCGGTGCGGCGAGCCGACCGGGACGACGCCGTCAGCGCCCGAGCAGAGCAGGCGCCACACCTCGTCGAGCCCGTCGCCGAGCGGTGTGGTCCAGGCCATCCCGGTGACGACGGCCACGGGCGCGTTCACCACAACTGCCGGCCCATCGCGGCGACCGTCGTCCGGGTGAGCGTCCCCTTGAAGGCGGCGACCGTCACGCTGTCGACGGACGCGCGGCACGAGAAGAAGAATGCGTCGCCACGCAACCGATCGGCGCGGACGTCGAGGACGACCTGGTCGCCGGGGACGACCGGCTTGGTGAAGCGGGCGGTGACAGAGCCGATGAGGGTCAGCTCGTCCTCGGCCAGCGGACGGGTGCTCAGCAGGTAGAGGATGATGCCGGACTGGGCGAAGGCCTGCATGAGATGGCTGCCGGGGTAGATCGCACGCTCGGGGAAGTGTCCCGCGATCGCGTCAAGGTTGCCGGAAACGGACAACAGGCTCCGGAGGAACACCCCGGGCTCGTGGTCGGTGACCCGGTCGATGTAGATCATCGGGTGACGGTGGCGCAGCCACTTCTTGATCTCGGTGAAGCCGAGCGCGCGGTCGGCCGAGGACTGCTCCGCCTGCGGTGACGCCGTCTGGAGTTGCATGGTGGACGATCCCTTCTTTCTCCGCGGAAAGTCAGCCGACCGTTTCCCGGTCTTTCAGTAGATGCTCCACAAGCGTCTGGATCCCGCCGAGCGTGGAGAAGTGCTCGGGGGAGAAATCGTCGTCGTCGACGGTGATCCCGAACGTCTGCTCGATGCAGACCCGCAGCTCGACGTAGCCGAGCGAGTCGAGCCCATAGACATCGCGCAAGCTGTCATCGAGCTGCATCCGCTCCGCCGGGATATCGACGAGAAGGTCGGAGACGAGAATTCCCTTAATGGTGTGCAGGACATTCACCGGATTCCTCCAGGAGAGTCGAATTCATGGGTCAGCTGGTCGACGAAGGCAGTGGAATGACTGGCGGCCACGAAGTCCGGCTGGGCCAGCAGTCGCCGTAGCAGCGGGATCGTCGTGGCCACTCCCGGCCCCTCGACGGCGAACTCGGCCAGTGCCCGATCGGCACGGACGATCGCCTGCTCGCGTGTCGGCGCCCACACGATCACCTTGGCCAGCAGCGAGTCGTAGTCCGGCGGGATCACGTCGCCCTGGCTGAACCCGGAGTCGACGCGCACCCCGGGGCCGCCCGGTGGACGGTAGGCGGTCAGGCGGCCGGGCGTGGGGCGGAAGCCCGCTGACGGGTCCTCGGCGTTGACCCTGCACTCGATGGCGGCGCCGGTCAGCGTGACTTGGTCCTGGGTGATGCCCAGGGGTTCGCCGGCCGCGACGCGGATCTGCTCCCGCACCAGGTCGACGCCGGTCAGCAGTTCGGTGACCGGGTGCTCCACCTGGATGCGCGCGTTGATCTCCATGAAGGTGATCTCGCCCGCGGCGTCCAGCAGGAACTCCATGGTCCCCGCACCGGTGTAGCCGACATGACGCGCCCCGGCCACGGCATGCTCACCGAGCCACTCGCGCACCCGGTCCGGCAGCAGCGGTGAGGGCGCCTCCTCCACCAGCTTCTGGTTGCGGCGCTGCAACGAGCAGTCGCGGTCGCCCAGGTGCAGGACGGTGCCATGTGTGTCGGCCAGGAACTGGACCTCGATGTGACGCGGCGCGTGGACCAGCCGCTCCAGGTAGACCTCGCCGTTGCCGAACACCTGGCGCGCCAGCGCGGTCGTGCGCCGGTAGACCTCGCGCAGTTCGGCGCGGTCGCCTGCCGACTCGATGCCACGGCCGCCACCGCCGGCGGCGGCCTTGACGATGACGGGGTAACCGATCCGCTCGGCCACCTCCTCGGCCTCGCCCTGCGTCGCCACGGGACCGTCGCTGCCCGGCAGGATCGGCAGCCCGGCCGCGGCGAGCAGGGCGCGGACCCGCGCCTTGTCGCCCACGCACTCCATCACCTCCGGGCTGGGCCCGATGAAGACGAGCCCGTTGTCGGCGCAGATCCGCGCGAAGTCGGAGTCCTCCGAAAGGAACCCGTAGCCCGGGTGGACGGCTTCGGCGCCGGTGCGCAGGGCGGCCTCGATGATCGCGGGCGGGTAGCGGTAACTGCGCCTGGCCGGGGCGGGCCCGATGTGCACCGCCTCGTCGGCGTAGGCCACGAAGCGGGCATCGCGATCGGCCGTCGAATAGACGGCGACCGTCGCGATGCCCAGTTCGCGGCAGGTCCGTGCGATGCGAAGGGCGATCTCACCCCGGTTGGCGATGAGGATCTTGCTGAAGCTCACGGCTCCTCCGCCCTGATCCGCACCAGCGCCTGGCCGTACTCCACGGGCGTCGCGTCGGCGGTCACGACCTCGACCACCTCGCCCGCCAGATCGCTCCTGACCGGGTTCATCAGCTTCATCGCCTCGACGAGGCCGACGGTCTGTCCCGCCCGCACGTACTCCCCGACCTGGATGTACGGCGGGGCGCCGGGTTCGGGCGCCACGTAGAAGGTCCCGACCAGCGGGGCGGTGACCTCGTGCAACCCGGGATCGGCCGCTTCCGTTTCCTCCTCCGCCGCCGTCACCGCCTGCAGCGGGCCGGCGGGTGCGGTCCCGTGCGCCCACGAGATGTCCAGTGCCCACTCACCCACCCGCAGCGAGAGGCTGGCCAGCGGCCCCGGCACGGTCTTGACGAGGTTGCCGGCCTCCTCGCGCAGCAGGCGGAGCGCCGCGTGCCGCTCGTCGGTGTGCTCAGTCATCGGCGATCATCCCCAGCACCCGGAAGCGTTCGTAGCGATGTTTGCGCAGCTCGTCGCCACTCAGCCCGGCGAGCTCGCGCAGGGCCTGCCGGACAGCGGCCCTGAGATGTCCGGCCGCGGCAGCAGGGTCGGTATGGGCACCGCCTGGCGGCTCCGGCACGACACCGTCGACGATGCCCAGCCGGAGCAGGTCCTGCGCGGTGATCCGGAGCGCGTCGGCCATGCGCGGGCCATGGGAGGGGTCACCGAACAGGATGGTGGAGCAGCTCTCCGGACTGATCACCGAGTAGACCGCGTGCCGGAGCATGAGCACCTGATTGGCCACCGCCAGCGCCAGCGCTCCCCCGCTGCCGCCCTCGCCGATCAGGACGGAGACCACCGGCACCGGCAGTTCCGACATGCCGGCCAGGCACTCCGCGATCGCCCAGGACTGCCCGCGGTCCTCGGCGCGGATCCCGGGAGCCGCGCCCTGCGTGTCCACGAGGGTGACCACCGGCAGGCCGAGCCTGCCCGCCAGCCGCATCAGCCGTAGCGCCTTGCGGTAGCCCTCCGGGTGGGCCAGCCCGAAGTTCCTGGCGACCAGTTCGTCGGTGCCGTGTCCCTTCTGGTGCGCGATGATCATGACGGGACGGCCGTCGAGGAGCGCGGGCCCGCCGACGATGGCCGGGTCGTCGCCCTCCAGCCGGTCGCCGTGGAGCTCGACGAAGTCCGTGCAGATCTGCCAGATGTAGTCCAGCGCGGTGGGGCGGCGGGTGTCGCGAGCCAGGCGCAAGGTCTCGTACGGCGTCGGCTCCTCCTGCGATCCCCCCAGCGCCTCCTGCGGCTCTTCCGGCGGCCGCTCCCAGGCGGCGACCTCGCCCGCCTCCCCGACCGAGGTCACCGCCAGCAGCCTGGCCAGCAGCGGGCGCAGGTCGTTCCGGGGCTCGACCCGGTCGAGCAGGCCGCGGCTCTTGAGGTACTCGGCCGTCTGGAAGCCCGGCGGCAGCTCCTCCCGGGTGGCGGCGGCGATCACCCGGGGCCCGGCGAAGCCAATGCGCGCCCCGCGTTCGGCCACCAGGACGTCGCCCTGCGTCGCGAAGGAGGCGGTGACCCCGCCGAACGTGGGATCGGTGAGCACGCAGACGCTGAGCAGCCCGGAGTCACGCAGCGCGCGCATGGCCTGGGCGGTCTTGGCCATCTGCATCAGCGAGACCGCGCCCTCCTGCATGCGCGCCCCGCCGGAGGCGATGGCCAGGATCAGCGGGACCCGCTCGCGCAACGCCGCCTCGCAGGAGCGGGTAACCGTCTCGCCGACGGCCGAGCCCATGCTGCCGCCCAGGAAGGCGAAGTCCATCGCCGCCACCACGGCCCGCCGGCCGCCGACGGTGGCTCCGCCGTACAGCATGGCGTCCTGCAGTCCGGTACGGCCGCGCGCCTCGGCGAGCCGCTCGGGGTATGGCCGCGAGTCCGCGAAGCCCAGCGGGTCGCCGCCGCCGACCTGCGGCGCGGGGGTGAAGGAGCCGGGGTCGGCGATGGTGGCGATCCGTTCCCCGGCGGTGAGCCGCTGGTGGTGCCCGCACTCGGGGCAGACGCGGCGCGATCGCAGCAGCCGCGGCCGATAGACGAGCGCGGCGCATTCCCGGCACACCTCCCAGTCACCGTGCCCGGCGGCATCCGTCGCTTTGGCCATGCGCAAGACTCCTCGAAATAGGTCGAGAGGGAGATGGGGCGGAAGGGAACGGGTCGAGCGTGGTGTCGGACGAGAGCGCCGGGACGCGCTCAGCCGCGCGCCGCCGCTTCGATGGCTTCCTTGATCAGCTTCAGCTGCACGGCGGAGTTGGCGTTGATGCGGTCGGCCATGCCCGCGTCGTCGACCGGCATCCCCGGCTTCAGCTCGAAGTCCTGCACCCAGCGCAGCAGGACTCCCTCCTCGGCCGGGAGGTACTCCCAGAACAGGAACATGTACTTGAACGGCCCGAGCTCGACCCGCTGGGAGCGCGCGGTCCGGGTGGCGGGGTCGGCGGTCCGGTCCGACACCCAGCTCCACACGACCCCGTTCTCGTCGGGGTGCATGGAGAGCCGGAACCGCACGGTGTTCCCGGTCCGGTGCAGGATCTCCGCCGCGCCGTACTCACTGAACAGCCCCGGCCACGACTCGATGTCATTGGTCATGTCCCACACGAGGTCCATAGGCGCGGCGATCGTGATGGCGTTGTCGGTGTGTGCTGACATTTCAGGACCTCACCGCGTTGTCCGGGGTGGCGGCCAGGAGGGTGTTGATGTGGTCGACGGCCTGCCGCGGCGTGCGCAGGTGGTCCATCGTCTCCTCCGAGACCCTGATGCCGTGCCGGCGCACCAGTTGGGAGACCAGCTCGTACTTGGCGAGCGAGTCGTAGCCGAGGTACTCGAAGTCCTCGTCGGCGGTGCTCTCGGTCAGTTCGTCGGCGTCGTCGACGCGCAGCATCGACCGCAGGTCTTCGAGGGTGAAGACGCCGGTTGCGGGCTCTGACATGGTTTCGCTCTCTCCTCGTCGAATCGATGAAGGGTCATGAGCCGAGCACGACGGCCGAGACGAAGCCACCATGCCCACGGGCCAGGACCATCGCGCGCTCGACCGCGCGCGGGCGCGGCTCGTCCAGCACGAGGTCGAGGTCGTAGGAGCCGGGGACCGAGGTGGTCGCCACCGTGTGGGGCACGCAGCCGTGGCGCATGGCGAGCAGGGCCGTGACCAGGTCGAGCCCGCCGCCCCCCGCGTGCAGCCGTCCCGTGAGCGCCTTCGGTACGGTCACCGGGACGCCGCCACCCCCGAACACCTCGCCGATGGCCTTGGCTTCGTCGGCGTCATCCGCGGGGACGGCCATCCCGTCCGCGAACACGACGTCCACGTCTCGTGGCCCGATCCCGGCGTCGTCGAGCGCCCGCTCCATGGTCCGCCGGAGCGCCGACGGTCGGCCGGTCCACGGCGCCGGGTCGAAGCCCGCGGCGTGGCCCAGCACGGTGCCGTGGACCCGCGCCCCGCGCCGCCTGGCTTCGGCGGCGGGCTCCACGATCAGCATGGCGCCGCCCTCGCCGGGCACGTAGCCGGCGGCGGAGGTGTCGAACGGGCGGTAGGCGCGCTCCGGTTCGTCCGCGGTGGACAGCCGGCCAGAGGTGAGCTGGGCCGCCAGCCCGTAGGGGCACAGGGAGGCGTCGGTGCCGCCGACGATGGCGGCCTTCACCTCGTCCCTGACCAGGCGTCGCGCGAGCGCGAGGGCGTCCAGGCCGCCCGCCTGCTCGGCGCAGAGCACCCCCGCCGGCCCCTTGGTGCCGTGGCGGATCGAGATCTGCCCGGAGGTCGCCGCGTAGAACCAGGCGATGGACTGGTAGGGGCTGACCCACGAGGGGCCGTGCCGGTAGAGCCGCTCCATCTCCTTCTGGCCGAACTCCGTGCCGCCGGACGAGCTCGCCGTGACCACGGCCACCGCGTACTCGGTGAGCTCGGCCGGGTCGAGCGCGGCGTCCTGGAGCGCGGCCTGGGCCGCGCTCAGCCCCATCTGGGTGAAGCGGTCCGTCTCCCGGATGAAGCGGGAGGGCATGGTGCCCCTCGCCACGTAGTCCTCCACCTGGCCGGCCACCCGAACCGGGTAGGAGACCGGATCGAAGCGGCTGATGAGACGGATCCCGCTGCGGCCCGCGAAGACCGACGACCAGTGCTGGTCCAGGCTCTGGCCGGTCGGCGCGACGACGGCCATGCCGGTGATCGCGAGCGCGCTCATGGGCGGACAGCTTCGGGTGCGGCCAGCAGGACGGCGCTCTGGAACCCGCCAAAGCCGCTGCCCACGCTGAGGACCACGTCCATGCGTTGATCACGGGCGACCAGCGGGACGTAGTCCAGGTCGCATTCCGGATCGGGCACGTGAAGATTGGCCGTCGGCGGCACGACCTGGTGTTCCAGCGCGAGCACGCAGGCCACCAGCTCGATCGAGCCGACCGCCCCGAGGGAGTGCCCGATCATCGACTTGATCGAGCTGATCGGCACCCGGCGGGCGTGGTCGCCGAGGCTGTCCTTGAACGCGGCGGTCTCATGCCGGTCGTTCTGCTTGGTGCCCGACCCGTGCGCGTTGATGTAGTCCACGGCCGTGGGGTCCAGCCGGGCTTCTCGGAGGGCGACGCGGATCGCCTCGGCCATCTCCCGGCCGTCCGGGCGCAGGCCGGTCATGTGGAAGGCGTTGTTGCGCTGGCCGTACCCGACCAGCTCCGCCTGAATCCGGGCGCCGCGCGCCCGCGCCCTGCTCTCCTCCTCGAGCACCAGGATCGCGGCGCCCTCGCCGAGGACGATGCCGTCGCGCCGGGCGTCGAAGGGGCGCGAGGCGTGCTCGGGGTCGTCGTTGTTGACCGAGGTCGCCTTGATCGCGTCGAAGCACGCGTAGGTGATGGGTGACAGGGGCGCGTCGGTCGCGCCGGCGATGACGATGTCGGCCGAGCCCTCCTCGATCAACCGGGCGCCCATGCCGACGGCGTCCAGACCGGACGTGCAGCCCGTGGAGACCAGCTGCACCGGCCCCTCGGCGCCTGCCTGCCAGGCCACCTCGGCGGCCAGCGTGCTGGGCACCATGTACCCGTACAGGTGGGGGACGCCGTAGGTGTGGTCGACCAGCCACTGCCGGCCCTCGTCGGACAGGACCCGGTACTCCTCCTCCAGGGAGATGGTGCAGCCGACCGCGCTGCCGAGGCTGACCCCGACGCGGGCCGGATCCACTCCGGACAGGTCCAGCCCACTGTCGGTGAGCGCCTCCCGCACGCACACGACGGCGAACTGGGCGGCGCGGTCCATGCGGCGCGTCTCGCGTTCGGTCAGGCCCGCCGCCCGCGGGTCGAAGTCGACCTCGGCGGCGAGCTGCGAGCGGAACGGAGCGGGGTCGAACATGGTCAGGGTACGGGTCGCGCTCTGACCGGAGGCCAGCAGCTTCCAGAACGCGTCCCGCCCGACTCCACCGGGGACGACCACCCCCATCCCGGTGATGACGGCACGTCTCATCACGTCTCTCCCGCTGATGGAAGGGGTTCTGTGTCGACATGGCCGAGGTCGGGGCGCGGCGCCAGCGGCGAGAGGTGGAAGACGACGTGCGCCGTCGAGTCGCCCACGTTGGCCAGGCGGTGGCGTTGCCCGATGGGCACCAGGAACGAGTCGTCGGGGCCGAGGGCGATCGGCTCGCCCTCCACCTTCAGCTCCAGCTCGCCCCGGATGACGTGGATGAACTCCTCTGAGAACGGGTGGTAGTGCTCGCTCACGTACTCCCCGGGCTGCAGCAGCACGGAGCCGCCGAATCCCGACGTGGCGCCGCAGGTCTTCTGGCTCAGCGTCACGCGGATCTCGCCGCCGCGGCGGCGGTTGGGCGTGACGTCCGCAGCGTTGATGGCCTTCGTGGTCGTCGTCATGTCACAGGCCCCGTTCAGTGGTCGAGGGAGTGGCCGATGAGCAGGCACATGGGAGAGGTGGTGTTGATCATCTCCGCGAGGCGGAGTCCGGAACGCTCGAACAGCCCGGCCATCTCCGCCTTGGTGCGTTCGCGGCCGCCGCGCAGCACCAGCATCTGCAGATCCAGGAAGGCCGCGCGTTTGTCGCCCGTCATGAGCTGCTCGACCACGACGATCCGGCCCCCGGGGCGCAGGGCGGCGCGGCAGGCGCGGAGGATACCGGCGGCCGAGTCGTCGTCCCAGTCGTGCAGCACCCGGTTGAGCACGATGGTGTCGGCCTGCTCCGGCAGCGACTTGAGATAGTCGCAGTCCACCACGTCCAGCCGGTCGCCGAGCCCGGTCTCCCGCACCTTCTCGCGCACCTTGGCGGTGACCGTGGGCCGGTCGAGCAGGACCCCGGTCAGCGACGGGTCGCCGGCGAGGATGTCGATCAGCAGGGTGCCGTGACCGCCGCTGACGTCGGCGACCCGGCCGGCGCCGGAGAAGTCGTAAGCGTTCAGGATCGTCCGGTTGAGGAATCGGGACAGGCCGGTCATCGCCTGGTCGAAGAGGGCTCCGTCCGCGGGCGACATGGTGTCGAGGAAGTCCGGCAGGTTCGTGCCGACTACCTGGTCGAGAGCCGGCTTGCCGTGCCGTACCGAGTATTCGAGCTGCGACCAGGTCTGCCACTGCCAGTGCGAGCCGAACAGGCGGGCGACAGCTCCGACGGAGTGCGGGTGGCCGTCGGCCAGCACGGCCGACAGGGGCGTCTGCTGGATCTTGTCCTCGCCGGTGCGGGCGAAGAAGCCGACCGTGCTGAGCGCCGAGATCAGCCGACCCAGCGCCCCGGAATCGCAGCCGCACTCGCCGGCGAGCTCGGCGAGCGTGCGCGGCCCGTCACCCAGTCGCTCGGCGATCCGCAACTGCGCCGCGACCTGCAGGGCACGGGCGATCCACATCCCGTTCAGGAGCTCGAGTACGGCAAGCGGGGCGAAGTGCCCCTGCTGCTCCGCCTCCTCGGGCTCCTCCCCGGCCGTCTCGGCCCGCGGCGGGATGTTCTGGTTGCCGGCGAAGACGTTGGCCGGGTCGTAGCGCCGCTTGAGCTCGACCAGCCGCTCGTACTTCTCCGGCCCGAAGGCGGCCTTGATCCGGTCCCCGCCCTCCTTGCCGATGAAATTGAGGTAGGCGCCGCCGGTACTGTACGGCTCGATCGCCCGGTGGAACTCGCGGGTCCAGGAGATCTGCCGCTCGGAGTCGGCCGGGTCCTCCCACATCGACAGGATGTGGATGTTGAAGGGCGCGTCACGCTGGCCGAAGGCCATGGCGTCGTTGTCGACGCGGGCCAGCGCGCCGCCCAGCGGCATGAGGATCGTCTGCGTGAAGCGGGAGGGCACGGTCTGGGTGAAGCGCACGATGTGGTCGATCGCCTCGTCAGGCAGTTCGGCGAGGAACTCGGCCTTCCAGTAGTTCTGCATGCCCTCGTGGGTCCCGGGCTCCAGCAGCCCCTGCAGGTCGGCATAGGCTATGGGTGCGACCATGTCACGCACGGGCGGGCCGAACTCGCGCAGCGGCCTGAGCACCTCCTCGCCCTCCTCGATGGGGCCGAAGTAGGACAGGACCGCGCCCACGACGGGCTTGCCGCGCGCGAACTCGGGGACGAACGGCTCGTCCGGCGCCGAGATGAAGGCGAGCCCCGCGCCGACCTCGTCCGGGGCCGTCGCCATGAAGTCGCGGAAGTGCCGGATCAGCTCGGCGAGCTGGAACGGCGGGTACATGACGAGCCCGCCGAGCACCTGCGGCCCGACCGGGTGGAGCTGGAACGTGAACTCGGTGACCACGCCGAAGTTGCCGCCGCCGCCGCGCACGCCCCAGAACAGCTCCTGGTTCTCCGTCTCCGAGGCCGTGCGCACCTCGCCGTCGGCGGTAACGATCTCCACAGAGATCAGCGAGTCGCAGGTGAGGCCGAGCTTGCGTTCCAGCCAGCCGCTCCCGCTGCCGAGGGTCAGCCCGGCCACTCCCGTGCCGCGGACCCGGCCGCCGGTGACGGCCAGCCCGTACTTCTGGGCGGCGGCGTCGAATTCACCCCAGTTCGCGCCGCCCCCGACCTGGGCAAGCCGGCGGTCGGGATCGATCGTGATGGAGTTCATCGGCCGCAGATCGAGGCAGACCGAGCCGTCGAGGACGGCGTCGCCCGTCACGCCATGGCCGCCGGCCCGCACCGACAGCGGCAGGCCCTGCCGCCTGGCGTGGGCGATCCCCTCGGCCACGTCGGCCGATGAGGCGCAGCGGATGATGAGACCGGGCCGGCGGTCGATCATGCCGTTGAACACCTTGCGGTATTCGTCATAGTGCGGATCATCGGGCCTGACCACGCTGCCCTGAATGCGATGGTCGAGGGTCGACTCGTCAGCAGGCATGATTCTCCCTGGGACGGAGGGGATAGTGGAGAACACGTATGCCATTCAGACGCGGGCGGCCACCGCCTGATACAGGAAATATTCGGTATCTATGGCGGGGCTGCACCGTCTGTAGAGCATGCCTTACACGCCGAGCGTCAGCAACAACGGTCATGAGCCCGAGCCTCGTCTGGAGCGCGACGACCCGGCATACGCGGGCCAGGCCGCCTACACGCCATTCTTTCTGAGATACGTCTACGACCCGCTCGTCATCCGTTTCCAGAACAGGGTCACCTGGCGCTGTCCCAGCAAAGCCATTCTCGCGCTGTATCGCGGGAACGTGTCGGGCGACCATCTCGACGTCGGCCCGGGGACGGGGTGGTATCTCAACAGATGCCGGTTCCCGTGCGCGGAGCCGAGAATCGCCCTGCTGGACGTCAACTCCGACGTTCTCCGCCGCGCCGCCGAGCGAATCGCCCGACACCAGCCGCAATGCATCCGGGCCGATCTGCTGAAACCCCTTTCGCTGCGGAAAGGACAGTTCGACTCGGTCGCCCTCGTCCATGTCCTGCACTGCCTGCCGGGCAGCATCCAGGACAAGGCGCAGATCTTCGACCAGCTCACACCGCTGCTCAGGCCGGGTGGCAGACTGTTCGGCTCGACCATACTCAGCCTCGGCGTGGCACAGACCAGGCTGTCGCGATCACAGCTCGGCTATATGAACAAGATGGGCATCTTCGCCAACGAACAGGACTCCTTGGAGGATCTCGAAAACGCGCTGGCGCAGCGGTTCACCAAGGCCACGCTGCACACCCGTGGCAGCGTCGCACTGTTCTCGGTCACTGTCTAAGGAGGAATGCTGGATGACTGTTCGCATGATGCTCTTCTCGACTGTGGACGCGGCTCGGGAGCAGGAATTCGAGGCCGCGTTCGGTAAAGCGCGGGAACGCGTCGCCACCATGCCGGGGCACATCAGGGACGAACTCCTCCGCCTGGACGACGCGGCCGGATCCTACGTCCTGATCAGCGAGTGGGAAAAGCGCGAGCAATTCACCGCCTGGCTGGAGTCGCCCGCGCACGACAGCATGACGGCGGAAATGCGGCCGTTTTTCCTCCGGCCCAGCGAGATGCGGTTCTATTCGCTCCGAGTCCCCTCCCCGCGAGGCTGATCGCATGCGCCTGATCGACCTGAGCATGACCATCGCCCAGCATCCGGACGACCCGGGTGTCCGCGATATCGACCGGTGGACGCATGACAGCGGGCCGGAACGGCTGGGCAATGCCGCGAAATCGCTGATCCAGCAGATCGCCGAACGCGAGGGCATTTCTCCTGCGCCTTTCCTGGAAAAGGATCACTTTCCCGGCGGCGTGTTCATGAGCAACGAGATCGTCACCCTCAGCGTGCACGGCGGCACCCATGTGGACGCGCCGTATCACTATGGGCCGTCGTCGGAGGGCCGACCGGCCAAGACGATCGAGGAGGTGCCGCTTGAGTGGTGCTGCGGCCCCGGGGTGCGGCTGTCGTTCCGCGATAAGCGGGCCCTTGAGGTCATCACCGCCGACGACGTCCGGCGCGAGCTGGACCGGATCGGCCACCGGCTGAGGCTGCTCGACGTGGTCCTCATCGAGACGGGTTGGAGCGAGCGCTGGCCGGACCGCGAGTACTACTCCGCGCACCCGGCGATGTCCCCCGGGGCGATCGAGGTCATCGTCGACCACGGCGTGAAGCTGATCGGCGTCGACACCGCCGGTTTCGACCTGCCGACCGCCCACATGATCGAGCAGTTTGTGAAAACGGGCGACTCCCGGCACCTGTGGCCCTGCCACATGTTCGGGCGCGAGCGCGAGTATCTGCAGATCGAGCGCATGGCCGGCCTGGGCCGGCTCCCCGGCCCCACGGGCTTCACGGTGTTCTGCGCCCCTGTCCGGGTCCAGGGTGCCGGCGCCGGCTGGGCACGGCCCGTCGCATTGATCGACCAGTGAATCGGCGCGAGGAGTCAGTCACCATGTTCGACCAAGAAGGCACGGCCCTGGCCGACTACGTCAACGTGCGGGACGGCGTGCAGCTGTTCTGCCGCCATGCCGGTCCGCGTACGGCGGCGCGGCCTCCCGTGATCATGCTGCACGGCAACCGCGACAACCACTCGCACTACGCCGACCTGCAGGAGCTGCTCAGCCCGGACCATCACACCGTCGCCGTGGACTTCCGCGGCCACGGCCTGTCCTCGACGCTGGACGTCCCGCTGAGCGCGACGCTGTTCGCCGACGACATCGAGCAGCTGATCCTGCATCACGGCTGGGAAAAGGTGATCCTGGCCGGGCACTCGCTCGGCTCGGCGGTGGCCATCACCCTCGCCGGCCGGCGGCCCGACCTGGTGGACGGACTCGTCCTCATGGGGTCGGCGGCCTCTTTCAGCCTGCCCTTCCGCCGGCCGGAGCAGCTGCCGACCAAAGAGACCTGGGCCGAGTACGTGCGCGAGGCCAACACCCGCGCCCTCCCCTTCTTCTTCCACGACAAGCATCCGGACGTCGCCAGGCGGGTCAGCGCCGCCTGGTCCGCCATCACCTTCGAGGTGCACCAGAATCTGGTCAGGATGCGCCATCCCGACCTCGCGGAGACGATCCGCGGGCTCGCCGTCCCGGCCCTGGTCGTCGCCGGCGAGCACGACAGGTGCACGACCATCGAGCAGGCCGAGTGGATCCGGCGGCACCACCCCGACGCGCGGCTGAGCGTGATCCCGGAGACCGCGCACTTCATGTACATGGAACGGCCGGGGACGGTGGCGGCGGAGATCCGCGCCTTCCTGCTCGGCCTGGCATGACGTCCTGCCGGACGGCATCCTCCCTGAAAGCGAACGGGACGGCCGTGATCGCGGCCGTCCCGTCACTCTCTCAGGCCGATTCCCTCCGCTGCTCCGGCGCACCCGCCGCCACGCCCATCAACTCCCGCAACCGGGCGATGGCGCGCAGCCGGGTGGGGCCGATGCTGCCCACAGGCATCCCCATCCGCTTCCCGATCTCCACGTAGGACAGGGGCGGATCCGCGGCGAGCAGGTTCAGCAGCTCGCGGTGCTGCCTGCTCAGGCCCTTGAGCCCGCGGGCCAGCGCACGCTTGCGTTCGTGGGCGGCGGCCTCTTCGATCCAGTCGTAGCTGACCGTGTGTGCCGCGTCGAAGGAGCTGGGCCAGTCGTCGAACAGCACCAGGGGCCGCGACCGCCGGATGACGTTCACGCACTCGTTCCTCGACGTGGTGGCGATCCAGCCGGCCAGCGACCGGGTGTCGCGGATCCTCTTGATGTGCTGGAGGAGCTTGAGCCAGACGACCTGGTTCACGTCCTCGACGTCCTGTCTCTGGAGTCCGTATCTGCGCGCGATCAGCTGGACGAGCGGGAGGAAGCGGCACAGAAGGCCGTCCCACGCCGGCTGGTTGCCGTCTCTGGCCAGCTTGACCAGCTCCTCCAGGCGACGGTCGTTGCGATAATCCCCCGTGCTTTCACCGGAGTGCTGCGCATTTCCCGGTAAGGAACATGGCACAGTCAGCGAAATCCGTTTTCTGCCGTCCAAGGCAACCCCTCGATCTCCCTATGACGGCACCAAGCCTCACCGATCGGCTCAATCCCCGTGTGCCGCCTATTATGAAGTCTGCTACACATCCACCAATCCCATACCGGAAAGCGCGAAATGTCAATCATCTCTCTTGCGCAATCCTCAATCTGGGAAATGTGAAATTTGAATGACTTCGGCGAAACACTTCGCTCGGCAACACGTACTCCCACCTGGGCATACTTCAGAAAGAGAGAAGAAAATGGGCAGCACAGAACCCGGCCCGCTCAGCCGTTTATTTGCAGCTCCAGCGGGCCGCGCGAGAATTCGCCGACTTTCACACAATTCCACGGGGCCCGGCCGGCACCCGCTCATCCCATTCGATGTGGTGATGATGCATCCAGCCAAGGGAAGCCCCGCCGTCCCCGGCATAATATTTGAGCATCACCGGCATGATCATGTCGCGGATCATTCGCGCGACCGGCCCCACCGATTTGAAGGTCGACCATTTGGCGCCCGTGGCCACCACCCGCTCCACCCGCTCGCGGCGAAGCCCCTCGTAGGCACGGAACGCCTGCCGGGCATCGGGCAGGTCGCGCAGGCAACGGCCGAGCTCGACCGAGTCTTCGATGGCCATCGACGCCCCTTGCCCGGCCGCCGGTGACGTCGCGTGCGCCGCGTCGCCGATGATGATCATGCGGTCACGGTGCCAGCGGGACACCGTGGGGATGTCGTGGAACGGCCATGCCACGAGCTCGTGATCAGTGGCCTCGACGATCTTCCCGGCCGGTCCGGGATCCACGCCGAGCAGGTCGGCGAGCGTCGCCCGCCAGTGGGCGTCGCCCAGTTCCCGCAGCTCGTTCTGGCTTGGCTCGTCCGGGTACGGCGGGTTGGCGAACCACCACACCTCACCGCCCGGCGCCACGGTGTAGCCGAAGAAGCAGCGCCTGCCGAAGACCATCTGGTACTCCCCGGGCGGCACGTCGACCACCCCGGCCCTGGCATAACCGCTGATGTACAGGTTGGGGATGTACCTGGCCGGCGGCGCGGCGGGATCGATCAGCGCGCGCACCCGGGACTTGATGCCGTCCGCCCCGACGAGCAGGTCGGCCTCATGCCTGGCGCCGTCCTCGAAGACAGCCACGACGCCGCCGTCCACGCCGCTCACATCGGCCAGCCGCCGGCCGTACTCGAAATCGATCCCGCGCCGCAACGCCTCGTCCCTCAGCGCCCCGCACAGGTCGGCACGCCGGATCGTGCGCCCGACCGTCCCGTCGGCCAGCGGCAGGCCGGTGCCCGCCACGCCCAGGGAACGCCCGGTCCCGCTGCGGAATCGCATCTGCGGGGTGTCGAATCCCAGCCCGTCGAGGCACTTGTCCGCGCCGATCGCGCGTAAGGCGTCAATGCCGTTGACGTGCAGAATCACAAACGCGCCCACGCCTTCGGAGCCGCTGGGATGCGACTCGTAGACGACCGGCTCGAACCCCGCCAGCTGCAGGGCCATCGCCACGGTCGGGCCCGCCACGCCTGCTCCGATAACTGCGACAGTCTTCATGATCTGTCTCCTCTAATGAGGGATCGTGGAGTGGTCGTTCGATCGCACAGGTCCAAAGGACCACAGTCACCGCCGGCGCTGAGCGCATCGTGGCGGCGATCGCAGGGATACCTAACAGACGTGGCCGGGGCGTCCGAGATACGCATACCTCACCGAATCCCTCCATCCGGCCCCGCCTCCCGACCGCGACGTCGCGAACCTCAGGTTCTTGCTTTCTACGACTACTCTCGCGAAACTAGTCGCGTGTCGTCAATACGCATCTTCATCCTCAGCGCGTTGTCGGAACGCGGCCCCATGCACGGGCACCACCTACGCCTCCTGTCCGAGGAGGAGCATCTCGACCTGTGGACCGACATCACCACCGGCGGGCTCTACGGCGCGATCAAGCGCCTCGACGCCGAGGGACTGATCGAGGAGATGCGCACGGAGAAGATGGGCTCCTACCCGACGCGCAAGGTCTGGCGGATCACCGAAGCCGGCTCTCAGGCCCTGTCGTCGCTCAAGATCAACGGCCTGCGTGAAATCGTTCGCAGGCCCGACCCGTTCGACCTCGCCATCACCCGGCTCGACCCGGACCGGCTCGATGACCTGGAGACCGTCATCGCGGCCCGCCTCGCCTCGCTGGAGGCGATGCTCACCGACTACGAGGCGCACATGCGCACGGTCGCACGCTACCTGTCCCTGGCGGAATCCCTCGCCATGCGCCACCACGTCGTACGGCTGCAGGCGGAGATCACCTGGCACCAGGAGCTCGCGGCGCAGCTGCCTCAGTTGATCCTCGACGAGAAGACCCGGAGGTCCTCGCATGACCCAGCAACGTGAAGCCCCGGTGACCACCCGTTCCGCCTGGCTGGCGCTGGCCG
This sequence comes from Nonomuraea sp. NPDC050153, assembly GCF_044460125.1. Lineage (NCBI taxonomy): Bacteria > Bacillati > Actinomycetota > Actinomycetes > Streptosporangiales > Streptosporangiaceae > Nonomuraea > Nonomuraea sp. NPDC050153. The sequence continues at coordinate 437,197 of NZ_JBITJQ010000006.1, forward strand.
TCCTGCTGGCGGGCGCCTTCATGGCGTTATTGGACAGCACCATCGTCAACGTCGCCATTCCGACGATCTACACCAGTCTCAAAGCGTCGGAGGCCACGCTGTCCTGGGTGCTGTCCGGATACATGCTCGCGTACGGCCTGGCACTGGTCCCGGCGGGCCGCCTCGGCGACCGGTACGGCCACAAGCCGGTCTTCATCACCGGGCTGATCCTGTTCACGCTCACCAGCGTGGCCTGCGCGCTCGCCCAGAACGACCTGCAGCTCAACCTCGCGCGGGTCGCCCAGGGCCTCTCGGCCGGCATCTTCTACACCTCCATCACCGCCTTCATCCACCTGATGTTCCCCGGCAGTCTCCGCGGCAAGGCCCTGGCGATCATGGGCGCGGTCATCGGCGTCTCCAGCGCCATAGGCCCGCTCGCGGGCGGCCTGATCATCGAGGCGTTCGGCACGGAGAACGGCTGGCGCTACATCTTCGGCGTCAACCTGCCGATCGGCATCATCGCCGTCGTCGCGGCGTTCCGGCTGCTCCCGACCACCGGCAGGACCGCGGCGGACGACCGCGCCGACTGGGCCGGCCTCGTGATCCTCACCGCCGCGCTGCTCGCCCTGCTCGTCCCACTCGTCGAGGGCCACAGCCAGGGCTGGCCGCTGTGGGTCTACCTCGTCTCGGTGCTCAGCGTTCCGATGCTCGGCGGGTTCGCCCTGTGGGAGCGCCGGGTGGCCAGGCGCGGCGGAAACCCCCTGGTCCCGCCGCACCTGTTCACCAGCCCCGCCTTCACCGGCGGCGTCGTGCTGGCCCTGGTCTACTTCGCCGCGTTCACCAGCATCTTCTTCACCATCTCGCTGCTGTGGCAGGCCGGGCTGGACGCGTCGGCCCTCGAATCGGGCCTGCTGCTGATGACCTTCGCGATCGGCACCATCATCGGGGCCGCGCAGAGCGACCAGCTCGCCGCTCGCTTCGGCCGTACCGTGCTCATCATCGGCCTCGCTCTCGTGACACTGAGCATGAGCGCCATCCTGATCATCCTGGCCGTGGTCTCGCCTGGCAGCCTGCGGGGTTGGACGCTCGTCGCGCCGCTCCTCATCGGCGGCGTCGGCAGCGGGCTGTTCATCCCGCCCAACATGGACTTCATCGTCGCGACCGTCTCACGTGGGGACGCCGGGGCCGCGAGCGGGGTCATCGGGACCATGCAGCGGGTCGGCAGCGCCATCGGCATCGCCGTGACCGGGCGGCTCCTTTTCGACACGCTCGACTTCACCACCGGGGATTCCCCTGACGTGGTCTTCGCCCGAAGCGCGACGTACGCCATGGGCGCCAGTGTCCTGTTCGCGCTCGTCGCCCTGGCACTCGTCTTCGCCCTGCCCAAGCACAGCGACGGCGCGCCGGATTCCGTTACGGGAAAGGAGCCCCACCATGCTGCGTAACCGCATCTTCGCCTGGCATCTGGAATTGCAGGACGTTCACCACCGTCTGGAGAAGGCGCTGGAGGAGGCTCGGAAGGCGATCCGTGAGGGCAACCGCGCCTCTGCGCTCAAGCCTGAGCTGCGCGAGTTCTGCTACACGTTCTGCTCGGCGTTGGGGAGTCATCATCGGAGCGAGGATGCCGAGTTCTTTCCGGCCCTGCTCGAACAGATGCCGGAGCTGAAGCCGATCGTCGCCCGGCTCACAGCCGAGCATGAGGTGCTCTCGCAGCTCCTGGCCGACTTCCAGCAGGCGCTGAACTCCCCCGAGTCGTCACCGCAGGAGCTCTTCCGGCGGATCAACGAGATCAAGGGGGCCATGAAGGCGCACTTCGGCTTCGAGGAGGGGTCGCTGAACCGTGCGCTGCGCGTCCTCGATGCTCCGGAGAGCGACAAGCAGCGGATGTTCGGCGACGTCTGACGCCTGGCCGGCGAGCGACGAAGCCCGAATGCCTCGGGGATCGGGAATGCGCTGAAAGCACTCCGGCAAGCCGTGGACACGCACTCGGACGACGTGGCTCAGGCCGTATGAACGCAGGAGGGCAAGTGGCGTGACCGCCTACCAGTCAGTGAGGTCGACCAGGCGGACGCAGTAAGGATCGGGCTCGCCGTAGCGGTAGGCCTCGGTGATGAGGGATGGAAGCGCGGCCAAGAGAGCCGTAAGGGCTCCTGACGGGCGCGTGTCCACCGCGATGACGCCTTTCGGGACTTGGCTGGAAGCCAGATAGAGCCGGAGTTCATCTGCGGCGCGGAAGAGGAATCCGAGCAGGAGCGGATCAAGCCGTTCTTCTCTCCAGGGCCACACGAGGGTGCGCAGGATCGTGTGGACGTTGTCCTCGGGCGTGGGTGCGGAGGGAACGACGGAACCGGGATCCACGGTGATGAGGGGGATTCCCATCAGGTCTCTGACGCGGCTGCTGGGGTCGAGGCCGGCGCCTGTGCAGATCGTGCGGAGGATCCCGGCGATGTCCATGCCGGTCAGGTGGTGTTCGTCGACGTGGAGGGGGATGTCATAGCCGACCATCTGGTCTGGTTCGTCAACTGATCCGCTCGGGGGGCCGAGAACCACGCACACCGATGGTGCGGATGCCGGTGCCGGAAGAATTCCGCGGATGTACACGGAGCCGGTGAGGGGCGTCTGCGCGTGGTGGAGCAGCAGGGCGACGATGCCGGCCTGCTGCTCTGTGATGTCGTCGTCCAACACTTTTGTCTCCAGTCCGACTGCGGGCATCCGGCCCTTGCAGTAGGCGGTGATCACGATGCTGAGAGGTATTCGTCCTGGTCAAGCCGCGGTTGTCGAAGTGTGCTCGCCCCGGGATTCCCTGGCCGTCCCTGACCGTCCAGGAGCGTTGTTCGCAAGTTCTACGCTCCTGCCCGCGTAGCTCGGTGGCATCGGAGCCGGAGCGTAGGACCGCCGAGGCCGACTTGCCTAGCCGATGTCCACCACCCGTGCCCATGGGGGCGGCGTGTCCGGCACATAGCCGGGATCGCTCTCGTACGACCGCTTGGTCCGGGAGAACAGCCCCACCACCATGCGGGACGCCGGCCGTTCCTGCGGCCAGGGGGTCTGTCCGTCGGTCAGGACCACGATGGCGTCCGGCCGCGGGCTCGCCCGCAGCGCCTTGGCGATGCCCGCACGCAGATCCGTGCCGCCGCCGCCCACCAGCGTCATCCCCTCGGCCCGGCACAGCGGTTGCGCGACCCGGGCCGCCGCGTCGCAGGACAGAACGCTGACCAGGTCGCGCCGGCCGCCCACGGCGCGGACGATCGCGGCGACCTCCAGCAACGCGCTCCCCAGTTCTGCGTCGCTGACCGACCCCGAGGTGTCGATGACCACGCTGATCCGCGGCGGCCTGCGCCGCAGACTCGGCAGGATGACGCCGGGCAGGGCGGCCGTGCGCCGCGGCGGGCGACCGTAGGTGTAGTCCTCACCCACGCCGGGTCCTGACACCGCCGAGCGGATGGCTGTGCCGAGCAGTTCCCGCCACGGCTGCGGCGGGTGGAATGCCTCCTCTGCCCACCGACGCCATCCCTTCGGCACGTTCCCCGGATGGGCGTTGATGCCCTGCGCCACCCGGAACCGGACCGCCTCCCGCTCGTGGTCGCTGAGCCCGTTCGCGCCCTCCGGCCCGAGATCCCACTCCCGCTCAAGTCCGTCGGCGCCGCTGCCGCAGTCCAGCCAGACCAGACCCTGTGTGTACGGCCCGAGCCGGAACTGGCGCAGGTAGTCCTCCATGAGCTCGCCTTCCTGCAGCCCCAGAATCTTCGGCTGGATGGCGCCATCGGGCCAGGCCAGCCCGTCACCGTACACGTCGTCGTTGATCTCGAAGTCAGCGGCGATGTTCATCCGCAGCCGCTCTCCCCGTCCCGTCAGCTCTCGCTCCCGGGCGACCCGGTCGCTGCGGCCGTGATGGTCGCGCAGCAGGTGGGAGACCTCGTGCACCCACGCGCTCGCCAGCTCCTCAACGGGGGTCCGCGCGACGAACGCCGGTGAGACGTAACACCGCCAATGCCGATCCACGGCCATCGTGGGCACGAACCGCGACTCCACCGGGTGCAGCGCGAACAGCGCCGTCGCCAGATAGGGCCGGGCCCGCGCGGCGTACAACCGGGCGGTGAAGAGCTTCTCGAGGTCCATCAGCCCGCCACCCGCGCCGCGACCTCATCCGCCTTCCTGCTCAAGGAGACCACCCCGGCGAGCTTCTCGATCGAGGCCGGGACCTCCCAGTCCGCGCGGCGCAGCGCGGCGAGCGTGGAGGCGGGCACGACCACCAGGTCCGGGGCGCCGGTCTCCAGCGCTCGCACCAGCAGCGCCCATGCCGCGTCCCACCGGCCCTTCTCCGGCCGCTTCCGCACGGCCGCCACCACACCGTCAAGTACGGCCTGGCGCAGGTCACCCCGCTGAGGCAGTTCGGCCGTCGCCGGGTCGGCCAGCAGCGCCTCGGGGTCGGGGAGGTCCATCCGATCCATGGCGGCAAGCAGCTCCAGCCCAGGCCCGTCTCCCACCGTGCCCCTGACCAGCATGGACAGCACGTCCTTGGACGCGTCGGCCGCGGTGGCGAAGGCGGTCAGAGACAACGCCATCTCCCAGCTGCGAGGCGAGGGCCAGGGGCCGCCCCGATGCGCCTCGTTGTTCGGCAGCCGGTGCACGAGATCGGGGCGGGCGGTGAGGAGCCCGCACACCGCACGCCGGGCGAACGTCACCGCCCCGGACAACCGCTCCGGGTCGAGCCACGGCAGGCTCGCGCGCGGCCAGGTCCCGCCGAGCCCCCGTACGACGACATCGTGATCGTGACGCCATTGCAGGTGGACGAACCGGTTCGCGAGCGGCGGGCTCAGCTCCCAGCCGTCAGCGGCGGAGGAACGCGGGTTGGCGGCCGCCACGATCCGGACACCTGCCGGGAGCCGCAGGGCCCCGACCCGCCGTTCCAGAACCAGGCGGAGCAGGGCGGCCTGTACGGCGGGCGGTGCCGTGGACAGCTCGTCCAGGAAGAGCAGCCCCCGGCCCGTGCGAGCCAGACGTACGGCCCAATCCGGCGGCGCCATCGGGACGCCCTGCACGGCGGGGTCGTCACCGACCACCGGCAGGCCGGAGAAGTCGGACGGCTCGTGCACGCTGGCGATCACCGTCGTGAGCGGCAGGTCGAGCGCCTCGGCGAGTTGCTGCAGCGCCGCGGTCTTGCCGATCCCCGGCTCCCCCCACAGCAGGACGGGCAGGTCGGCCGCCACCGCCAGGGTCAGGGCCTCCAATTGCGTGTCGGTACGCGGCTCTGTGGCGGTGTCACGGAGCAGGGACAGCAGATCGTCGGCGACTTCAAGGCGCGAGACATGAACAGACGAAAGCATGATGAATCACCTTTGAGGTCTAGGAAGCGTCAGCGGAATGTGGCGTGGCGCGGGCGTGCCCGGCCCTTACGGGAGCGGCGGTCCGGTCGCTCGGCCGGTCCAGGCTCCGACCCGAGCCCGGCGCGGAACAGCCCGTGGTCGATCCGCCGCCGCGCCGCCTTCTCCAGCACGTCGCGTAGCGTGCCCTCGGGCAGCTGCGCGCCAGGTCCGAGGAGACCATCGACGGTGGCCTGAGCACCGGCGGCGTCGCCGTGCTCCAGCCGCGCGCGGACGTCGAGGAGGCACTCCGGGGAGCGGTGGGCCTCCTCGATCAGTTGCAAACAGGGCAACGGGGTGCCGGTCAACTCGGCCAGCAGTTTCTCGCGCCGGATCTCGCTCGCGTCGTGGTCCAGGGCGACCAGCACGCCGTTCACAAGCGCGATCCGGTGCTGGGCGCCGCGGCATTCGACCATTCGCGGCCCGTTCCCGCTCTGGTGGCCGTGTGGCCCGGCGTCCGGCGAATGGCCGGGTACGAGCGCCGCCGCGACGAGCGGGTGCAGCCTGTCGGCCTCGATCAGCCCGGCACGCAGCAACGCCATGTCGGGCAGCACCCAGGTCGCTGCGTCAGGCAAGATCGGCGGCGCGGGTCCTTCGTTGCCGACCCGGGACCCGTCCACATCGAGGATCACCTGACGCCGCCCGCAGACCCGGACTGCGACCGTACCCCCGACCTGCCCTTCGGCAGAGAGCAGCAACCGGGCCTCGGCCGGCCACCGATCGACGGCCCAGCCCCGCGCGTGCGGTGCCGTTTCGGAACGTGCACGCAGCTCACCGGCCCGGCGCGCATCCCACAAGTGGCGATGCAGGTCGAGACGGAAACGTCGATTCGGATGGGGGTGCGGATGCGGTCCGGACCGGGAACCGTCCCAGAGCGCCAGGCTGATCCGCTGACCGGCATCCGCCCAGGCCGGTGGGGTCCTGGCCACGAGGTGAACCGGGTTGTCCCTCTCGTGGTACCGGGCCAGCGAGAGGGTCAGGCCCGGACGTATCAGGCCGTTGGGGGCGATCCTCGGCATGTGCCAGCGCAGCAGGTCAGGTGCCAGGTGGCGGAGGTCGGTTCGGAGGTGGGTGGCCAGTTCCCGGCCGTGGAGGCGCGCTATGTGGCGCAGGTTGAGATCGACGTCCACGTGTGCTGCTGCGCACGCTGCTGCCCAGTCTCCGGCGGTACGGCGGGCGGTCGCGGACTCGATCATGAGGGGCGGCACGGCGAACTCGCGCACGCGCAGCCAGAGAGTCAGGCGGGGATCCTCGTTCGGGGTCGAGTGCGGCATCAGCACTCACCTTGCGTGAACGGGGCCCCCAATCTGAGGTAGGAGGTATTCATCGTGATCAGCCTAGCGTCTTCCGGTCCGCGCGAGAAGAGCGGCTCCGGCAGGAGCGGTTCGGCGGCCCACAGCACCTTCGCCGACGGAGTGCCCCCACCGGAGGCATGCATTGATCGGACCGAGTACATCCTCTGACCTACGCCCTTGAACGGCCTCGTATCGCAACCCGAACCGCAACTCAGAACTTGGTCACCGACGGACGTCCTCGGGCGCTACGACGGCGGCGACAATCAGCCGTACCCCCGTGACAAGCCCCGCGGGGAGAAGCTTGCCTTCCTAGAGATGGCCGCCTCTGCCAGCCCTGACCCGAAAATACGAAAGCGGACGCAAGGACTATCCCCACCGCCTTCATCGAGGGTCATCACCACTCGGGATCAAAGGTCTGCACAGGATCGTTACAAGATATCTCTTATCTCGCCAACACCGCTCTCTTACTCTTTTCCCTGCTATATCCCCCAAGCAAGGACACTAATGAAGCTCTTCTTAGCAAGCCTCGCGGCAACGGCCGTGGCCGTGTGCGCGGTGGCCGCACCCGCTCAGGCGGCATCCGTCGCATCCGTGCAGGCCGCTCCAGCGAACAAGGTGAAAGCCTTGAAGGCCCAACTGATCCCGGGCAAAGGCGTAAAGATCACCGAATCAAGCGGCATCACGCTCGATTTCACCGCCGACGACCAGGCTATGCAGGTACAGGTGAACACGACCACGGTCGGCACCCTGGCTTTCGGCAAAGGCAACGTAGCGGCTGCCGACCTCCGTGTCCGCATGTCCTCACGCCAGACAGGGCCCGAACTTCCCTATCGGGTCATCGCTGAGGGCAGAAACGCCTACGTGACCAACGTCGGCATCGCCAAGGCGCTGCCTTCCGGTCGTTCCTGGATCCAGTCGAAGGCCAGCGGGCGCAAAAACGCCGTCCTCGACATGGGCGTCACTCCAGCGGAACTGCAGTTCATGCTGGACAACGCGTCAGAAGTAGCGACCGGCCAATATCAAGGCACCGCCACACTCGCTGAATTCCGGCACGACAAGTCCGCCGGGGAAGGCAAGGTCGAGTTCCACCTGTACTTCGATGCACACAACCTGCTCACCCGCGCGGTCGTCGACACGACGACCTACCCGGACGACGACACCACCGCCTACGACCAGATGGCCTTCCACACCGATACCAAGTATTCGGGCTGGGGCGCCAAGGTGAAGATCTCTGCACCGGCCGCCGGCAAGGTCATCAGCGAGAAGAAACTCAACGCGAAGACCCGCAAGGCCGTCATAAAGGCGGGCTATCCGGAGAGCGGCCCCTTCTGACCTGCGCCAAGAAGGAGCCGAGGTCGGCGGGCAAACCCGTGTACATCTTTCCCGCCTGAGCGGCGTCCCTTGCAGAGGGGCAGGGGAACTAATCAGGAGACACTGAGCCTTTTCATCCATGGCCGAGCCGGCCAAGAGCACGTTCCCGCGGATCCGGCGAAGGCCCATGAGACAGCTCGGAGCGCCGAGGACCGCGCCTCACCGCCTGCCTCAACGCGTGGCTCAACGCGGGTGTTCCGCCGAAGCAGGCCCGAGTCGGCAGGCAACGGCATGGAGGTTCTCCACAGGGCCTGCGAGAAATGCCTCATGGAGGTCAAGAAGAGATCGCCAAGCGGCGAATCAGCGAGGTCCTGGACTCCGGAGCGTGGGGCCGTCCTGGGGACGACCAGCCGGCATCGCCCGACTCCCGCCGCACGCCGAAACCTGAGCCACAAACGAAAAGCCCTGGTCATCACTGAGACGACCAGGGCTTCCTTACGTGCGGCCGAGAGAACCCGAGAGCCCAACTCCCCCACGTCCTCTTGCACGACCTCCGCCACCTCCACGCCACGCCCCTGCTCCTGGCCGGCGTCCTCGTACACGTCGTCGCGGCCCGCCTCGGCCAGGCCGAAGCGGCTATCACCCTGTGCGTCTACGCTCGCGTCATCCACGAGCAGGCCGCGACGGCGGCGGACGTCTTCGCCAGGGCCGTCAATGGCCGGCAGAGGCGGTCGCCGCATTTACGAGGTCGCGATATTGTCCTGACAAACAATGAAGCCCCTGAACCGGAAAAACCAGTTCAGAGGCTTCATCGTGCAGAGCCGACGAGGGGAATCGAACCCCTGACCTTCTGTTCACAAGGTCCCCAAACGATCTTCGTGGGTGTTCATAGGCGTCCTCCACCTCGTATGACGACATCCTCGCAGTTCCTCTCCGTTCACCGCAGTTCGAGATCGTCCGTTCGGGTGGCCCCAAAGCGGCTCCCATGCCATCAGCCTCGGAATTGCGCTCATCATCGGTCCTGGACCTCGGGTTACCTGGTCAGCGGCGATCTCGGGCCGATCGGGAGTAACCGTGGTTGCCCCTCCTCACCCGAGGTTAATGGCACGCTGATGGCACGGCGATCATGCCGTGACCCAGGTAGTACGCTCCTGGCATGCTCACCACGCGGTGGCCTGACGACTTCGACGACCACGCCTGGGAGGTCGAGGCCAAAGGCTGGTTTGAGGGCGTCATGGTGGAGTGGAACGGGCGCCGCATGCGATCCCGTACGGCTGGGTCAAGAGATCGCCGATACCTTCGCCCGAGGTGAGGCGTACTTCCGGGAGCCCAATCTGATCGTGGTCCAGGCCACTACTCGCGACCACATGCAGGCCGCTGTTGAGGGTCTGTCCGATGAGGACCTGGAGCAGTTGGTGGCCGAATGAGGGCTGTGGAAGGTGAGGCGCGGTGCGTGTTGAGCAGCTGGCGGCTGTGTGGATCCATAGCGACGGGCTGAACCCCGAGGAGATCACCGATCTTCTCGGGGTCCGCCACTCGTCCACCGGGCCGGGAGATGTGTGGATACTCGAACCTCCGGCCGCTGACGAGGCAGCATCGCTTGATGATCAGATCGCAGCTGTGATCAATCCCCTCCGCGTGGTGGCGGACAAACTCTCAGAACTGGCCGAGAAGGGAGCCGAGGTCGAATTGCTGCTCACCCGGAGCCTGCTGGGGCCCGGCGTGGGAACGCTGTGTTTCATGCTCGACAACCCCGTGATCAAGTTCTTGGCCGACGTGGGCGGATCAGTGTGGTTCGACGAGTACGACGAGACCACCGAAGAGAGCCCGATGCACACACCACCGCCCGCCTGATCACCCCGTCGCCGTCGACCCGCCAGCAGGGGTAGCGGGCCAGGGCCGACAGTGACGGGGGTGATCAGCCCCCTATTCTCAGCCACTTCTGAACCTGGACCAATACGCGGGCCTGGCGCCGTCGCCGATCATCGCCTGGGTGTCCTCGTCCTCCTGGCCCTCGTCTTCGGGCTGCGGCGCGGCGAAGCTCTGGGGCTCATGTGGAACGCCTTCGGCCTGGACGCTCGTACCCTCCGAGTCACCCACTCCGTCAAGCGTCTCAAGGACCGCAACCTGAGCGCCACCGCCAAGACTCACATCGTGATCGGCGAACTCAAGACCAGGCGCTCACGCCGCGTCCTCTGCCTGACGCCCGAACTGGTCGAGGCGGTCAAACGCCACAAGACCGCCCACAACCAGGAACCGCCTCAAGGCGGGGGCCATGCCGGCATCGCGATCACCAAGGACGTCCACGGACACCTGCTGGAGGGCGACCGGCGCGCCGCGACCGAAGCGATCTCCAGCGCTCTCCTGGAGAAGCAGACTCCGGTGACTCCCGAAGGCGCCGAAGACACCGGTTGAAGGTCGGAAAGCAGAAGGCCCCAGGGGCGGTGGGGAGGTCACGTTCGCGGGTCGCGATCGTCGACCAGGACGGTGCGGTGCAGGTCAACCGGAATTTACCCAACGAGGTCGGGACGGTGCTGCGGGCGATCGACGATTGACGTCCATGCGGTCGACGTATCGTGTCAGGCCGATGGTGCCAGGCGTTTCACGCCCGCTCTGGGGCACGTCATACGCCCGCGGCGTCCTCGGCCTCCCAGCGCAGCAGGTCGCCCGGCTGGCACTGGAGCACCTCGCAGAGCGCGGCGAGCGTCGTGAAGCGCACCGCCTTGGCGCGGCCGTTCTTGAGCACCGCCAGGTTGGCGGGCGTGATCCCAACGCGGTCCGCGAGCTCGCCCACGGACATCTTCCGCCTGGCCAGCATCACGTCGATGTCGACGGTGATCGGCATCAGATCACCTCGTCCAACTCGGCCTGCATCTGCGCCGCTTCGACGTCGCGCGCGACGGCCTGGGCGAGCAGCATCCGCAGCACGAGCACGATGAGCGCGACCCCCAGGATGGCCACGCCAATCCCGCCCATGATGACGGTGACCCCCGGGTCGGCCCGCTGGCCCGGCGCGTTGAGGACCGTGACCGCGAACCACAGGAGCGCAGCCGCCACGATTGCGCCGATCACGGCGTCCACGTACCGGAAGGCGGCGTGGGAGAACACGGTTCCGCGTCGCACCATAGTCACCAGCCGCCATACGCTGACCAGGGCGACCTGGCCCGACATCATGCCCAGAATCGTGATCACGCGCAGCGGGGTCAGCGCTAGCGACCCGTCCTCCGGGTCGCTCCCGCTGACCAACACCCACACCATCAATGCCTGTACGAACACGGTGCCGGCGAGCACCACCACGAGCACGGCGCGCAGCGCACGCACTGCCAGCTTTCCCATGCCCTCTCCTTCCATCGAATTGCGATGAGAATCTATCGAATGTCGATAGGTTGAGCAAGGGCTGGAGTGGAGGGTGGGCGGCGGTTCCTGTTCGCTGCGCTGGTCGCCAGCGCTTCTGCTGTTCAGGCCCGTTCATCTCAGCTCATGATCGTCCGTTCGAGTGGCTCCCAGGAAGCCTGGTGGATCACTTGCTTGCACAGACGCAAGCCGATCATGCTCGATCTGGGGAGACGCAGCTCACGGCGCTGATCGCGTTTCCCGTGACCCCTCGCTATTCCTCCTCGTCTCCCGCCCCATCAGGCGCTCGACGGGCACGACGGTAACCCTGCTGAGGATGCTGCTGTGTCTTAGAGCCTGCTGACGAAGGCTTAAGCGCTCAATGAGGTGCAGGCGTAGAGCGCTGGTCCGATCTTGTTGATGTGGCCCTGGTGGGACCACTGGGAG